>JAZSJM010000026.1:0-1504 GCA_045534325.1 Treponema sp. | reverse complement strand
CCACTTCCATAAGGATTTTTTCGGTTTTTCCTGTGGCTTCATCAATTTTTTCCATGTAGAAGTCGAATCTTGATTTTCCAAAAGTGTACTCTGTCTTGATTTTGCTGTATCCCTGATTTTGAAGCCACTCAAACACAACCTTGTTTGGCACTTGGCTGTCGATGTTAAATAAAAGAGATTTTTCCTCACCGTTTTTCATTCGCTTTCGAAAAGCCGAAGGATAACTTCCCCAGTTAGAAACTTGGTCGTAGCGTTTTTCCACAGCCACTAAATCGTACAAAGTTTTTCGATTGGGATTTTCAGATTTTTCAAGATAAACAGTGCACCACGGAATAAGAAGCTCTCTGCATCGCCCTGTATTTTTTACGTGAACAGTTTCTTCCGTGCCATCAAAAAGACGAACCTGGGCAATAAAGCGATTTGGCCAAGAAAGAAAGGTTGCGGTGGTGATGTTACTATATTTCATGCTCTTTTATTTCATAATTTGGACAAGTCCGGCTTGTCCTGTTTTGTTCTAGCCCTTGACTCACCTTTGTTTCGAGGCTTACTAAAGTTCACACCTCGAAATCTAAGCAACTTCTACTTGCAGTAAAAGGACGCACTTTTTCATCAGCAACTTTCACATGTTCTGGATGTTTTGCGTAAGTTTTCAAAGCATCAAAAGATTCAAAACTTGAATCTAACATCACATCAGCATTTGAAGTTTCTAGTCTGCCTTCTGTAATTACTTTTATTTCCAAAAGCCCAGGAATTTTTCCTGCTAAAGATTCAAGACCAGTTTTAATTTCTGCCTTTACATTTGTTTTTTCATCTTCAGACATTTCTTTTAAAGTCCACAAAATAATATGTTTTACCATAATTCACCTCTGTAAAAATAATTACATCATTATATCATAAAACACTAATCAATTTAAAATAAAAAAGAGATTTTACTTATCTTAAAGGAAAATCTCTTAAAATTATTATCATTTATTCTGACGCTTTGAAATTATAGATTGGTTTGATAATTTTCACGATTTCTGCGGTTTCTCCGATATTCTCTACGATATCCTCCATTGTTTTGTATGCCATAGGAGCTTCGTCTAAAGTATCTTTGTTCACCGTACTTGACCAAATTCCAAACATCTCTGATTTAAATTCTTCTAAATCAAGAGTTTTTTTAGCTTTCATTCGGCTCATAACACGGCCTGCTCCATGTGGAGCGGAACAATTCCAATCTTCGTTGCCCTTACCAATACAAACTAAACTTCCGTCTCTCATATTGATAGGAATTAAAAGTTTTTCACCTTTTTTGGCACTTACGGCCCCTTTTCGCAAAATCATTGCACCCTCAGTTTCAGTATCGATATAATTGTGAATTGTAGTAAATCTTTCGATAATATCACTTTCCTTGATGTGAAGCCCGATAGAAATTGTTTCAATCATAGCCTTTCGATTCATTTCTGCAAAATGCTGCATAATTTTCATATCGTTGATGTAATCATCAAAAAGTTGTCCGCTAACG
>JAZSJM010000075.1:0-3434 GCA_045534325.1 Treponema sp. | reverse complement strand
TATCAAAAATAGCGTATGAGGGTCAATTATACTGACATTTTTTGTTGTCATTTGTCTTACCATATAAGCTTTTCATCATCAATTTCTTTATCTTCGTATATACCCTTTGTACACAGACAGTCCGCTAAAGCTGCATAAGGCGGCCATTTTTCCCTTAAGCGTAACAGTTCACTTACAAACAAGCGACAAATTACATATGCACCATCGGCTCGAAGATGACTATTGTCATTTTTTCCATCCGGGAAATTTTCGTAGACACCTTCTCCAAAATTCATAAAATAGCGGCGACTTACGTGTTGACCTTTTGACTCAAAGTACTTTACCGATAAAGTAGTTAAATCTATACAAGGAATATTTATTTTTTCGGCTGTTTCTACTATTGCCTCAGGATAATCTCCATGACTGTTTTTTATTGTTAATTCTGTATCAAAAATCAATCGTGTTACAGGTGTCAGTATAATTGAATTTACTCCCCGCTTTTTTAATTCATTTACCATGAATTCAAGATTCTTGCGAAATTGACCATCTTTTTCAGGACCAGTATATCTGCTGGAATCCTGAATTTTTTCGTCATTGTGGGCAAATTGGATAATTGCAAAATCACCCTTTTCCGCATTCTGTAAAACCTTATCAAAACGACCTTCTTCAATAAAGCTTTTTGTACTTCTTCCGTTTCTTGCAAAGTTCAAAATTTTAAAACCTGGAACAAAAAATCTGTCCAGTAACTGAACCCATCCTGTCTGGGGATAAGTTGTCCAGTCATTGTACTGCATTATACTGTCGCCTAAACAAAGTAATTTCATAATTTTCCTGTTTATTCCACCGTAACAGATTTTGCCAGATTTCGAGGCTGATCTGGATTCAATCCTCTTTGAATCGAACAATAATATGCAAAAAGCTGTGCAGGAATTATAGAAAGCATGGAAGCAAGCGAATCACAAACTTCCGGTATCTGAATAATTGTATCTGCGCACTTTTTAAACGCATCTTTCGTATCCTGTGTTATTACCATAATTGACGCTCCCCTCGATTTGACTTCAATTATGTTCGATGCAAGTTTTTCATAAAGTTCCCTATCTGTTGCAATAGCGATAAGAAGAGTAGATTCATCAACCAGGGCTATTGGTCCGTGTTTTAATTCTCCAGCAGAAAAAGCTTCACAGTGCATGTAACTTACTTCTTTAAGCTTTAATGCGCTTTCTAGCGAAGATGCACTGTCAAACTGACGACCAATATAAAAAACTTTATTTTTATTAAACTGTTCAGAGGCGAATTTTTGAATTTTTGTCTGATTATCAACTATGCTCTGTGCTTTTGAAGGAATCTGAATAAGCTCATTTAAAAGCATCTCATAAGTTTTTTCATCTATCGTTTTTCTAAATTTTGCCATCTTTATGGCCAGCATATATAAACACATCAACTGTGTCGTATATGCCTTTGTAGACGCAACTGCAATTTCAGGTCCAGCCCAGGTATAAATAACATAATCGGCTTCTCTACTTACAGTTGAACCAACGCAGTTTGTAATTGCAATAACCTTTGCTCCAGCTTCTTTTGCCAGACGAAGGGCTGCAAGTGTGTCTGCGGTTTCTCCTGACTGTGAAATTACAATAAAAATATCATCTTTTTTTAAAATAGGATTTCGGTAGCGGAATTCTGAGGCAACATCAACGCTTACAGGAATTCTTGCATATTTTTCAAACGCATATTTTGCCACCATGCCAGCATGATAAGCCGTCCCGCAGGCTGTAATTACGATTCGTCCTGCTTCTTTCCAGGTTTCATTAAAATCTATTTCCTCAAAATTTATATCTACAGCCTTATTATCTTCTAGTACGATGCGCGGACGAAGTGTATCTGTAAGAGCTTTTGGCTGCTCATGAATCTCTTTTAGCATAAAGTGAGCATAACCGTTCTTTTTGGCACTGGACATATCCCAGTCAACATGTGATGGGCTACGGATTATCTTTTCACCTTCATCATTAAATAAATCAACATGATCGCTATAAAGGACGGCAAGTTCATTCTGTTCCAAAAAATGAACTTCTCTCGTGTATTCAAGTACAGCAGGTACATCACTTGCAATAAAATTTTCCGTTTCACCTACGCCAACTATAAGAGGACTGTCTTTCCTTGCAGCAATTATTCTGTCTGGAAAATCTTTACAAAGGACACCCAGGGCATAACTTCCTTCAAGTTTTTTTATTGAAAGCAAAACCGCCTTAAAAATATCTTTTTCCAGTTCGTAATAATAGTTTATTAAATGTGCAACTACTTCTGTATCAGTCTGACTTTTAAAGACTACACCCTGTCCCTGAAGCCATCCTTTTAATTTTACATAATTTTCGATAATTCCATTATGAACTACAGCAATTGTTCCACTTACATTTGTATGCGGATGAGAATTAATATCACTAGGCTCTCCATGAGTTGCCCATCGTGTATGTCCGATTCCCACGTTTCCCTTTACAAAATTTTGAGTTTTTACAATCAACTCTTCCAGTTTTTTTTCTGCTTCTTCATCAGTTGTTTTTTCTGATTCTCTTACAAACTCACCAGTGATTTTCTCAACCAGATATTTTAATGCACCTTTTGATTTTTTAACTATAATCTCATCAGTACTATCCGAAAGGACAGCGATTCCTGCAGAGTCATATCCACGATATTCCAATTTTTTTAAAGCATTTATTAAAACCGGTGCAGCATTTTTTGCACCTACATAACCTACAATTCCGCACATAAAAATAGTCCAATAAAAAAATAGCCGTTACAAAAAGTAACGGCTATATAATACTAAAATTTTATCTTTTAAACAATGGAATCCAAAGCCTTTACCACAGTTTCATCATACAAATCCTTTTTTTCAAGGAGTTCTTCGATTGCAGATTCCTTATCTTTTATCTGACGATAATTACGACGGCTGATTAAAGAGTTGTAACTTTCTACAACATGAATAATCTTTGCAATCTGAGGAATACCTTCGCTCGTTACTCCCTCTGGATAGCCTGAACCGTCTTCATTTTCATGATGATAACGTGCCGCATCTTCAAAAATATTAAGATATTTCTGTGGAACAAAATCAAAGTACTCAGAAAAATTGTTTACGTGATCTTTTATAATTTCTTTCTGTTCTTCATTAAGTGTGTCTGCACTTAAGATTTCTTCCGGCACAGAAATAAACCCTGCGTCATAAACCATTGCCGCACAGAAATACAGCATGCTGGTATTCTGATTAAATCCGAGAGCCACAGAAAGTTTGTAAACAAGTTCACTTACATTTTTTGAATTATTTTTTCTGCGACTTACCATATCAATTTTTGCACCAAGATCTTCACATCTTATTGCAAGCTGTTTAAGTTCTTCTTTTTCTTCGTCATTCATTTCAGGTGCAGGAAGAGCATCTACACCCCATCGACTGCTACCAGCCTGACGAA
>JAZSJM010000103.1:0-9024 GCA_045534325.1 Treponema sp. | reverse complement strand
ACTGCAATCTTTACATAATCCTCTGAATCATCTTCATTGAGTACCTGACGAACAATTCTAGCACCTTCGCGAGCATGAATTTTCATTCTGTCATATTCTTCAAAAGTCAACCTTCCAGGCTTCTTTAGAATTGTGTCCGAAACAACGATTTTTCCGATATCATGCATTGGTGCTGCACTGACTATATCATGTATATATTTATCTGTAAGAACATCCCTATATATGCCATCTTTCTGACACTGACGGGCAAGTTCCTCAACAAAAATTGAAGTTCTTCTGGCATGCTGACCAGTTTCTAAATCGCGGTTTTCCACAAGATTAGAAAGGGAAATAATTGCATGCTCCTGCATTTTTATGAGTTTATGGTCTTTTTCCCGAATTTCTGCTTCTGTAATTTCATAATGTCTTTCTAATTCAATAAATGAATTAATAAAAATTAATAAAACACTTATTGTCATCCCAAGATTTACGAGGCTAAGTCCATAAAACCACATCACTTGCATCGTCTGAGTAATCAGAGGAAAGAAAACAAATGAGAGAAAAGCAAAAAATACTTTTCCAGCAAAGCACCTTCTGTATTTTAAAATCATAATGAGAATATTTACAAACTGGGTAAGAAAAAAGAGGGAAGAAAGATAATTAAATCGACCTCTGTGATAAATATTATCCACAGAAATATAATAATAAAAATCCTGAAATACGGATGTTATTACACCTAATTCATATATACCGCCAAAAATGACACAGAACAAAACAAAAAACGGACTGATTTCTTTTGGTCGTAAATACTGCTCGATATACCGGATTAAATAAAAAAACAAAAACGGAATAACCGCATAATAAACAAAAGTCAGAATATGAAGAACCGGAATTTTCCATAATGGCGAAGTTCCTTCTGCAAGCCAGTTAGACATATCCGCTATATTAAAAATAATTATTACTATACAGCTTAAAAGAAAATAAAAAGAAGCAGGATTTTTTTTCGAATGATGCTTTAAAAATATGGTCATGGTGAGACAAATGAGGATGTTATAAATATCAAGTCCTGTACTTAATAAGTTCATTGCCTGCGTATGCATCATTCACCTTCGCACTACAAAACAGAATAACTGATACCTACAGTTTATATCTCATCTAAGGATTTTACAATTTTTATGCACATTTTTTTTATATCTTTCTGAGGTTGAATCTGATCAACAACCATTATAACCTTCATCCCGGCATTGCAGGCTGATTTTATTCCGTTTGGACTATCTTCTACGGCACAACATTTTTCAGGAGGAAATCCTAGAGAGCGGCAGGCATTTAAATAAATCTCTGGATCTGGCTTTGAGTGTTTTACACTATCTCCACATGTCAAAGTCTTAAAAAATCCAATCATCTTAGTTTCAGTAAGTTGTGCCCGCACTGCTTCTTCTCTAGTTGAGCTTGCCAGGGCAAGGGGAATACCCTGTCTGGAAAATCTTTTTAAACATTCAATAGCACCTTTTTTTACAGGAACTCCATTTTCTCTTATATAATTTTTAAAATACTCAACAGCATGAAAATAAAACTTTTGCGGATCAAAATCATCTCTTTGATTCTTGAAGTATTCATAAAGAGTAACAAATGTATCCTGTCTGGCCTGCCCTACACACTTATAAAAAGCTTCATCAACATTTTTCAATTCAAAATCAAGCGCTGCTTTCTGCCAGCATATTTTACAAAGGCGTTCAGTATCTAAAAGAACACCGTCCATATCAAAAATAAAAGCCGATATATCTGAAAAATCGCAATTCATAAACAATATTTTAGAAAAAAAATTGATTTTTGCAATCCTGCCTATTGACACAAAATCTCCTATTTAATATATTTATCTAACACTTTCCCCGATTGTGTAATGGTAGCACTTCAGATTCTGGTTCTGACTGTGGGGGTTCGAATCCTCCTTGGGGAACAATCAAAGGGCTGACTGCTTGAGTCAGCCTTTATTTTTAGGCTCCATCGAATATCGGTTTAGTTCATCGCCCTCTCAAGGCGGAGAGACGGGTTCGACTCCCGTTGGAGCTAAAGTAGGACGCTTGTAAAGCGTCCTTTTTTTATTTTCAATCAGAAAACATTGCTTCACAAAAAAATCACGAGAGACGAACCGCGGAGTGAGCGCCGACCTACGGGAGGAATAGCCGCTAGGGATGGCGGCGTCAGCGAACGGAGACGGGGTGGAGTGAAAAAACACGACGTTTTTTCGCGGAACCCTTCGACTCCCGTTGGAGCTAAAGTAGGACGCTTGTAAAGCGTCCTTTTTTATTTTCAATCAGAAAACATTGCTGTACAAAGATAAACACGGGAGACGAACCGCGGAGTGAGCGCCGACCTGCGGGAGGAATAGCCGCCAGGGATGGCGGACATCTTTTCCATGTTTACACCATTTTTATTTTTTCTTTATAATTACCCATGGACTTTTTTATAAAAAACTTTGACTCCCTTACGAAAAATGAGCTTTATGAAATATTACGTTCACGCGCTGAAATTTTTATAAAAGAACAGAAAATGAACTGCATAGACCCTGACGGAGAAGATATTCATGCTTTACACATTTTTTGTTTAGAAAAAAACAGAATTACTGCATATTTAAGGGCATTTAAGATTAATTCATCCTGTTATAAAATCGGGAGAGTTCTTTCCCTTGTTCATAATCAGGGGCTTGGAACAAAACTGATAAACTTTGCTGCTGCCGAGCTTAAAAATAGATATGGATGCAAAAAAATAATTCTTGATGCTCAAAAACAAGCTATTCAATTTTATCAAAAACTTGATTTTACCGTTACCTCTGAAGAATTTCTTGAAGAAGGCGTTATTCATGTCAGTATGGAAAAGAAACTGCAAGATTAACAGTGCGTTAGCTGGAGAAGCCCCGAAGTTGACCGCAGGAGTGAAACGACGAGGACAATGAGCGCCTAGCGCGAAGGGCGAATACAGCGACCTAAATGCGAAACGCATTTAGGGAACGCCCTTTTTCTTGCAAAAACATTCTTTCTACCGTAAAATAAAAATATATGAATCAATTAACTGGCACCGTCTTGAGCGGTTCTAACAACATTTTTGAAGTAGAAACAATTTCTGACGATGACGGCTCCTCTTTTATACGAAGTTGTACATTAAAAAGTAAACGACTTAAATCTGACAAAAAATATTATAACCCCCTCGCTCCTGGAGACATAGTCGAAATACAAATCAACAGCATCGAAGACAAAAAAGGTCAGATTACAAATCTTATTCCTAGAAAAAATGCTTTTGTAAGATGGAACGTAAAAGGACGAGCTCCTCAGCTTCTCGCAGCCAATCTTGATTACATAATTTTAGTTACAACCCCAGAGCAACCTGATTTCCGCCCCCGCTTTATTGACAGAGAACTGGCACAAGCAGAATATCAGGGAATAGAACCAATAATTTTGGTAAATAAATGCGATCTTCCTATGGCACAATCCCCAGACTTTATGAACAGGCTTTCTATTTGGGAAGAACTTGGCTACAAAGTCATACGAATCTCCGCAAAAACCGGGGAAGGAATGGTTGAATTTGCAGGAATGCTTCAGAACAAGCTGTCGGCTCTTGTAGGGCAGTCAGGAGTCGGAAAATCATCACTTGTAAATGTTCTTGATGACACTGTTGTCCTGAAAACCGGCAGCCTCTCAAAAAAATACGGAAAAGGAAGCCACACCACAACAAAGGGAACTTTAATGCACATAAAATTAAACGAATCCCTTACAGGCGGAATCCATGGTCCGGTTGCTTCCATAATTGATACCCCAGGTGTAAGACGTTTTGTACTCCATGACATAAGTGCAGATAGCCTTGCCATGTATTTTAGGGAAATGGCACCATTAATCGGAAAATGCAGTTTTGGAATGAGTTGCACGCACACTTCTGAAAGCGGATGTAAAATCCTTGAGGCCGTATATTCCGGAATAATTTCAGAAGAGAGATTTGAAAGCTGGCAGAGAATATCAGAAGAAATACGTACAGGCAGCTGGTCAGATTAAAATGTGGCACAGAAAAACCCTTGAAGACCTCGCATATTTTAAGGTACGCGATACAGTTGCTTCTTTTTGTTCATCACAGGAAGCATGCGAATTATTAAAAACTAAACTTCCCTTCACTGATTCTCAAAAAATAGACGAGCTAAAAACCTTAAGCAGGGAATGGGAGAAACTTCTTACAGATAACAGTTCAATAAAATTAAATGGCTGGGACAATGTGCATCCTTTCTTAAAGATTTTACGAACGCAAGGCTCAACCCTGGAACAAAATCAGTTTTACGCCCTGCTTACATTTACAGATTCCACTCTTAAAATAATCACCACCATAAACACGGCGTCAAAAAAAATAACCATAAAAAACCTGTTATCGTTGACTCAAAAACTGCCGCAAGCTCAGTTATCAACTGTCAATGCTGAAATTTCTAAAATCATAGACAAAGACGGCAACATAAAAGATATTCCCGCCCTCCGGGAGATAAAAGAAAAAATTGCACATTTGCATACAGAAATTTCTTCTGCTTTAAAAAAATATACGGCAGATTCAAGTTTATCCACCGTACTTGCCAGCAATGTTCCAGCCTTTAGGGCAGACAGACAGGTTTTAGCCGTAAAAGCAAATATGAAAAAGCGCATATCAGGCATTGTTCACGAGGTCAGTTCTTCAGGACAGACAATTTTTATTGAGCCAGACGAAGTGGTTAGAAAAAATAATGAACTGATTCAAGAGGAATTTCATTTACAAAGTGAAACAAGAAAAATTTTTACGGAACTTACATCAAAAATTTCTCCCTTTGAAGAATTTTTGACTCTATCCCTAAAATTAATGATAAAGCTTGACCAGACCTATGCTGCATGTCGCTGGGGACTAAGCAATAAGTGTACATGGGCTTTAAATGACACGGAAAGCGATGGCAAAACTTTTCCTCCAGCCCTGCTTCAGGCTCGTCATCCTCTTTTAGGCGAAAAAGCAGTTCCCATAGACATGGCATTTCTTCCTGAAAAAAATGTTTTGATTATAACCGGTCCAAACACAGGAGGAAAAACAGTAAGCATAAAAACATTTGCCCTGTTTGCTCTTTTAAATCAAACGGGATTTCCTTTACCGGCAGGAGCTGGAACACGTCTTCCGATTTTCAATTCAATATTTGCAGATATCGGAGATGAACAGTCCATCGACCAAAGCCTTTCAACTTTCTCTGCACACATGAAAAATATTGCGGCAGCAGTAAAACATGCAGATGACAGGAGTCTAGTTCTTTTAGATGAACTTGGAAGTGGAACAGATCCTCAGGAAGGCGGTGCTATCGGAATGGCTGTTTTAGATGAGCTTATAGAAAAAAAAGCCTTCACTCTTGTAACGACCCATCATGGAATCCTAAAAAATTATGGATACACAAATAAAAACTGCATAAATGCAAGCGTTGATTTTGATTCAACTACTCTATCTCCAACATACAAACTTTTGATGGGTATCCCTGGTGAAAGCCACGCTCTTGATATTGCAAAACGCTCAGGTTTACCAGCAATGACCGTTAAAAAAGCAAAATCCTATATAAATACGCAGCAAGCCGATGTAAGCACGCTTATAAAAGGACTTACACAAAAACATGCTGAATTAATCGAGATAGAAAAACAGACAAAAGCCCGTGAATCTCTATTAATCGAAAAAGAACTTAAATTTGAGCAGAAATTAATAAAAATCCGTCAGGAAGAAATTTCATTAAAAGAGCGGGAAAATCTTGCAGAAAGTATATTTATTTCGCAAACACGAAAGGAACTTGAAAACCTGGTACGAACAATAAGGGAGGGCGAAATCACCAGGGAAAAAACACTTGCCGTAAAATCATTTATAAATGAACTTTCTAAATCAAACGAATCAAATGACAAAAACCTTCAGGACGAAAAAATCCGCCTCGAAAATCAAAAAATTGAACTGGAAAAGAAAATCGCTCAGTCATCATTCAGAAGCGAAAATGGAATCCTGATTTCAAAAGAAAAAACCGGGCATAATTCAACAAAAAAAACAAAGAAAAAACTCAGCAATAAAGAAGCCCTCGCAAATGCAAAAAACACTTATACCGACGAGCAATTGGAAAATTTAAAAAAAGATGCTCTTTCATCTTTCGTTACAAAAGAAAAAGCGCAATCCGCAGTTCCAGCAGAATTTGAAAAAGGTGCAGAAGTTATTTATAACCTTACAAAAGCTCACGGAACGTTATTGGAACAGACAAAAAAAGGCGAATGGGCAGTTCAGCTTGGTTCAATCAGAATGAATATAAAAGAATCATTGCTTACACTCACATCTCCTTCAAAATTGAATACAACAATAAGCCTTGAACTTGCAGACAATCCACAGGGTCAGTCTAAACCATTGTTTGAATTGCGTCTTTTGGGAATGCGGGAAGAAGAAGCAATAAAAGCCCTGGAAAAGCAGCTTGATTTATGTCAGATTCACAATTTTAAGAATTTTTCGATTATCCACGGAAAAGGCAATGGCATTTTACAGCAGTCTGTTCATAATTATCTGTCACACTACTCTGCCGTAAAATCATTTAAATTTGCTTCTCCTGAAGACGGAGGATTTGGAAAAACCTATGTTGAATTATTTTAGTAATAATGGCGGCTCTGCCTGTCAGGCAGACCGGGTCGTCCGCTGTTCCGCTTTACGCTTCATTCCTTTGCCAAAGGCAAAGGAACGCTTCTGACGGCTATTTAGCCCTCAGAGCGCAGCTACCACCCCTGCCGCGGTTTGACACTAAAAGCAATTTTTTAGATAATTACAAAAAAAATTAAAGGAAACAATCTTGAAAGAACGAACGACAAGGCTAAAATCAATCCGAAAACTTATAAAAAACAACCGTATAAAAAGTCAGGAAGAACTGCTGGGACTTTTAAACAGTGAAGGATTTGAAGTTACCCAGGCAACCCTTTCAAGAGATTTAAAACTATTAAAAGTCGGCAAACTTAGCGACGGACATGCCGGTTACGTATATACACTTCCTGGTGATGACGAAAGAAGCGAAGATGAATCACTTTTTATTCAGGATTTTATGCGCGGATATGTCAGCATTGAGTGGAACGCAACAACGGTTGTAATAAAAACATTCAGCGGTCAGGCAAATTCGGTTGCAAATGCCTTAGACAACCTTAACATGGATGAAATTTTAGGAACAGTCGCAGGAGATAACTGTATATTTGCAAGTTTAAGACAAGGTATTACCGGAGAAGATTTTATGAAATCTCTGGAACGTCATATTCCTAACCTTGATGACTAACAGACGCTTCCAAATATACAATGCAATTTCTTTATTCCTCCTTTCACAGAAATAAGTTTTTTAGCTAAACTTTATTACATCAATTTATTTTTAATCATAAAAAAAAGTGTTACAATTATTTATATGATTACACTAACAATTGAAAACAAAAAAATTGAATGTGCACCAGGCACATTTGGTTCACAGATTATCTCTAACTTTTCCGGCCATATTTCAAAACTAATGCCAATCAACCTAAACAATCACATTATCTCTTTAGCCATTCCTCTTTATATAAATGCAGTTATTGAACCTGTTTATCTGGATTCCAAAGTAGGAACTGCCATCTACAGACGAAGTCTTTGTTTTATTCTTGCAGCAGCTGCCCATAAACTCTTTCCCCAAAACCGTCTTGTTATCGGGCATAGTTTAGGTTCAAGTTACTATTATACATTTGACAATAAGTCTGTAACAAAAGAGCAGATTGAAGCAATAAAGCAGGAAATGCTTAAAATTGTAAAATCTGATGAACCAATAAAAACCGCAGGTCTTTCTTATACAGATGCCTGTGAACTTTTTGAAAAACACGGACTGTTTGAAACAAGAAAACAACTTGAATATCGATGTTCTTCAAATGTTTTAATCAACACTCTTGAAGATTTTTCTGATATTTACCAAGGTCCATGTGCAGTTCACACGGGACAGATTAAGGTATTTGATTTAAAGCAATATGATGACGGTTTTCTGTTGCAGTTTCCAACAGAAAAAGAACCTGAAAAACTTCCAGCTTTTACTGATAATCCAAAAATCTTTAATGTATATAAAAATTATAAGAAATGGGGAAAAACAATCGGAGTATCCTCAGCAGCTGATATAAACCGTCTTGTCTTGGAAAGAAAAATTAATGATTTTATAGACATTACAGAAACCTTTCAGTCTCAAAACTACGCACGAGTGGCATCACAGATTCACGAAAAAGGCAATGTAAAGGTTGTTCTTATTGCAGGTCCTTCTTCTTCAGGAAAAACTACCTCTGCAAAAAAACTTGCCCTTCACTTGCAGGCGCTCGGCTATAATCCAAAAGTAATTTCTCTTGATAATTATTATGTAGGCCGAGATAAAAACCCTAAAGACGAAAACGGAAACTACGATTACGAATGTCTAGAAGCTTTGGATGTACCTTTGTTAAACGAAAATCTGAATGATTTATTTAACGGAAAAGAAGTTCAAATTCCGTCTTATAATTTTGATTTAGGACAGCCTTTCTATACAGGCGAAACTATGAAGCTCGAACCAAATGACATACTGATTATGGAAGGTATTCACGGTCTTAATGATAAATTGACACCAAAAGTTGACAGCAAATACAAATTTAAGATTTATCTGTCTGCTCTTACACAACTTAACTTAAACGACCATAACAGAGTACCATCAAGCGACAACCGTCTTATAAGGCGCATCGTACGTGACTCAAAGTTCCGTGGCAAGAGTGCTGCTGCGACAATAAGCATGTGGGACAGTGTTCAAAAAGGTGAAAGACTCCATATCTTCCCTTTCCAAAATAATGCAGATGCTGTTTTAAATACCGCATTAGACTATGAACTTCCTGTTTTAAAAGTTTATGCAAGTCCACTTTTACAGGCAGTGAAACCTACACAAAAGGAATATGTAGAAGCCTGTCGTCTCTTAAGATTCCTGGATAATTTTGACCAGATACCAGAAAGCTATATACCAAAGCAATCAATTGTACG
>JAZSJM010000030.1:0-4787 GCA_045534325.1 Treponema sp. | reverse complement strand
CCACGGCAGCTGAGCCAGACTGCCGGCAGACAGGCAGGCTCCCCTTACTCCATGGCCCTTACCTTCTTCCCGATAAAAGCAATTCCCACACTCCTCTCTATTCCTTATCCCAATCCACTTCCGGCAGATTGTTTACAATATCCACCGACTGCACAGAAACATTAATCACACTCAAAAGCAAATCAAAGATATAACGAGGCTGTTCATGCTCCAAAGCCCAGTCATTAGGGTTGTTAGTAATTCCAGACTTCTTGTCTGTTGTAACAGCATACCGTTCCATAATCCATTCAATAGCTGATTTTCCATTTACAATATACTCATAGGCTTTTTCTGGAATATTTTTGATGGTATGATAATGATTGTAAATAATTGTGTCCCTCTGACCTTTCTTCGGGAACTTCATCTGCTGAACTGCATAGTATTCATAATCATCATCTTTGCTAGAAGAGTGTTTTCTTGCTGTTTCCGCTGCCATAGGTGTTCCATCATCAATGTCATACATTGTTTTTGGGGATTCATAATGGACCATCTTGAGACTTTCAACCTTCACATCAGGATACGCTGCAATCTTCTCATAATTCAAGTGAAGGTTTGCAAGCTCTTGTCCTGCCTTGCTAAAATCCCAGAACTTTTGAAAGTCGCTTACAAGGGGAATTCGTGGAAGCATCTTCTTTAAGTCGGCTTCGAATGTCTCACGGTAGCTCTTTGAATGCAGGATACCGTAGACATAATAAAAAATGTCTTCTTTCTGAACTTTGTTTCCGTACTTGCTCTGTGCTCTTTCCAGAATGAAGTCGCTGATTGCTTCGTGCCTTACGATTTGTGCATCGTCCCCGAAGAGCGAGCTCTGGTCTGGGTTGATGGTTTCGTACCAGTAGAGAGGGAAACATTGAGATTTTCCAGACAATTCATAATCTGGAATAAAATTTGAAATTAAAGCAGTGAATGCTTTTGTTACTCCTATACCAGATGTACAGATTACAAGATTCCTTGAGTCCTTTTTGGGGAATAGACTTAATTGTTGGTAGGTTCTTTGCAGAAATCTTTTTTCATAAATAAAGTTTTGTCTTACAAAAGGTCTGAAATATGCCTCACACAACTTTTCTTTATCGAATGAATAAACGACATTGTTCTTTGCATCTCTGACAAACAAATCAGACCAAGAAATCTTTGTAGAATCCTTGTCGATTACCTCATCAATGTCTTTATCAGCCGATTTTTGATATAATTCTCGTTGTTCATTATAAAAATCGACCATTTTTTTTACAGTATCAGATAGTTTTGCTTTTGAAGAGTTATAAAGAAAAGCATCTTTTGCAGTAAGAATACCACACGACTGAACAACAAACCAACTTTGATTATTTTGAGTAAACTTTGATGTCGGTTCTATAGGAATCCAAGTTCCAAATCTATCATTTCGCTTACTAATCCAGTCACCGTGTTCATTTGGGGTAAGTCCTGTAAAAGGAAGTTTCTCCATACTTCCGAATTCATCTATAACTTTTAGTTTCTCTTCACGAGATAGATAGTCACCTATGTCATAGTAGTAAATTTCTGCTTTTTGTCCGCTCATTATTCGTTCTCCTTGTCGTCTAAGTGTTGCAGATAGAACAATTCTTTTTGTTTCTGAATTTCATTTCTCAACTCTTCCTGCGACGGAAGATAGGTTTTGTATTTTGTTGCGAAAAGCTGTTCATTTCCTTTTTAAATTGAGTATCGTGCTATGTCCTCATCGGTATCTGAGCAGAGAATAATGCCGATTGTAGGATTGTCATCCTCTGATTTTTTTAGTTCATCATACATACGCACATACATGTCCATTTGCCCTACATCCTGCTGTGTTACCGTGCCGATTTTTAAGTCTATAAGCACAAAGCATTTTAAAATGTAGTTGTAAAAACAAGGTCAATAAAATAATCTTTTTTTTCGGTCTGAATGTGTTGTTGACGGGCTACAAAGGCGTAGCCTTTACCAAGTTCCATAAGGAATTTCTGTAGATTCGTGATTATTGACTTTTCCAATTTCGTTTCTGAAAAGTCTGTATTTGGGGTAAGGCCCAAAAATTCCGCAATGACAGGATTTTTTATAAACTCTAAAGTATCGTTTTTAAAGACAGCGGTTTTTTCCTGCATTTCATTTTTTATGGACGGTTTATTATCAGACGCAAGCAGTCGGTAATAGTATTGAGTAGCAACATTTCTCTGCAAGGTCTTGACACTCCAGTTTTCAGAAGCGGCTTCTTCCAAATACCAATTCTGAGCTTTAGGGTCATCTACCTGCAAAAGCACTCTAAAATGCGACCATGACAAATTCATTATTTGAGATTTTCCACACGGCGTGTGGAAAATATTTGGAAAGGTTTCGTAAAACTGTTTGCAATAGTATAGGTTGTTTTTGGTAAATCCCTTGCCATATTCTTGGGTGAGTTTTTGTGAAAGATTTTTAATAACGCCAGCTCCGTATTTAGCACGGTCTTCACCTTCTAAAATTTCTTCTGCAATACGCTTTCCTAAAAGCCAGTTTTGCATAATAAGAGAAGTATCCGCCGCTTTGTATGCTCTCCTCCTGGCTGTATTTATAATCTGTCTTGCGTCTTCAAAAATGTTTTTAGTCTTTTCGTACGCAATCAAGTCGTTTTCCCTCATCTTAATCTCCACTTTTCCTTACGAGTACAGTTACTGCAATTGGTGTACGGCTACCAAGTCCAAACACATTGCCGGCTTCTTTTCGTTGCTTTGATAAAGCTTGCTCTAATTTACGAAACTCACGTTCTATCTTCAATTCATTCATACTTTATATCCACAAAACCTTGTTTTCCGTAATTCTCGCTCCCTTTACTCCATGGGCTTAATCATCTTTTCAATATACGCCACTTACTCGTCAGTCAAGCCACCCACAGCCTGTACAGCCGCTTGTCCAAATCTCACCATGAGTCATCCTTCAACTCCTCCCACATGGAACTCATTGAGCTTTGGGCAATGACCTTTTCCATGTCGGCATACGCTTCCTCCCGCCGCTTTGTCTTCAAGGACTCCAGCAGCTTGCCCATCAAGTCGATTGTCTGTTCGTAAGACAGGGAAAGAGCTTGCTCGGTAAAATCTGCAAAGGCTACTTCTGACATCTTGCACCTCTCCCTCCCATTATACCACGATTTCAACAAAACTTCACAGGTGCAGGCCACCTGCATAAGAGGTTCCAGCACAATGAGCTGGAATACAAACAGGCTGTATAACTTTTACACCTTAAACCTGTGGATTTTTTTGTGTTGACAAAGTAGCTCATTATACTCTACATGGGCTCTATGTGGCTTCGCAAAAACAATGTCTTTAATTAAGGTTACTTTTTCAAGTACATCTTTATTATTGTCTCGTTTATTTACACGTCGATTGATAATTGCAAGAGTAAGATATTCTCCATATTTGAAAACAATAAAAATTGGAATTGGAAATAATTTATTCACTTCACGGGTTATATTGGCAATTTGAGATTTGGTGTATTCATTTCCGTGTAATTCTATAGCAAAACATAAATATGACTGAGGATTTAGTGGGTCAAGTTTAGAATCAAAAAGCTGTAATTGACCTGAAAATGAATTGTCAGTGAGCTGAAAAAGTATGTCGATTGATTTCCATTCATTAGTCATAGCCTTATCTTCACTAAACCTTTCGGCATTAGGAGAATTTTCAATGTAATTCCCTTTGAACTCTTCATAGGTTTTATCATCCAGCGGAGCCTGTAGACTCGTATCATACCCCAAAACAGTAAAAAGATTTATTCCAGCTTTTGAAATATCGTCTTTTACAAATGCCGTAATTGCTTCTTGAATGTTCAACTTTTCATCAGTATTCTTTGCCATTTTATTTATCTCCGTTCTCTGTAGCCTGTATTATTTCCCAATGACCGCCCTTGTCTGCTCCCACACGGCGAATTATGTTCTTTTCCTTTAAATGTTTCAATTGCCACTCAACACCGCGCCTTGACAATCCTGTAATTTGCATCAACTGTTGTTGTGTAACAAAAGGATTTTCGCACATAGCAGCAAGAAGCTTCTTCACAGTGTCAGAACTTTCTCCACAGTTTTTCTCCACAGTATTAGGGTTTTCTCCACAGTTTTTCTCCACAGTTTTTATGATTTTCTGTGAAGTTTCTGTATTTTCTGTAAACGTATCTCCATTTATTTCGCCATCTACTTCTCGATTTTTTTTCTTCTGCACATCATCAAGCAGAACAGTTGTCTTAAAAACATCGCCTTCTTCCAAAATAGGTTCAGTACCAGAATAGATTTTTGAGAATTTGTACAGATTTCTTACACCGGAACCTAGCGTGTCCGCCATTCCAAGCTCCATGAAAAATTTTGCGATGATAGGATTCTTCGGATACGGCGTAAAATTATCAGGGGTAAGCCGACCGAACTTTGTAGAGCGGTTCCAGTTCTCTGTATAAAGCTTGTCTCTTGTAATAATCAGCTTTGCAGGATATGCACTTGAATACTCACGGTGAACAAGCGTATTGACAACAACTTCACGGGCAATTTTGTCGCGTACACTAGTTGCCAGATTGTCAATCAAGAAAAAGCGGTCGTCCGTATGCTTTTGAACAAAGCCCATCAGTCTCTCGTAGCTTTCAATCAGATTTGTTTCTACAATCAAACGGTCATCGTAGCGGTCTGGATTCTTGTCACGGAAAATCCCATCCGTTTTATACGCAGGAAGACAGGACTGAATTGCAGTGTCCTTTCCAAACAAAAGAATTGCCGCAAGGTTAAAACCTTTTTTTCCTGTAATGAG
>JAZSJM010000237.1:0-46712 GCA_045534325.1 Treponema sp. | reverse complement strand
AAAAGAATTAAAAATGAAAAAAGGCTCTTTTTTGTAAAAAGAGCCTTTTATCGTAAAATTGTCTTAAAGAAGACTTTATTTACTCTGAAAAACGAATATCCTGCCAGATATTGTTGTACTTATCCAATCCTTCCCCAACATCCAGTTTGAGAACACAGTTATTCATCTGACTAGCTTCGTACATAGGTTTTGCTGTTGTAAATTGAGCTGCTTCTGGTACAACAAAACAAGGGAAGTTGAAAGCATCAAGGAATTTTGCATAAACTTCTGGTCTGTGGATGTAATTAATAAACTCATTGGCAAGTTCAGCGTGTTTTGAATCTTTTAAGATACACATGCTGTCTAGATATGAAGGACCACCTTCTGCAGGAATAAAGAAGTCAATTGTTTCTTCCCATTTGTCTTCTGGAACTTCGCCATATACAACTTCTGCGTATCCCTGACAGAGCCAGAAATCACCGGAAGCAAATGATTTACCAAAACCTTCTGCATCAAATTTAACGAGATTTGGTTTCCAGCTGTTTATGATTAAGTCTTTTGCTTTTGCAAGTTCGTCATCGTTAAGGGTGTTAAGGTCATAGCCTAAAACTGTAAGGGCATCGCCTACAACTTCTCGCATGTCGTCCATCATTGTTGCGTGTCCTGCAAACTGTTTGTCAGCAAAAATATTCCAGTTTCTTTCGTATGAACCGGCTGGAACTTTAGTCTTGTTTACACATACTCCGGCAGCTCCTAAATAATAAGGTGAAGCATATTCAAAGTTTGGATCGTATGTTGCCATTTTAGAAAGGAGAGGGTTGAGTTTGTCATTATTGGTCTGTTTTGCAGGATCCAATTTCTGAAGCATTCCCTGTGAAATCATGATTGATGCGTAATCCTGTGAAGGAACAACAATATCATAACCCTTAGCACCAGCCTTAAGTTTTGCATACATTTCTTCGTTAGAAGCGTAGCTGTCTACCTTTACCTTACAGTTAAATTCTTTTTCAAAATCGCGAAGAACTTCATCTGGTGTGTAAGAGGTCCAGTTGTAAAGATAAAGAGTTTTTCCGTCATCTCCACAAGAAGTGAAGAGACCCATTGCAGCGATAAGACCAAATGCTGCTGTAACAATTTTAGAGGCGATTTTCATAACGCATAACTCCAAAAATATTAATAATCTGCTCCCACAGAGCAGTTTTTTTTAATTAACTAGTGAGCCGCTGCAAAACCTTTTAAGCCCTTTCGTAAAGCAAAAGCTAGAAGGGAAATTGTAGCTATTAAAACATACGACAGAGAATTGATTACAGGACTAACTCCAAAGCGAATCATAGAATAAACATAAAGAGGAAGGGTTGTACTTCCAGGTCCGCTTACTAAAAAAGTAATTACGTAGTCTTCCAGAGACATTGTTATGCTCATTGCAAATCCTGACGCAATTCCTGGCATTATTGCAGGGATAATTACTTTTGTAAGAGTCTGCCATTCATTTGCTCCTAAGTCATGGCTTGCTTCGATTATTGATGTATCAAAATTATCTACGCGGGCTGTAACCATCAGAAAAACAAAAGGAAGACAGAAAGTTGTATGAGCTGCAAAAATTGTAAATAATCCTAAACTCATTTTTATCGCACTAAAGAAAATCAAAAGTGAAAGACCCATGATTACTTCTGGTAAAACCATAGGTAAGAAACTGATTGTCTGAATGTAGCTCTTTCCTGTAAACCTATACCAGCTGACTCCGATAGCTGCCAGAGAACCAAGGATTGTTGATACAACTGCGGAGGAAAAAGCAACAATAAAACTGTTAAGCAGTGAATTCCATAACGGTTTTGAGTCAAAAATAAGTTTTTCGTACCAAACAAATGAAAGCCCTGTAAAGGTCGTGTCTTTTGAAGCGTTAAATGAATAAAAGATAATTACTAAAAGAGGAAGAAACAGAAACAGAAGGCACAATGCAAGAACTGTTTTTGAAAAGCTGAAATGAGGTGAACGACTTTTCCAGCCGCGTTTTGCATGTCGGTAATTTTCGCTTGGCTTTTTTGAAAAAAGCGGTCTTATATAGTTAAAAGGATTATGTTTCATAGTTTACTTCCTCTCTTCAATTCCAGAATCTTCTTTTGTTGAGAGTTTTTTGAGTTCAGCTTCTTTTTTACCTGAATACATCATCCATAAAATTCCAGCCATAGACAGCAGTGTCAATATCATCGAGAATGCAGATGCCAAAGGCCAGTTACGTGTTTTTTGAACCTGATCAACAATGATATTTCCAATCATGTAACTGTCTTTTCCTCCCACAATGTTTGGAACTGTGTATGAACCGAAAATCGGGATAAACGTAAAAATAAGTGCTGAAATTATACCGCTTTTAATTCCTGGTAAAAGGATTTTTGTCATTGATTGAGGTTTTGTAGCCCCTAAATCCCTCGCAGCTTCGAGCAGTGAAAAATCAAAGCGGTCAACAGCCGTAAAAATTGGAAGAATTGCATAGGGAAGATACATATATATGCTTAAAGTTATTACGGCACCTTTTGTGTACATAAATTTTACAGGTTCAAAAACTGCTTGTGTATTTCCTGTAATTTTATGAAAAAGGTTGGATAATCCACCTATAACCATATTCAAAATGCCGTTATCACCCAAAATTGTTATCCATGCAAAAATACGGATAAGAGAGTTTGTTAAAAATGGAATAATAACCAATATAAGCAGCAGCGTCTGATGTTTGCTTCTGGCCATTGCATATCCGCATGGTAAGGCAATTAAAATAGTTATGAGCGTAGAAATTGAAGTTATCCACAACGTTCTTAGAAAAATTATTCCGTAGGCTGGTGTTAACATCTGTTGCCATGCTTTTAAACTGAATTGTGCAACTACCGAGCCGTAAACATCCCGCTTCATAAAGGAATAGGCAACAATGATAAAAAGAGGAACTATAAAAAAGATTGTAAACCACAAACCCATCGGCCATGCATAGATTGGACCTGGATTATTTTTTTTGATTTTTTTATCTCTTACAGCCTTAGCAAATTTCAGCTGAGGGCTTTTATTTGTTTCTTTCATAAGCAGACCTACTTTTCAATATCTTCTACGATATAGCCGTCTTCTGCCGACCAAGATATATAAACCGTGTCCTTCCATTGAATTTCAGGACCGTCGTCAAGATAATTTGTATGCTGCTTAAAGACTTTTACAATTGTTCCTGTTTTTTCAAGTTTTACATAGAATTTTGACTGAAAGCCGGTATATACAGGTTCTTCAACAATTCCCTTGAAAACATTTATATCTTTTCTTCCGTGAACATCTGGTTCTTCAATCGTTATGCGGATTTTTTCTGGACGAACTGTAAATGCAACTTTCTGACCTTCGTCAGTGTGCTCGTAATCTGTAACAAGAATATTTTTATCTTCTTCTTTTGTGGCCTGAGTGTCGCCTTTTAGCTGAGCCTGCATTCCAAGCGCAGGAACATTTAGTGTAACCATGTGCTCGATATCGGATTTTCCTTCTACTTTGTAGCCTTCGCATTTTACCACAGTTGATTCAAAAAGATTTGTTTCACCGATAAACTGGGCTACAAACTGTGTAGCAGGATTTTCGTAAATTTCAAAAGGTGTTCCAATCTGAAGGACATTGCCTTTATTCATAACGGCAATTCTGTCAGATACAGCAAGAGCCTCGCTTTGATCATGTGTTACAAAAATGAATGTAATTCCGATTTTATCATGTAGGCGATCTAATTCAACCAGAAGACTTGAACGCAACTTTGCATCAAGGGCTGAAAGCGGTTCATCGAGAAGAAGCACTTTTGGTTCATTTATTAATGCCCGTGCTATTGCAACCCGCTGTCTTTGTCCACCCGAAAGCTGGTTTGGTTTTTTGTACATGTGGTCTTCGAGTTGAACGAGTGACAGATATTTTTTTACTTTTTCTTCAATTGTTTTATTGTCAACTTTTTTTAAGCGAAGAGAGAATGCAACATTTTCAAAAACACTCATGTGAGGAAAAAGTGCATAGGACTGAAAAACTGTATTTGACTGTCTTTTGTTAGGAGGAAGGTCTGATACATTATCATCATCAAAAAGAACGGCTCCTTCATCCGGGGTTTCAAAACCTGCTAGAATTCTTAGAAGTGTTGTTTTACCACAACCTGAAGGCCCAAGGAGTGTAAAAAACTCTCCCTGATTAATGGTAAAATCAATGTCATTTAAGGCAATAAAATCACCAAAATGCTTTGACACATGGTCTATTTTAACCTGACTTCCGTTCAATGTGAGTACCTCTTACTTTATAATCCGACTTCCGGCGGTTTTGAATAAAAACAGTTTAACTGCATAAAAATTAAAATAAGATTATTACGTTAAATTGTCTATAACTTTTTTAATATTTTTATAAAAATTATATTTTGTGAGGTAGTGTTAAACATCATGCCTGTATAACTTTAGATAAAGTATTCTAAAACCATATAAAGAATTGTTCCGCCAAAAATACTTATCATGCTGTTTCCTTTCCAAAGATGAAGAAAAACAGTCAGAGCAACTCCTAAAACTGCCGGTATCCCCCAAGGAGAAGAAGTGAATGTCATGTATTTTGGGTCGACAAGGCAATATATTATTAATACACCGATAACCATCGCAGGAATGTATTTTTCCACAAAACGAATGATTCTTGGTGGTTCACGTTTGCTGAAAAGTATAAAAGGAAATGCCCTTAGCAAGAACATTAAAATACCACTGGCAATAACAGAAATAATAGCCTGAAGAAGGGTAAGTCTCATTTCCATAATTATTCTTCTCCTTCATTTTGTATTGTTTTTTTTAGGTTTCTTTTTTGTTTTTTTACAATCCCCCGTACAATGATTAAAGCCGCCATTCCAAGAGAGAGAGAAACTATAAGAACCTGCTGTGACGGAAGAATATTCAGCTTGCAGAGTATGATTGCTGCAAGTGTTGTTCCGATTCCGCATAGAGAAGGAAAAAGTGTCTTTGATTTTTTAATCTGTTCAATCATCAAAACAATAAACAGTGCATTTAATGCAAAATCAACGCCTGCAAAACTAAACGGCAGAATTGTTCCGATTAATGCCCCTGTTACACTACCTAAAAGCCAATAGCTCCAGTCAAGTCCTGCAATCAAACTGTAATATTCGCCATGATGCTCACCCTCAGGAACTTCTGATGTAGTGATAAGGGCATAAGTTTCGTCTGTTAACGCAAAAATCAGAAAATATTTCCAATTACCGACAAGGCTTTTGTCATATTTTTTTAAGAGAGATAATCCATATACGATGTGGCGGATTCCCACAAAAAACTGCGTAATAAGGAAAGTTGGCAGGGACGCACCAGCTGCCATTAAGCCGATTCCGATATACTGACCGGTCCCAGAAAAAATTGTAAGTCCCATAAATAATGCCATCCACCAGGGATAGCCTGCCTTAACAACCATTAGACCGAATGGAATTCCAATTGAAATATATCCAAAAAAAATTGGAACAGTTAGTCTGGCTCCATTGCGAAAAGATTCATTTTTTAACATAGAGAAGATACTATCATTTTTTAATGTTTGAATAAACAGGTATTGTATGTTATCTTTTTTAAACAATGTTTTTGAGGTAAAAAATGGTAGCAATTTTATTCGGATTAATTCTAATCGGTTTTTGTGTATGTGCAGCACTCCCGCAGGTTTTAGGCTGGACAGACCACATAATCTCTGCATTAAAAGGTATGGGGCCGATTGTTGCTGCTCTTACAGGTATAATTGCTGTGTTTATCGGTTTTGCAGATATTCAGGATAAAAAAGAGGCACGCAAAGAAGAAATAGAAGCTGCAAAAGAGGCAGAAGAGCAAAAGTAACCATATAAAAAATAGCATAAGATACTTTTTTATATTGACCAAAAATCATAAAAATTTTATATTAATTATCCCCGTATATGCGCAGATAAAAGCTTCAATATCTGCGGGTGCATGATCTGAAGATGCAAATCAGAAAAGGCACATGAGACTTTTTAGTACAAGGTATATACAAATGAAAACTTTATTCGTTAAAGATTACGAACAGAAACGCGACTGGTACGTTATTGACGCTGCCGGTAAACCACTTGGACGCGTTGCAGCAAAGGCAGCAGCAGTTGTTCGCGGAAAGAACAAGGCTACTTACACACCAAACCAGGCAATGGGTGATTTCGTTGTTATTATCAACGCAGACAAAGTAATTGTAACTGGTAACAAAAATGATGACATGCTTTACCGCCACTACACAGGTTTTGTTGGTGGATTGCGTGAATACTCGTTTGCAAAACTTCTTGCAAGAAAACCAACTGAACCACTTGCACGTACAATCGCTGGTATGCTTCCAAACGGCCGTCTCGGACGCAAAATGATGGATAGTGTAAAAATCTATGCAGGTTCTGACTTTCCTCAGAAGGCTCAGAATCCAAAGCCACTTGAAGTGTAATTAGGAGTCGATGATGGTAAAGAATATTGCAATCGGTACAGGTAGAAGAAAGACTGCTACAGCACGTGTTTTCCTCCGTGATGGCAGTGGAAAAATTGTTGTTAACGGAAAAGATGTTGCTGAATACTTTAATTCAGAAGAACAGGTTCGTATCGTACATCAGCCACTTCTTGTTACAAGTAATGAGAATAAATTTGATATCTTAATCAACGTTGTTGGCGGCGGATTGAATGGTCAGGCTGAAGCTTGTCTTCATGGTCTTTCAAGAGCTCTCCTTCAGGTTGATCCTGATGCTCATACATCTCTTAAAGCTAACGGTTTCTTAACACGTGATAGCCGTATGGTTGAACGTAAGAAGTATGGTCAGCGCGGTGCACGTCGTCGCTTCCAGTTCTCTAAACGTTAGTTTTTTGTTTTACTGCAAAAAATGCGCTTAAGTGCAATAAAACAGGCGTCGTCAGATGTTGTAGAAATTACTACGGAAGACGGGCCTGTTTTTTTTATTCGGCTGTCTTTTCTTTCTCACATTGCACCCGTTGATATTATTGAAGGTGCCGAATTTTATGATGAAAAAGAAGAAGACGTTATAGATGCTGGTCTTGCGTTTGCGGCTGAAAAAAAAGCAGAAGATTATCTTGCTAGAAGTGAGCAGTGCAGGGCAGGTCTTGAAAAAAAACTTTACAACAAAGGTCATTCAAAAAAAGCCGTTAAAATTGCACTTGATTATTTAGAAAACCGAAAACTTCTTGATGATGTAAGGTTTTCATATTCATGGATACGAAATCATGTGATATCAAAACCACAGGGGCGGTTAAGACTTTTAGCCGAATTATGTTCTAGAGGAATAAAAAATTGTGATGCAAAAAATGCCCTTGATGAATTTTTTTCTACTGTGGACGAACGTGAACTATGCCAAAAAGCACTGAAAAAAGCTGAAAAAAGTGGAAAATTTGGAGAAAAATTGCTTAAATTCATGATAGATTCAGGTTTTTCGTATAAAATAGTAATGGAAGAAATGAAAGGAAGATTTGATTCGTGAGGAGATTTGCATACTTCGACGCTCAGCGTCTAAAAAGATGTTATGTAAACCGACTGCGATACTTTATGAGAACATCATACAGCAACGTTCTGCGTCAAGGTATGGTGATGAAAATTTAAAAATCTGAGGAATAAGATGAACAAAAAAAATGATAAACCAGAAGTTTTTTCTGCTCTAGAAGTTGCAAATATTTGTGGCGTTGTAAATCAGACTGCAATCAACTGGATAAAAGGCGGTCATTTAAAAGCATTTACAACTCCTGGCGGTCAATATAGAGTATATCCAGATAATCTTGCCGAATTCATGAAAAGCAGAAATATGCGGATTCCGGAAGAGCTTGCCGTAAAATGTTCTGCATCTGTTCTTGCAAAAAAAAGTATATTAATTGTTGATGATGACAGAGGGTTAAATACTGTAATAGCAAAGTTCCTTCAAAAAAAATATTCTGGAGCATCTTTTGAGATTTTTCAGGCATTTGACGGATTTGAAGCAGGTGTTTTAATGAATGAACATCATCCGGGAATCCTAATACTTGATTTAGACCTTCCTGGAGTAGACGGATTTAGTCTTTGTAAAAGAATAAAAGAAGATACAAGTTTTGGCAAACCTCTTATTGTTGTTGTAACAGCCTTAGAAGACAGCGATGTAGAAAATCGGGTGCGCGAACTAGGAGTAAAACACTTTTTTAAAAAGCCTCTCAACCTGCTTGAGATTGCAGAGGCTATCGGCCAAATTGAATAGGCAGAAATATCTGAGTTGCTAAATTTTTATTTATAAAGGTAAAAAAGACTTGTTCCCTGACTAAAAGCTGTCTGCGGATTTTTTATTGTGGAGATGCCTTCTAAAAGAAGGGATCGAAGACTTTCATTTTTCTCGTATTTATAAGAGCGGAATAAAAGATTATCAAAATTAAAATCAATCTTTACAGCTTCTTTTGCCTGTTCAATTGTATAGACTTCGTCAACTAAACCGTTTGACTTGGCCTGTCTGGCTGAGTAAATTCTTCCGTCGGCAATTTCACGAACAGCATTTATGTTCATTCTGCGTGAATTGCTGACAATCTGCGTAAACTGTTCGTATGCTTCGTCTGCGAGGTCTTGCATGATTTTTATCTGTTCTTCTGTTGGGCTTTCGTTGTAGTTGAGCATATTTTTGTTACGACCGGCATGAATTGTCGTAGATTTGATGCCTATTTTTGAAAGCAGTTCTGTTGCATCCACTGTGCTTGCACTTATTACGCCGATTGAACCTGTAATCGTATTGCGGTTTGCATATATTTTATCTGCCGCGCATGCGATGTAGTATCCTCCAGAGGCTGCCATTGTTCCAAAATATGCATAAACTTTTTTTCCTGAGGTTTTGTAATCTAAAAGTGCAAGATAGGCTTCATCAGAGTGGTAAACTGTTCCCCCTGGGGAGTCTATAAAGAGAAGAATTCCTTTATTCTTTTCATCATTTTTTAAGTTTTTTATTGTTGATAAAAGCCATTGCTGGTTGTAATCCTGACCTTTTTCCTGGATTACGCCTGTTACATTCACTATTGCAATATACGGTTTAGAGCCTTTGTTTAGAGAAAAGACTTTTTCGCCACTAACATCTGTAAAAGAAGCTGAACCCGGAAATCTAGTGATTGTTTTTTTTAGTATTCCTGTTCCTGCGGCGATGATTATAACTGCAATTAAAACTATGATGCCTTTTTTTGAACTGTTATCCTTCATTATGTTTCTCCGTTTTTATATTATGATGATTTTAAAATTTACGTTCGGTGAAAAATCCAATGTTATTATCAGTTGAAATCCTCTAATTCGATTATACCGGTTTTTACGGCGCGTATTTTTATATCCTTATACGCGTTTACACATGTCATATTATAATATGGAATTACCCATAACAATAAAATTCCGCCTGTAAATGCACTTAATAAAAACCACCCGAAAAAACTTAAATCCATTACGAATAAATCACCCTTAAAGCCTTTTGTTATTGTCTTGCTTATATTCATAGCCTTTAAAACCCCGATTTTAGGATTTTCTGCAAGAATATAAAACATCTGCCTGTAACTGTAGAATTTAACAATACCTGGAATAAGGAATAGAAAGCTCCAGAGAGTTACCCATAATGCACACCACAGCATGCTAAGGGCTCCTTTTAACCAGTAACTGAATGATGAAAGGTAGAAGTTAAAGGTAACTTTTTCTAATACACGAAAGTACTCATTGTATACGCGATTTTGAGCCAGCACTAAAATCCCGATAATTGAAATGGAAATTAAGGAAAGAATAAAATCCTGCGGCGAGGATGTGTTTATTGTATAAAAGTCTCCAAAATTGTATTCGTAATTCCACGAATAGTTTTTTGCAGATAAAGTGCTTCGAGAAGATTCTGCAATGGAATTATCTGACGAAAAACCGTTAGAATTATTTTTAAGATTACTACTAAATTCTGAACTGATTAAAGAAGTGATTAAAAAAGTGATAAGAGTTATTAGAACTGTGAGAGTTCTTCTTCCCTTTAATTGAAGCCTTGCCTGTTTTTTATATTTTTGTCTGTTAAACATTTGTTCCTCCGTTATTTCAGATCTTCAAGCATTTGTGAATAATAGCGATTTTCAATTTCATCCTGCGAAATTCCACATTTAGCAAGGAGCTTTAAGAGTTTTTCCCGGGCTTCTTCTATTTGTTTTTCATCGTTATGCTCAGAAAGAATTTCGATTTCGATAAAATCACCTAATTTATCAACTGTACATAACTCAAGATGTGCGTTGTCATAATGCCAGGTTAAAACGATTTTATGTTTTGTAAGCGTGCTTTTAAAGCCTGTATCTTCCAGAAAACATTCGAAAGGTTCTGCCTCTGAAAGAAAAATTTCTTTTTCATCATTTACCTCAAAACCGTGTCCGTTTTCTTCTCTTATTTCTTTGCGTTTGTAGGTTAAAATAACTGATTTATGAGCGGAAATTGCTGGAGCATTTGGAATTTCCGTTGTTGAAAAAGGTGTTTCTTTTCGGATGCGGATTTTTATTGTTTTTCCATTGATAGAATTTGAATAGTATGTATCGTCTTTTTCTACTGCACCTGCAAAGTCTGCAAATCGCTCAAGATTTTTTATTATCTGTTGCCGGTTTTCCACATGTGCTTTTAGTTCAATTTCGTACATGAGTCAATTTTAACATGAGATGAGTAAAATGTCATGAGGAGAGAGACTTGTGCGTTAGGGATTGGCATGTTGTAAAAAACGTTCTGTTTTTTACAACATGGCTCAAAAGCTACCGCTTTTGACACAATTTCTCCAAATAACGCACCTCCATGTGCGTTAGGGATTGGAGCACCGGTGTAGCCGTTCGCGGTCTGTCCGCGAATGAAGCGTCAGCGTAAGTGCGCAAAGCCCGCCGTCGTGAGCCTAAAAAGCGAACGATGAACGCCCTTTAAAAAAAATAAAAAATTTTGCATTATAGAACTACCCGATAAAAAAAGGAGGCAGGAATAATATGACAATTACATTAAAAAATTCAAATTACGAAGTTGTACTCAATACTCACGGGGCAGAAATAAATTCTTTTAGAAGCGTAAAAGATGGAACTAAGTATGTTTTTGAAGGACCGGAATCAGTGTGGAAGTTTCATGCACCGGTGCTTTTTCCACATGTAGGCCGCATAAAAGACGGTTTTTATACTTACGAGGGAAAAGAGTATCATCTTGTAAACAACGGAATGAGCCGCGATATGGAACATAAAATTATTGAGCAGTCAGAAACTGCTGCCACTTTTGAGCTTACAGAAAATGAAGAAACGGCAGACAAATTTCCATGGAAATTCAGCTTAAAGACTCATTACGAATTAAAAGATGACGGACTTATCTTTACAACTACAGTAACAAATACAGATTCGACTACAATGCTCTTTTCTTTGGGTAGTCATACTGCATTCTGCTGTCCGCGCAATACTGATCCTGAAGGAACAACAAATGCTGACTACAGGTATGAATTTGAAAAAAAAGAGCCTTTGACAACTGTTTTATTAAACGATGGGGCACAGCTTGCGGTTGATGAAGAAGGTACTGCACCTGTTACAAAACTTTACGGCGAAAAAGAAGCAGGAATTATTCCGATTACAGATGCGGGATTTGGAAACGGACATTTCTTTACAAAGATTACTTCTGATTGGGTTGGTTTGAGAAATACAAAAGATAATAGTCTTGTAAAAGTAAATTGTAAGGGATATCCGTATGTAATGGTTTGGCAGGGCGGAAATGGCAGCGAAGGCGTAAGCGGTAATGGCTTTAACTGTATTGAACCGTGGTATGGTACGGCAGATGCAGAGAATACCGAACATGAATGGGAAGAAAAAGCAGCCCTTATAAGCCTTGAGCCGGGAAAATCTTTTACTGCGGATCAGAGCATCACAATAGAAAAATAGGATTTTATTTCAGATACAAGGACTCGAACTCCCGTATTTGCAGGGGGCGGGTCCAGTAAAATCCCTGAAAGATAGAGCATCCTAATTGTGTCAGAGTCTGGATATGGGATTTTGTTTCTACGCCAACAGCCATAACTGACATGTGAAGATCTTTAGCCATTGAAATCATCGTTTCCAGAATTATTTTGTTCTTTGAGGAAAGTTCATCTTCGCCTAAGAATTCTGTATCCATTTTTACGCCGTCTGCTTCAAAATCTTTTAGCATATTTAATGATGAATAACCGCTTCCGAACCGATCGATGTAAATCTTAAATCCAGCTTTCTTTAATTTATAAAATATATCTATGGATTTTTGAGGAGATTCAACCAGTGCTTTTTCCTGAATTTCCAGTCTGAAATTTTCTGCAGGAATTTTATACTTGTCGATAAGCGAAATCAAAACCTCATCTATATTAATAAAATATTTATCTCTGTCGCTTATGTTTACACAGATGAATTTGTCCGTAAATCCTTTGTTCTGCCAGTCTTTGAGTTTTCTGGCGGCAAGTTCCCATACGTACATGTCGAGTTTGTAGATAAGCCCTGTTTTTTCAAGAATGCTTATAAAAGCCTCTGGATATAAAAGCTGCTGTTTTGGATGTTTCCATCTTACCAGTGCTTCTGCCCCAAGAGTCTGTCCATCACCGTTTATTATTGGCTGAAGCTGGATATCAAACTGCATGTCATCTATGGCATGTTCAAATTCATTAACGATATTTTTTTCTGCAAGCAGCCTGTCCATCATTGTTGAGTCATAGAAAGAAAAAACTTTCTGATAATCGTTATTTATGGCATCCATTGCCATTTTTGCCTTATCATATATCAACTGAATGCTTTCTCGTTTATTGTAAATTTCGTAAACACCGGCAGAAATTGACATGTGATAAGTTCCATTTTCTGTGAGGGCACTTAATTGATTGAAAGCTTCTTCAAAAAACTCCTGATTAAAATCACTTTTTTCCATGAGAATTGCAAATTTGTCGTCACCAAGGCGTCCGTTGATATTTTTGCGGTGTCCGTATTTTGCCATCATTGTGGCCTGTGTCTTTAGTACTTCATCTCCATAAATTTCGCCATAAATATCATTTATTACGCTGAAATCTTTTATATTTGAACAGATGATTATAGGGTTTTTATAAAATCCGTTTTCCAGGGCTTCTTGTGCTTCCTGAAAAAAGCCTGAGCGGTTCAGCAGTCCGGTTAGTGGGTCATGGGTTGCTATATACCTTCTTTTTTGAGATTCTTTTATTTCTTCTGTTTTATCTTCAAGTTTTAGATATGAACCTGCAAGGGAATCTTTTATATAAAAGTCTTTGTATTCTGTTACGTAATGATGGGTTTCACCGTCCGCAAGTTCAAGGGTCATTTCTTTAGGTTTATCCTCTAAAAAAAGAACTCTGAATTGTTCTGCGTAAGTTTTTAAATCTTCGTCAGATTTATTAAACAGTTTTTTAGCTGCATTATTGTGATAAACTAATCTGCCTTCATAGTCAAAAGATAAAATTGCATCCTGTATTGTTTCGTTTATAGACGTAAGAGGATCTATTACTAAATATGATGAAAAATTTGATATTGCGTAATCAAAAACTGCAAATGATAATACAGCAAGAAGAAGAACTGATAAATCTACAGAAAGAGAAACCGCGTAAACAATATAGTTTACAGCTGCGACGGCACTGTAACTTGCAATTATTGTAATATACTTGGTTTTAAAAAATCCTTGAGCCTTAAAGGTTTGAAAAATAAGCAGGAGAAGAGTTATAACGGCTGTAAAGTAACAGTATCCCACGTGGATTTCATTGCCGAAAAAATAATGAACTCCCCAGTATGAAAATCCAGATTCTGTGAATTTCTGTTCCAGATCAAAAACATGCAGTACGCGCATGTTTGCCAGTAAATAAACTGTGTCAAAAAATGCACCGATCGCAAAAAAAACTTTTGTATAGTCTAATTTGAGTGAATTTGTGGTGTATACGAGGGTAAACGTATACATTGAGTAAACAGTCCAGGCTGTTCCTGTAAGGTAAAGACAATAAAAAAAGAGGGCATTAAAATATTTCGAGGAAAATAAAAAGAGAGAATAGGACACTACAGCGGAAGATATGGAGCAGAGCGAAAAAATGACATTTTCCTTTATGTCGATTTTTGATTTTGAGACTTTATATATAAGCCAGGCAATTGCTCCGCAGCAAAAAAGCGATAAAACAGCATAAATGTTAGAAATCATGGTTAAATTCATATTTTATAATACCGCCTTTGTAATCCATTTCTTTTCAAAATCTCTTTGCGCAACAGGTTTTGAATACAAAAATCCCTGGAATAAATCACAACCTAAAGATTTTAAGTATTCTGCCTGATTTATATCTTCTATTCCTTCTACAACGATTGTCATATGAAGGTTCTTTGCCATTTTTATGATTGATTGAATGATTTTTTTGCTGCGTTCTTCATTAGAAGTTTTTTGCAAAAATGTCATATCGATTTTTAAGATATCAATGTCGATGTTTTTAAGCATATTGAGTGAAGAATACCCTGAGCCAAAGTCATCCATTTCAATTGAAAAGCCAAAATCCTGAAGTTTTGAAAGAATTTTTTTGTGCATGTTCAAATCATGCATTAAAACTGTTTCTGTAACTTCCAGTTTCAAGCTTGAAGGCTCAATATCATATTTTTCAACCAGACCTGTAAATATTTTATATAAATCAAGATGGTAAAAGTCTTTTGCAGAGATATTTACTGCAATGTACATATTAAAACCGATTCTTTTCCATTTTGATAAAGTTGCAGCGGCTTTTTCCCATATATACTTGTCGAGTTTGTAAAGATAACCGGTATCTTCTAACACGTGTATAAAACTTGTGGGATAAAGAATTCCTTTTCCAGGGTGTTCCCATCGCACAAGTGCTTCTGCGCCGACAACTTTGTCATCTTTTGCACTTATCTGTGGCTGAAGATACATTTTAAATTGCTCATCTGCAAGTGAGTTGTCAAATTCTGCGACGATATTTTTATTTTTTATGAGGGTAGACAAAAGCGCCGTATCATAATAGGCAAAAGAAATGGAATAGTTTTCCTGTATATTTTTTATTGATAAACTTGCTTTATCATACATGGAACTGATTTTTTCGTAGGGATCTGAAATTTCGTAAATTCCAAAAAAGATATGGAGCTTGTAATTAAGTTCCGATGTCAGCTGCTGAAGTTTGTCGATTGTGTGCTCTATTATGGAAGGTGAAAAATCTGTTTTTTTCATTAGGATTGCAAATTTATCGCCGGAGATGCGACCTAAAAGAGAATCTTTGTATTCTTCTGAAAGCATAATCTGACTCTGCATCTTTAAGAGTTCATCTCCGAAGTGTGAACCAAACAAATCATTTACAAGCTTAAAATTCTTAATATTTGTGCTTATAAGGTATCGCGGAGTATCAGGATCATTTCTGATTATTTTTTCTGCTTCTAAATAAAAAGTTTCTCTGTTAAGAAGATCTGTCAGTGCATCGTGAGTTGCTTTGTATTGGTCAATTTTTACCTTTTTTAGTTCTTCTGTAATATCTGTTAACCTTAAACTGTAACCAAGGAGTTTTTCGTTTGTGTCTTTCAGATAATTAAATTCTTCTGACAGAGTTTGTACAGTATTGTTTCTGTTAACTTCTATGTTTCTGATTACTAATTCTCGATGCTGCAGTAAAAGAGAATTTAGTTCATTTAATATCTGTGTGCGTGAAGGAAAAAACTGTTTTGCCATTTTATTTGAATAAAGGCAGTTTTTATCTTTGTCAAAGCAGAAAATTCCGCTGTTTAAATTGTCAGAAACAAGCTGTAGCATTGTTGCTTCAATGCGTCTTGGTAGAGAAAAAATTGTAAAATATGTTGCTGTTACAGAAAGAAGACAATAAAAAAGGATGGAACAGTCAAATATCATCTTTGTTAAAAGAAAACTGACGTTTAAGACAATAACAAATATAAACAGTGAAAGCACTGAAATGTATTTTCTTCTGTAAAACTTATTCGTAACGGCAATTTTGTATATAAGAACGGCGATTATAAGAAAAACAAGAATATAGCAGAAAAACAAGTGTAAAGAAAATGGAGAATAATATCTAGGCATCCATAAAAAGAATGATTTATCAATAAAAAAAGGTGAAAGACTGAATATATGGTGAGTAAATGTATTTACAATCAATGAGACTGTGTCGTAAATAATCAATATCCCCCAAAAGCGGGCAAAGTTCAGTATCAGTTTTTTCCGTCGGTTTATTTCTACTAATTCTAAAATAAAGTTTACAAAAGAAATTAAAAGCCAGTGAATGCTTGCATAATAAAGATTTGCTGTAAGGTACGCAAAAAAGATCGGAATCCGTAATATCGAAATAGCGTAAAAAACTGTAGAAGCTATACCGATAAGATTTACATAGAGAAGGTGTTTTGCAAGTTCATTTTGTTTTTTGTTTAGAAAAATACAGCAGATTCCTATAACTGCAACAAAAAATGCAGACAGAATCAAAAACATCAACTTCAACGCAAACTCCTAAAAGGGAATAAAAAATAAAGTTTTATTTCCTTCATTATCCGCTACATTTAATTATAAATTGTTTAAGTTTAAAAAGCGAATTTTTGAAGAGTTTATAAACATTTTTTTATTCGTTTTTCTTAAAGGATTTTAAATCTGTCGTCAGGGCATTTATCAAAATATTCTTTTATGCGTATTCTTGCCTCATCGTTGTCTTTTGCATTTAGCATTTGAGTCTTAAAATAATTTCCGAAGGAAAAATTTAAGCAGTACCATGTAAAAAATCTCTGTAATCTTGTTGGCCAGAATTCCTTTGGCTGACATTCTTCCAAATCATCGATAAATTTCAGTGCAATGCTCTGCATATCAAAATTTTTATCTTCGAGCATTCCTTTTAGTTTTGCAAAAATCCAGGGTTTTTGGGCTGCGGCACGGGCAATCATCACGCCATCTACATCAGGGGCTTTGCTCAGTGCATACTCAAGACTTGTTTTGTCTTTTATTTCACCATTCAGGATAATTGAAATATCTGGAAAAAGAAGGGCGAGTTGTTCTGCATATTCATAGCGCGGTAAGTGCCTTGCAGTTTTTTCTTTTTGAGTGCGGGGATGAAGCGTAAGTTGCATAACTCCTTCATTAACAAGCATGCGTGCAAATTCAAAAAATTCCCTGTCTGTAAATTTTTCTCCTCCGAGACGAAGTTTTACAGAAAGTCTTGGTGCCACTCGTCCGTTTTTTGCACTGTTTTCCAGGGCGGATTTTACTTGAGAGACCATTTTTTGCGTTTCGCTGATAGGTTTTGTCATCCACGAAACTCCTGCCCCTGTACAGGCAATTTGTGGTGCAGAACATCCCATGTTTATATCAATTCCCAATCCTGGAAGTTCTGCAAGAACTTTTGCAGCGTTTGCCATATAGTCTGCCCTGTTACCCGTGATTTGCCAGACCATTTTTTGAGGCTCTGGTCCGCTCATCATGTAATATTTTTCAAATGGACCTTGATGTAATAACGAGCCTGCATTTATCATTTCGTTAAAATATTCATCACAACCACCAAAATCGCTTACTGTGCGCCTGAAGGCTTCATGAGAAAGAGTTGCCATTGGTCCAAGAATTAATTTTTTGGTCATAGTGTTTATCTTGTTGAATAATCCTTTTTTATAACATATTATTTTTATTATGAAAAAAATATATACAGCAATAATTATTTCGTTTTTAACGGTATGTGCATTTGCACAGCCAAAATTTCCTGCACTTATTGAAGCAGAATTAAATGATGATTACAAGACATTTTCTAAACTTGTAAAAACAGAAGACTTAAATCAAAAAACTGATGCTGGGCTTAGCGTTGTTTGTGGACTTGCATATTTTTCTGACAAAAATTTTGAAAAAGCCTGTAAGCTCCTTGCTTCGAAAAAAGTAAATCTTGATGAGCCTATCGAAAATAACCTTTCATTGCTCCATTTACTTTCATATAGTCTAAGCTCAGAAAAAATCAAAACACTTTTAAAATATAAGCCTGATGTAAATCGTAAACTTGCTGGCGGTCAATTTACTCCTATACAACTTACTCAGTTTTCTACTTATAGGTTTGTTACAAATCAAAAAATTCCTGAAGGTACAGCTGCAAAAGCGCTGGCAACTAGAAAACTTTTAGAAGAAGCTGGCAGTGAACCTTTTAAATTTGTGGAAAGAAATTTTGGTAATATCGGAAATTTCTATTTTTGTTTTGTAAGCATAGTCAGTACTATTTATCCGTTCATAACGCCAAAGATGCTGAATTCTTCTGACCTTTTTGAATTAAAAGACGAATATGGAAGAAAGCAGGCTCAATTTAAGTATGATTTACTTTCAGAAACTTTTACCAATTTAGGGATTGAGAACGAAATAAATGTATATTTTGAGCAAAAGGAATTTGCAAAACTTATAAAAAGTTGTGTTGAGTCAAAGGATTCGTATTTTTTGATTGCACAAACGGGTAATTCAAAAGTTGCGCCATGGCAGTGGGTTGCTATAAGTGGTTGTGATGATTTTAATTATAATGATTCATCTTTTCTGCTTATTATGAATCCAGATTCGAATTATGGTTGTGTTGATTATCAGATAAAGGATTTAACACAGATTATAACAATTAAGTATAAAGAATGTTCCCCTGAACAAAAGAAATATCTTGAAGAATACATAAAAAAGAATAGCTGAAATATCTGCAAAGACTAGCCGTTTCTTGAACGAAACGGCTTTTTTATGTCAAAACTTTTTATAGTTTTTCAATGAATGAAACGGCAGCATCCAAAAACTGAGAATCTACGTCTTCTATGCGCCCGTTATCAACTAAAGTGCTGATTTGCTGTTGCATCGGGATTTGTGCCAGAAGAGGAATATGATATTCCTTTGCAATCTGTTCAACTCCACTTTCGCCAAAAATTTTTATCTTTTTAGCACAGTCAGGACATTCTACATAACTCATATTTTCTACTAATCCGATAACTGGAATTTTCATCGTTGCTGCCATTTTAACTGCTTTTTCAACAATTACACGGACAAGCTGCTGTGGTGTTGAAACAATGATTATTCCGTCGAGGGGAATGCTTTGAAAAACTGTAAGAGGAACATCACCTGTTCCTGGCGGCATATCAACAAACATAAAGTCAACATTGTCCCATAAAACTTCTTCCCAGAATTTCTTTACAAATCCATTTATCATTGAACCACGCCATACAACTGGATCTGTTTCGTTTTCAAGAAGAAAATTCATACTCATAAGCTGAATACCTGATTCTGTTTTTTCTGGAAAAATAAGACCGTCTTTGTCGCAGTAAAGATTTTCGCCGTTTACTCCAAATGCGGTCGGAATGGAAGGCCCTGTAATATCGGCATCAAGAACGGCAGTTCTGTAACCTTTTTGAGACATTTTTGCAGTTAGCAGTGAAGTAACAAGTGATTTTCCAACTCCTCCCTTACCAGAAACGATTCCGATTACGTGTTTTACGCTGCTTTTAGGGTGTAGATGAAATTTAAAATCTTTTGTACTGCATGAAGATGAGCAAGTTGAACAGTTATGAGTGCATCCTGATTCCGCCATAATAATCGTACCTCTTTTATATTATTTTAGCGTAAAGGAGTACTGTGTTTCAAATACAAATATCCGATAATAGAATTATGAGTAAGAAAAAATATACTGCAGCGCTAATTGGTACAGGAAGAATTGGATTTAAGCTGGGGTTTGATAAAAAAAGAGAACAACCTGCCAGCCATACAATGGCACTTTTGGAAAATAGAAATATCGATCTTGTGGCAGCGGCTGATACAAATGATGAGCATCTGGAAGAATGGAGAAAATATGTTCTTAAACGTAAATCACCTGGCTTAATCTTTAAGAGCAGTAGTGAACTTTATGAAAAGGTTAAGAATCTTGATATTATCGATGTCTGCGTAAACGAAGACAGTCATCTTGAAGAATGTGTGCGAGCAATCGAGTATAAACCACGTCTTGTTATTCTTGAAAAACCTGTTGCGCTGAACATGGATGAAGCAGAAATCATTGCCGAGTGTTCAATCATAAATGATGTCCCTGTTATGGTGAATCATGAGAGGCGTTTTGATAAAAACTATATGGCGGTTCGGGATTGGATAAAACAAATAGGGGACATACAGACAGTTCGCGCTGAGCTTGATTCAGGACTTCGTGTTTATGGAGAAGAATTTGAAAAAGACGGAGCCTACAGTCTTTTGCATGACGGAACACATCTTGTAGACATTGTACGCTATCTTTTCGGAGTTGAATTAGAGTGCCCAGATGTGCGCGGAATTTATAAAGATGAAAAAGGTTATGTAAGAAATTTTAATGCACATTATAAAACCGATAAAATTCCTTCTGTCGAAATAGTAATGAGCGGAAGATCAAAATTTTTTGAATTCAGGTTAGAAGTGTTGGGAACTTTGGGAAAAATTTGCATTGGAAATGGAATCGGTGAATTGTGGCTAAGAAAAGAAAGTTCCCTTTATACAGGTTTTTATTCACTTACAAAGCAAAAAATAAAAATGTCAAAAAAATCAGGTTACTTTAGCGGTATGATACAGAATGCTGTGGATTTTTTAAGCGGGCAGAGTGAATTGATAAGCCCTCTCGAAGACGCAATCAGGGATTTAAAAGTTCTGGAAGAAATAAAAGAGCAGTTTAAATCAACACAGTAAACACTTATCTTTTATTAAAGCAAGAATTATGGTATTCTTCCCTTATGTTTAATATGAAGATAAATCGTGTTTTTTTTATTATTGGATTTTTATTTTTTAGTTCAGTATGTTCAATTTCTGCCCAGAACACAGGCAGTTTATTTTCTTTAAGTGATGTCCTTTCTTCCCTTACATCAAAAAAAGTTACCTGCGGTGATTTTATTTTGGAAAAAACTTCTTCAAAACTTAAACGTCCGTTAAAAGCAAGCGGAAAGTATATTTTTTGCGATACAGGCGTTGTGTGGCAAACCTTAAAACCTTTTCCTTCAACGATGACTGTAACGAAAACCTCTCTGATACAGGTTCTTTCTGACGGTACAAAAACAGTTACAGACGGAAACTCAAACGAAGTTTTTAAATCAATTGCTCAAACCTTATCTACTCTTTTTAGCGGCGATAAAGAGGCTCTTGAAAAGTATTTTACGATTAATTCCTTTAATTCTTCAGCTTCAGAGTGGAAATTAGTTTTGTTGCCAAAAGATAAAACGATTTCTACTGCATTAAAAAAAATTGAGCTGGGCGGGGGTTTAAGAGAAAAAACTGCGTCTTTAGATAGAATTGCAATTTCTCAGAGCGAAACTGATTTGACCATATATACGCTTTTTAATCAGAGTTATTTTCAGGAACTGAATAATGAACAGAAAAGTTTTTTCCAATAAAACGTGGTTCTGTATTTGGGCTGCATACCATGCCCTTATCTTAATAGCGTTTTGTATTTCGCTTTTTTTTACAAAAGGATTGGTTTTTGACGCTGACTTTACAAATATGATTCCTTCGGCGAATAAAAACGAAGCGATTAAAATAGCGGAAAAAACAATTACTCAGAATTCTTCAAGAAGTATTTTTATCTTGAGTGAGCATACTGATTTTGAACAGGCAAAGCTTGGTGCCCAAAAAGCATTTGAAATTTTAAAAAAAAGACAGGACAAGTTTAATTCACTTTCTTTATACACAGATGAATCGGCTTTTTCTGAAATTTATGACTTTCTGCGTGAATATCGTTTCAACCTGCTTGATTTACAGACTCAAAATAATTTAAGGGCAAAGGACGGTGCCCAAAAATACGCGCAGAATGCACTTGCAACTGTTTACGGAGGGTTTTCTTTTACTTCTCTTGATAATCTTGCTGAAGACCCTTTTTTACTTGATGAAATAAATCTAAAAAACTATCTTTCTGCTGTTACAGATTCTGGAACAAAACTTTCGCCTAAAGATGGTGTTCTTGCAAGATTTTTTAATGATAAATGGTATGTAATGATTCGCGGTGAACTAAACGAAAAAGCGGCCCGTCTTGCAGATAAAGAAAATGCTATTCCCCTTATATACGAAAATCTTTTGCCTTTAGAAAATGATGAACTGCATTTTGTTTTTTATGGCTCTCCTTTTCACAGTTACAAAAGTTCAAGTTCTGCATCTGTTGAAATCTCTGTAATATCGACGGTTTCCATGATTGCTGTTATCCTTATTTTGCTTATTGTCTTTAAATCACCTTTCCCTGTTTTTTTAAGTGTTTTTTCAATTTTATGTTCAATACTGAGTGCTGTTTGTGCAACACATTTTATCTTTGGCGGGCTACACATGACATCACTTGTTTTCGGTACATCATTAATTGGCTCATGTATCGATTACAGCCTTCATTATTTTATAAACTGGAAGGCATCAAAAGAATTTGATACAACTGCAAAAATCCGCCATCACATCTTTAAGGGGCTCTTACTTTCTCTTGTGTCAACAGAAATCTGTTTTGCAATGCTTTTGTTTGCGCCTTTTGGGCTTTTAAAGCAGATGGCAGTATTCAGCATTTCAGGAATTTTAAGTTCATTTTTAACGACAGCTGGTTTTTTCCCAGTTTTTAACCTTCCTGCAGGAGAAAAAAGAGGAATTCAATTTATTGAAAAAATAGAAAACTTCTCTAATAAAACATTTACCCCAAAGACAAAAAAATATGCAGGAAGGCTGCTTTCTCTTGCGGTTTTTAGTGTCTGCATTCCGATTCTTTTTTTTAACAGGCAAAAATTGTCGGTAAAAAACGATATTTCAAATCTTTACAAAATGGAAGGCAGGTTAAAAGAGGATACGATTAAAGCCTATCAGATTTTAGATTACAGCCCTTCAAGCTGGATTATTGTGAGTGCCGATAGCGAAGAAGAACTTTTGCAAAAAGAGGAAAACATTGCTTCGATTTTGCCAGATAAATATCTGTGTACATCCCGTTTTATACCATCTGTACAGATGCAAAAGCAATCGATTGAAAGCTCAAAACTTCTTCTTCCTTTTGTTAATGAACAGTTCGAAAACTTAGGTTTTGAAGAAAATGATGCACAAAACTACAAAAATACATTAAAAGATGCTGAGAAAAAATTCGTTACGGTAGATGCAGCTGTTCCAGACACGTTAAATTCACTTTTAAAAATGCTTTGGATTGGAAAGATTGAAGAAAAATATTACTCAATCATTTTGCCTTCAGCTATAAGCGATGAATTCTTTTATAAAAATTTATGTAACACGTTCGATGGAGTCTGTTTTGAAAACAAAGTAAAGGATATAAGCCTGTCTCTTGATAAACTTACAGAACTGATTGTAATAATGTTTGCTCTTGCCTTTGTAATAATATTTTTAATCATTAAGATTTTTTACAATTGGAGAGAAACGTTAAAAATTATTTCTATACCGGTTTTGAGTGTACTGGTAATTTTGACGGTGTTTGTCCTTGCCGGTCTAAAAATTGAATTTTTTTGCATTACGGGAATGATACTTGTGTTCGGACTTGGACTTGATTATGTTATTTACAAAAGTCAAAATAAAGAGAACACAACTGAAACCTTTGCAATTGGCTTAAGTTTTATTACTACAGCCATAAGTTTTGGAGCACTTGCATTAAGTTCTTTTGTGCCGGTTCACGTAATAGGACTTGCCATATTTAGCGGACTTGCAACTGCATTTTTCTGTGCGATTTTATAGGTGAGGAGAAAGCCTTCCCCTAGGAGTACAAATTTTTTCTGGAGGTAAGATAAAAGTGTTTGTAAACCGTATATCAGTTTTTCTGATATTATTCTTGTTGGCTGGCTGTCAGTCTAATAAAAATGCAGTGAAACTCAATAAAGTCTATGTTACGGACACAATTCCAGTTGATTTGCTTTCACCAGATTGTATTACTGAAAATATAGAGCAAATGCAGCTTTTCGAAGGAAATTTTGGTAAAAACAGTTTTTCTTCCTTTCTTATTCTTTCGGCAGACAAGTCAAAAATAGAAATCTTAATGGTCAATGAAATGGGAATTCAAATAGGCTCTGTTTTTTATGACGGGCAAGAGTGCATTATGGACAGTTCATTCTTTCCGAAGAATTTAAAAAGTGAGTATATAATTCTTGACTTACAAAATGTCTATGCGGATTCTACGATTCTAAAAGAGCATTATAAAAAATATGGAATTGATTTTGTTGATCAAGGAAATAAACGTCAGCTCATAAAAAATGGAAAACTCATCGAAGAAATCACTAAAGAAGAAGAAAAAATAACAATTAAAAATGATTTACGCTCATATACTTATGTTCTTAAACTATTGAAATGATTTAACTGAATTTTGTATAATAGTTCAATTACACAAAAGAAATTTACAGAAAATCAGAGTAGGAGAACAGAAATGGCTTATTATTTTTCAGAACCATCACACACTTTTGGTGAATATCTTCTTGTACCTGGATATTCTTCGGCAGAATGCACTCCGGATAAGGTATCGTTAAAAACTCCAGTTGTTAAATACAATAAAAAGAAAGGCGAGAAATGCCCTTTAACAATGAATATTCCTATGGTAAGTGCCGTAATGCAGGCTGTTTCTGATGATAAACTTGCAATTGCACTTGCAAAAGAAGGCGGAATTAGTTTTATATACGGCAGCCAGACAATTGAAGATCAGGCAGCAATGGTTGCACGGGTAAAGGCATATAAGGCTGGATTTGTTACATCTGATTCAAATATCCGCCCGGAACAGACGCTGGAGGAAGTTGTTGCCCTAAGTGAAAAAACAGGTCATTCAACAGTCGCAGTAACAGAAGATGGAAGTGCGAATGGAAAACTTTTAGGAATTATCACTTCTAAAGATTTTAGAATTGGTCATTGTGCTCCAAATTCAAAAGTAAAAGATTATATGACAAGTCTGAAAGATTTAGTTACAGGTAAAGATGGAATTACTTTAAGTGAGGCTAACGAACTTATCTGGGAAAAGAAAGTTAATCAGCTTCCCATCGTAGATAAAAACGGAAATCTTGTAAGCCTCGTATTCCGTAAGGATTACTCAACTCATGCGGCTCATCCTCTTGAACTCCTCGATTCAAAACAGCGTTATATCGTAGGTGCAGGAATTAATACTAGAGACTATATGGAACGTGTTCCAAAACTTTTAGAAGCAGGAGCAGATGTATTTGTCCTTGATTCGTCAGAAGGATTTTCTGAATGGCAGGCAAGGGCATTAAAAGATTTGCACAAGGCCTTCCCTGGAATAAAAGTCGGAGCAGGCAATGTTGTAGATGCAGAAGGATTTAACTTTCTTGCAGAATCTGGTGCTGACTTTGTAAAAATCGGTATTGGTGGCGGTTCAATCTGTATTACACGTGAACAAAAAGGTATTGGTCGTGGACAGGCTACAGCTACAATCGAAGTAGCAGCAGCACGTGACGAATATTACAAAAAAACAGGTATTTATGTTCCTGTATGTTCAGATGGCGGAATTGTTCATGATTATCATGTAACATTGGCCCTTGCCATGGGTGCAGACTTTGTAATGCTCGGACGTTACTTTGCCCGCTTTGATGAATCTCCTTCAAATAAACTCGTAATTAACGGAAATTACGTAAAAGAATATTGGGGCGAAGGTTCTAACCGTGCCCGTAACTGGCAGAGATATGATCTTGGTGGAAAAAAAGGAATGGCGTTTGAAGAAGGCGTTGATTCCTATGTTCCTTACGCAGGCCACCTTCATGATGGCGTTGGAATGACTTTAAGTAAGGTTGTTCATACAATGTGTAACTGTGGAGCTTTATCTATCCCGGAACTACAGGAAAAAGCAAAGATAACACTTGTTTCTCCTGTTACAATTCAGGAAGGTTCTGCCCATGATGTAACAGTACGCAATACAACATCTGTACAAAATTAGTTTGCAAACCAATATGCGGCTGCAGGAAGACCCTCAAAATGAGGGTCTTTTTTTTATTAAAAATCAGTAATATTACAAAATCATAAATGGAAAAATTTTATAAAAAGAATTATAATAAACAATCATCGTCTAACTTGCGATGATTCATTTTAATATAATGGAGAACAAAATGAAAAAACTATTTGCTGCAGTTCTGGCTGTTACGGTCGGAATGTCATTATCTGTTTTTGCACTTGAAAAAAATATTGCAGACAACGAAAAAGTTGAAAAAGTTGAGGCAATTACTTCTGTTGCAAATACAAAAGGAACAAAAATTTATGTAGTAGGGGATTCAACATTCTCTGCATTTTCTGATCCGTATTATTATCCACGTTACGGTATAGGAACTAAACTTCAGGATTACTTAAATCCTAAAAAAGTTGAAGTTATCAATCTTGCAATGTCAGGTCGTTCATCAAAAAGTTTTCTTGTTGAAGCAAATTACAAAACTCTGGCAAATAATATAAAAAAAGGTGACTACCTTATCATTGGATTTGGTCATAACGATGAAAAAACTGAGGAAGCACGCTATACAAATCCTAATGGGGGAAAAGATACTGCCGGTTCATTTCAAAACAGTCTTTATGTTAACTACGTAAAGCTTGCTCTTGATAAAAAAGCTACCCCAATTCTCTGTACACCGATTGTTCGTCGTGCACCAGGTAAAGCTTATGAAGGTTCTTATGTTCATGTAACAAAAGATACAGCAGAGTTTCCAGGCGGAGATTATGCTCAGGCAATCCGCGATTTAGGAAAAGAAACAGGTGTTTTAGTAATTGATAATACTGCCTACACAAAAAAACTTTATGAATCGAAGGGTGATGAAGGTACAGTAAAATATCATGCATGGCTTGGTCACAAAAGCGGTTCTGTAGACAATACTCATCTTAATACTTACGGGGCAAGCGTTCTTGCATACCATGTTATAACAGAAGCTGCTAAGGCAAACAAAAATTTCAATAAACTTCTTGCAAAAGAAATCAAAGAACCTGGTGAAGACATTTTGGTTCCAAATCCAAAATATGTAATTCCAGTATATACAGAATTTACTCCTGCAGAAAAATCAGGCAATTTTGAAACAACAGCTCCATGGTACGGAACTGTATTCGGTGACATGGGTGGTATTGAAAAAATCGCTAATCCTGACTTGTATGAAATTTATGAGGAAAACGGAAAGGTTATAATTCACTCTGGTACAAAAGACGGTAAAACTGCTGCTGGTAAAATCGCTTCTGGTTCTGATGGCCTTGCATTCTATTTCCAGCAGATTCCTGTAAATAAAGATTTTACAATTTCTGCAACAGCAACAGTAATGAATGCTACAAAAAATAATCAGGTTTCTTTTGGACTTATGGTTCGCGATGATGTTCATATTGATAAATATGACAATCAGGTAAAATCTGATTACGTAGCAGCTGGATGTTTAAAACTTGCCAAAGGTGAAGGTGCTTGGACTTCTACATTTGCCCGTCTTGACGGTTCTCTTTCTGAAAATACAGTTTCTAAACAGGCTTTCCCAACAAGCGGAACTAAAATTCCTCTTTCAATAAAAAAGGCTGGAGACACCTATACAGTTACGTTCGGTAAAGACTCTGCAACCTTTAATGTAAAGCTTACAGAAGTTGATGCTAAATGGGTTTATGCAGGATTATATACTTCCCGCTCTGCATACATCGAATATTCTGATGTAAAACTTGAAATAAAGTAAAAAGAATAGCATAAAAAAAACGGAGCTTTCGCTCCGTTTTTTTTATTGATGCAGTGTATAAAAAATTTTAATGGCAACCATTAAGGCAACTTCTAGAATTCCTAAGATAATTAAAATCATCAGATGTTTAAAACCAGGTTTTGGTATCCGTTTTTCCGAGATAAACAGAGAACCGATTAAAAACATAAAAAACATGTATACCATGGTAAGATCAAGTTTATTTGCCATCTGAATTAAATAAATCAGTGGAAAAATAATTGCCGCTGTTGTAACAGGAACTCCGTTAAAAAACTCGCGATTTCCGTCTTCTTCTTTTTGTCTTTCTTCTTCCTGTACATTGTAATATGCAAGGCGGATAACAGCACCTAAAACATAAAGAATACAGATTATAAAAAGTGCATCTTTTAAGTATGTATAGTGATGTGTCTTTGTCGTTAATCTTTCCAAAAATCTTGAAGTTTTAATAAGATTGATTCCGATACATGCTGGTAAAACACCAAAAGCAATAACATCTGACAGCGAGTCAATTTGAATCCCGAATTTTTTTGCAAAATCAGTTCTGTTCTGCTTAGAACGAGCAACTTTGCCGTCAAAAGCGTCAAGACAGCCACAAACCATAAGACAGATTATTGCTGCAAGAATCAACTGAGGATTAAAAGAAATAACGATTCCGATGCAGGCAGAAACAATTGAAAGATAAGTTAAAATAACTGTGTAATCATAAACACCAAGCATATCAATTCCTTATTGTATATTTTATTGTTTTTATCAGTTTATCACCTAAAAAAATCCCTTGCAACTAAAGCCATTTTTGTGGACAATAGAATAAATTTAATAACAAGTTGTTTTGATTTTATGCTTGATTCTTTAGTTAATACTTTTACTACATATATTACTTATTGGCCTCTTGCTTCTTTTTTTATTCTTTTACTTGCAGGTGTAAATGTGCCTGTGTCGGAAGATGCTATAATCATTCTTTCGGCAGGAATTTCCTTTGCGGATCATTCTTTGATTATTCCTAACTGGATTGCCCTTTACTGTGGTATTTTTATCAGTGATATAATGTGTTACTGGTTCGGTCGCCTTGTCAGCAAGGGAATGTTCCAATTTAAAAAAATACGAAAAAAGCTTACTCCTCGCCGCAGAAAACTTGTTGCTAAAACTATCGATGATTATGGATTCAGGACATTTTTAGTTGTACGCTTTATTCCGTTTGGTGTTAGAAATACACTGTGGCTTTGTTCAGGATTTGTAAAACTTCCTTTTAAGAATTTTGCTTTTTATGATTCACTTGCAGCTTTAATAAGTTGCTCAACACTTTATTATTTAGTGTTGTTCCTTGGAGCAAAGGCTTCTTTGACATATAAAATTGTCGGTATATGTCTGTTTGTTGCTTTACTTGTTTTTTTTGCTTGTATGATTGTTAAAGTTGTAAAAAGAGAATTAAAAGCTGTAGACGAAGAATTGTGTGAAAATACGGCGGAATAATAAAAAGCGTCAGGGGGCGTAGTGGCCGCTTTAGCGGGTGCAGGGCACCGAAGGCGCGTAAGACGCCGTAGCCACGAAGCACCCGGTGTCATGAGCGGCACGGGAATGACAGACGCCCTTAAAAACTTAAGCATCGAGCAGCTTATAAAGAATTTTGTAAAGGCTTTCGGATTCGTCTTTTGAAATGTTTATGCATGAACCGATTTTAGCTGGAATTGAAACTGCTTTTTCTTTTAAATCTTCTCCTGATTTTGTAATTTCGATGTTAACCACACGTTCGTCTGCTTTATCTCGTATTCGTTTGATGTAGCCTTTTTCTTCCATTCCTTTTAGCATGGGAGAAAGAGTTCCTGTATCAAGAAAAAGTTTTTTGCAAAGTTCCCCGATTGTAACTTTTTTTTCTTCCCACAAAACCATCATTGCAATGTATTGGGTGTATGTTAAACCAAGTTCTTTTAGCAGGGGAGTATATCTTCGGTTGATTTCTCTGCTTGCAGCATATAGTGGAAAACAGAGCTGGTTTGAAAGTTTTAAGCAATCGTATGTTTCACTCATCGTTATGCCTCATTCATACTTCTAAGATAATTTACCGCACTTAGTCCTGCAACAGCACCTTCATAAACGGCTTTGCTTACCTGCAAAAGTCCGCCAGTGCTGTTTCCTGCGGAAAAGACCCCTTTTATATTTGTCTGCATTTTATCGTCAACCTTTATGCTGTCGCCGTTTAAGATGATACCCATTTTCTTTGCAAAATCAACGGCCCCGGCTTCTCCTAAGGCTATAAATACTCCGTCTGTTTTTAATACTTCGCCATCCTCAAAAACAATGGAATTGACTTTGCCTGTCAGTTCATCGCCTTTTATTTCTGTGATTTTGCGTGTGTCGATTGCATATTTTTCGCCTGCAATTGCCTTTATTGCACTTACATTGTCTCCGTTTGTAAGGATTTTTACGGAAGATGCAACATTTACTAAATCATCTGCTTCGCTAACGGCAAATTTTCCGCTTCCGATGATAACGACGTCTTTTTTGCGGTAAAAAAAAGCGTCGCAGATTGCACAGTAGCTTACCCCATGCCCTTCGTAGTCAATAACGCCTTTTATCGGCGGGCGTAATTTTTTATTGCCTGTAGAAACAATTATTGTTTTTGAAAGGATTTTTTCTGCCTTGTCGGAGCCGGCAGTGATACTAAATGTTTTGTCAGCTTCCATTGCCATATGGGTTATTTCTGATTTTATTACTTTTATTCCAAGATTCTGTGCCTGCTTTATGCCGTTTTCGTACAAATCTGGTCCAGAGATTCCCTCTGGAAAACCGTAATAATTTTCGATTTTGTGAGCCTTTTCTAAGGCCGCAGGACCGTTGTGAATAACGATTACGTTTAAGTTTGCCCTGTGTGCGTAAAGTGCGCTGGAAATTCCTGCAGGACCTCCGCCTATTACTGCTACATCATATATCATAACTGCTGCCTCCTTTTTACTGCCGTAACACTCATTCTCCTGATACGGCAGTAATTTTTATTTAATCTACAATAATTCTGCGATTTTTTCGTCGATTTTTTTAGGTTCTGTAGTACTTTCAAAGCGTTCAGTTACGTTACCATTGCGGTCAACTAAAAACTTTGTAAAGTTCCATTTGATGTTAGCATTGTTCTTAAAATCCTTGTCAATTTTACCTACGACTGCATTCATAAGGGCGCCTTTTACACCTGTAAATCCTGCAAAACCTTTTTGCTGTTTAAGATAAGTGTAAAGAGGAAGCTCATTTTCTCCATTTACTTCGATTTTTTGCATCTGAGGAAACTGAGTATGATATTTGAATGTACAGAATTCTTTAATTTCTTCGTCAGTGCCTGGAGCCTGATTTCCAAACTGATTGCAAGGAAAGTCTAGAATTTCAAGTCCCTGTTCGTGATATTTTTCATAAAGCTGCTCAAGACCTTCATACTGAGGAGTAAAACCACAACCAGTAGCTGTATTAACGATAAGGAGAACTTTGCCCTTGTAGTTTTCCATAGAAACTTCGTTTCCTTTGCCATCGTTAAATTTGTAATCGTAAATTGCCATAATAGAAACCTCCGTTTAATTTCTGTTGTATACAATATATTTGATACAATATAATCTTGTCAAGCATAAAATGCGATTTTTTTAAATTTACTTTTATTTATAAAGCGTAATATACAGATTCTTCCTCTGTGAGAAATTTAAAACCTCTGCTATACTGTTAATTATGAAATTGAAATTTATCTCATGGAACGTAAATGGTCTTCGCGCCGTAACAGGAAAAAATTTTTACGAGGATTTTATAAAACTTGATGCGGATTTTTTTTGCATTCAGGAAACAAAACTTCAGGAAGGACAGATTCAGATGGAACTTCCAGGTTATTATGAGTACTGGAATTATGCACAAAAAAAAGGCTATTCAGGCACTGCAATATTTACAAAATACAAACCATTATCTGTTTTTTATGGAATGAATATTGCAGAACATGATGCAGAAGGACGTGTAATCACCCTTGAATATAATAATTTTTATCTTGTTACAGTTTATACGCCAAATTCTCAAAACGAACTTAAGCGTTTAGACTATCGTATGAAGTGGGAGGATGATTTCAGGGTGTATCTTCTTTCTCTCAGTCAAAAAAAAGGTGTTCTTGTGTGCGGCGATTTAAATGTAGCTCATAACGAAATCGATATAAAAAATCCTGCCGCAAACCGCAGAAATGCAGGTTTTACAGATGAAGAGCGCTCAAAGATGACACAACTTTTACAAAGCGGTTTTATTGATACATTCCGTTATTTTTATCCTGATAAGGCTCAAATATACAGCTGGTGGAGTTACCGTTTTTCTGCCCGTCAAAAAAATGCAGGCTGGCGTATAGATTATTTTTTAGCAAGCAATAATTTAAAAGAAAAACTTATCAGTGCAGACATTCATACTCAGATTTTTGGTTCAGACCACTGTCCTGTTGAATTAATTGCAGATGTTGAAGTTTAGGGGCGTTCCCCGCGGTATAAAAATCCCGCGGGTCGTGCTACTGCGGGCTTCGGCCTTAGCCTTCGACCCCACGCATTTTATGCGTGGGGTTTGCAGAGCGTCCGCTCTTTACCCTTCGTATCACTAACGCGTCGAAAAAGTGTCAATCGCTTTATTGCTGGCGAGACATTGTTCTTGTGTCAACAATGCGTTTCATATCCACGATGTTTGCAACAATCATATTTGTGTCGTAAACACTTAATTTGTGAGAAACAACAAATCTATTGATTTCATCCCGTGTTTGTTCAAGAGAAAGACCAGCCCAATGGGCAACTTCCTGTGTTGTAACATTAAAACGCCTTTGACGGTCGTTCGGGTTTGCTGCAGGGTACATTTCGTCAAGCATGCAGAATACATCTGCAATACGTGCCTGTAAATCCTGAATTACTAAAATCTTAAAGCGACGTTTCTGGTCATAAATTCGCTTGCAGAATAATTTTAATATGTTCAACGCAATCTGAGGATTTCCAGTTATTAAAATTTCAAAATTTGCTTTATTAAATTCAAGACATTGTACATTTCCGTCAGCAACACAAGTTGCTGAGCGTGGGGAGTTATCAAGAATAGCCATTTCGCCAAAAAATTCGCCTGGTTTAAGAATGTCAAGGTTTTTATTCTGACCGTTTACGCATTTTACAAGCTGAACATTTCCACTTTGAATAAGGTAGAAACTGTCGCCTGGCTCAAATTCCGTGATAATTACCTGCCCCGGTTCATATTTCTTTGCAAATCTGGCAAAAGCTGGAAGTTCAAAGAGTTTTAGTGCCTGATCATTTGTCGAAGCATCGGTACCGTTTTCTGTATTGTAAGATTTTGTATCTCGTTCAGCCCTGGCATTTGCCGTGGTGTACATCTTTGCAACGGCTTCTTTATTTGTTGCAGTAGGATATCTTTTTAAGTAGTTCAGACATACATCTGTGCAGCTTCGCCATGCTTCGTCATGATAAAAAGCCTGTGCTACGCTCATCATTCCTGACTGTTGGTTTATATCCTGACCTTTATTTAAGATTTCTTCGGTTTTTTTATGAACTGCCCGTAACTGGTTAGAAAAAACTCTGAGCATTTTCATAATAAGTGCTTTATTGGAAGAAAATATTGTTTCAAATTCCTGCACTGTGAGGGAAAGACATACAGAATCCATTAAAACTGTTGCAGTTTCTTCTCGAGGGAATCTTCCAAGAGCTGATTTTACACCAAAAAATTCTCCGGTTTTAATCTGTTCTGTCACAGGAAGATTTGTTTCGATATCCGTAGTAGAAATTACTACGCAGCCTTTTTGTAAAATAAAAACTCGCTCGTCCTTGTCGCCTGCAAAGTAAATGATAGATCCTTTGCTGTACTGCATTACTTTTGGCATATTTTCCTCTCACATTTAATTATAACGCAATAAATTATAATCAACCTAAAGAATACCATACTTTTAAATAATATGCTATATTTTTCTTATGATTGACTTGCACACACATTCTTCTGCTTCTGATGGATTACTTTCACCCAGAGAATCGGCGTTTTATGCTGCTGAAAAAAAATTGACGACCTGGGCTTTAACGGACCATGATACAGTTGCCGGCTTAAAAGAAGCAGCAAAAGCATGCAGTGAGCGGGGAATAAATTTCATTCCAGGAATCGAAATTACAATTGCCTGGCCTACAGGAGAATTTCATCTGCTTGGGCTTGGCTTAAAAAAATGCAGTGATGAATTAAAAAACGTAATCGAATATCTTTACAATGACAGACATGAACGTAATCAACAGATTATAAAAAAAATGAATGATGATGGTTATAATTTTACGCTTGATGAAGTAGAAAAATCTTTTACTTCAAGCCAGATAGGTCGACCTCATTTTGCAGATTTTCTTGTAAAAAAAGGAATCGTAAAAAACAGACAGGATGCATTTAACCGTTTTTTTGCAAAGGGCAGAAAATGGTATGTTTCACACAACGGCGAAAATCTTGAAACTGCAATTGAAGCTATAAAAACATCTGGCGGCGTTCCTGTTATTGCTCATCCCATGTCACTTTATGTAAGTCTTGGAAAGATGGAAGAAGTTATGACTTTAATCCAGAGCAAAGGTGTAATGGGGCTGGAAGCTTTTCATCCTGGTGCAAGAAATTCTGAGTGTTTTAGACTTGAAGAACTTGCCAGAAAACTTGGAATGTTTGTTACTGCTGGAAGTGATTTTCATGGAAAAGGGGTACGTGCCGACCGCCACCTGGGAAAAACTGTGGGCGGAAGAAAAATTGAAGACCGCTTTTGGGAAGAAGAATTAAAACCTGCCCTTGGTGAGGACTTTGATTATAAAAAAACTCAATGGTTTAATTCATAAAAATAATCAGTAAATTTCTGTTTAGACTCATAAAAATTTAACATTTTATTTAATTTTTTGTCAGTTTTTGATTTTCAGGTTCATTAAATATATGCAGATAGAAATAGTTCAATAAAAATCTGCATATTGCAAAAATTTAATGAACTGCAAAATTAGATTTTTTGCGGTTTGTTTAATGAGGTCTTCTTAAAATGAAAATTTTTTCTTTTTCGCCGTTTGGATATGAAGGTGCACTTGTTGCCGTTGAAGTGGATATCCGCCGTGGCATTCCTGCCGTTGATGTTGTCGGACTTGCTGACGGTGCGGTAAAAGAAAGCCGAGAAAGGATGCGTTCTGCAATCCGAAACTCTGGATTTGAATTTCCCCTTGAACGTGTTCTTATATCTCTTTCTCCGGCGGATTTAAAGAAAGAAGGAGCAGGGTTTGATCTGGCACTTTCGCTTGCTGTTTTAGATGCACAGTATAAATTATCAGCTGATAAGAAAAGTGATGAAAGTGTTCTTGTAATGGGTGAACTGGAGTTGTCAGGAATTTTACGTGGTGTTCGTGGTGTACATGCGGCTGTCAGTACGGCTCTTGCTGCAGGAATTAAGTATTGTATTGTCAGTTCTGTAAACGGAAATGAAGCACGTGAAGTAAAAGGAATGAAAGTTTATGCTGCAGAAAATCTTGTGCAGGCTTTTGATGCGTTGTATCGTCCTGAACTCTTTACAGAAGGATGTTTGTCTGAAGAAGACCTTGGAGTTCCTGAAGGATGTGTATCTGTTGAAGGCGTTCTTTTCCCTCGTGTTGAAGAAAATCTTGAAATGGCTCATGTAAAAGGTCAAAAGAAACTAATCCGAGCTCTTCAAATTGCTGCGGCGGGTACTCACAATCTTTTAGCCTACGGGCCTCCAGGCTGTGGAAAGACTCTTGCGCTTATGCGGTATGCAAGTCTTATGCCGTTACTGACTTTAGAAGAAAGTCAGAGCGTAACAAGAATCCACAGCCTTGCAGGACTCCTTTTACCTTCGGTGTCTTTAATGAGACAGGGCAGTTTTAGAATGCCGCATCAGACAGCATCCATCGAAGGAATGTGTGGAGGTGGTGTAAACTGCCGTCCCGGCGAAATCTCACTTGCTCATTACGGTGTATTGTTTTTAGACGAAGCAGCAGAGTTTAAAAGTTCTGTTTTGCAAATGCTGCGGGTTCCTTTGGAAAACGGATTAATCACATTAAGTCGTGCCGGCCGAAGTACTGTGTATCCCGCATCTTTTCAGCTTTTGATGGCAACAAATCCCTGCCCCTGCGGTAATTTTGGCGTAAAAGATAAAATATGTTTGTGTAGTGCTCGTTCCGTGGAACTTTACTGGAAGAAATTCAGCGGACCGCTTTTAGATAGAGTTGATTTAAGGGTAAACGCCGGAAAAAACGATATAGGTGAAAAAGATTCCTTAACTTCCGCAGAACTCAGGGTAAAAATTGCACGAGCCGTAAAAATTCAACGTTCCCGCGGTGTAAAAAATTCTAAGCTTTCTCCATCACAGGTTTTACTGTATTGTACTCTTTCTCAGGAAGAACAAAATTATTTTGACAAGGAATGTGAAAAATATGGTTTTTCTCAAAGAGCTGTAAACAGCTGCTTAAAACTTGCTAGAACGATAGCCGATATGGAGGAAAGGGAAAAAATCAGTATCAGTGATTTAACAGAGGCTGTTGGTTTTAGAAGGGGAGAAGGTGTTTTTGGATTAAATGAAGGGGAAGTATAAATAAAAAAAGCGGATTTTCCATAAAGAAAACCGCTTTTTTACCGGAGAAGGGACTTGAACCCTTACACAGTTGCCCGCAAAAGATTTTGAGTCTTTCGTGTCTACCATTCCACCACTCCGGCGTTGAATAACTGATAATATCAAAAAAACTTATTTTTTGGCAAGTGTAAAAGAAATTAAATTACTGTAGATTGATTTTAAGAAAGAGACTTCGAAAAGTATTTTCGAGGCAAAAAAATGATAAAAGATTACACCAATTGTCAGCCGCAAAAGGTTTTGAAAGAAGTATTCGGGTTTGATTCATGCAGACTTCTTCAATAAGAAATTATTTCAAATGTCCTCTCTCATAAAGATACCCTCGCAATAATGCCGACTGGGGGAGGAAAGTCATTATGTTATCAGATTCCTGCATTGATATTTGACGGACTTACAGTTGTTGTTTCTCCTCTGATTTCCTTAATGCAGGATCAGGTTTCTTCCCTTAATGCAGCTGGTGTTAATGCTGTGTTCTTAAACAGTACTGTAGAGTGGGAAAACTATCTTGAATCAATGAATTCAATTCGCCGAGGTGAGACAAAAATTCTTTACGTTTCTCCTGAAGGACTTGTTTCATCAAAAATAACAGAACTTCTGCATGACACAAGAGTAAAACTCAGATGTATTACGATTGATGAAGCTCATTGTGTTTCTGAGTGGGGACATGATTTTAGACCAGAATTTCTTGAAATAGCTTCTATCAGGAGGCAATTTCCCTCTGCCGTATGTCTTGCGCTTACGGCAACTGCAACAGCTCAAGTACAAAAAGATGTTGTAAAGAACCTGGCATTACAAGACCCCGATATACTTGTTTCAAGTTTTGATCGTCCGAATATATTTTTAAGCGTAAAGTCTAAGAATAATCCTTTGAGGCAGGTTGTAGAGTGTATTCGGTCTCATTGGGACGAAAGCGGAATAATTTATTGCTTCAGCAGAAAACAAGTTGATGAACTTACAAACAGTCTTCTTGAACTTGGATATTCTGCTTTAAACTATCATGCTGGCCTAAGCGATGAAGAAAGACGGAAAAATCAGAATCTTTTTATTCGAGACCAGGTACAGATAATGGTTGCAACACTCGCCTTCGGAATGGGAATTGACAAACCAAATGTGCGGTTCATAATTCATTATGACCTTCCAAAATCTTTAGAGCAGTATTATCAGGAAATTGGTCGGGCGGGACGAGATGGTCTTTCAAGCGAAGCCCTGCTTTTGTATTCACCTGGTGATTTATACAAAATAAGGCATTTTATTACAGACAGCTCAGACCCAGTCAAAGGAGAAAAACTTTTGCAGTCGATGGCCGACTACGCAGAATCAACTGTTTGCAGGCGAAAAATACTGCTTTCTTATTTTGGAGAACAGCTTAAAGATAAATCAAAAAAAGATACTCAAAACTGCTGTGATATATGTCGATTAGGCGGCGCAGAAGAAATAGATATGACAATTCCTTCTCAAAAACTAATGAGCTGCATAATCAGGACTGAAAGCCGATTCGGAGCATCCTATGTTATTGATGTCCTTTCAGGCAGTCGTTCAAAGCGTATCCTTGAAAATTCGCACGACAAACTTTCAACCTGGGGAATAGGTCGTGAACTTGATAAAAATCAGTGGAATACTCTGGTTCAACTTCTGATTGCAAAAAAAATTCTCTCCAAAACCGATGACTTTGGTGTATTAAAACTTACAGAAAAAGGATTAGAAGTACTTAAAAACCGTGATAAAATTTTTGTTCCTTCTGCGGATTGTTTTTCTAAAAAAGAAAGAATTTCCTCAGACTATTTAAAAAGTGCTGGACAATTTATTCCAAAAAATCCAGCTTCAACTCTTTCTGGTGGAGGTTTATTATTTCCTAAACCAGAACGCAAAAATAAGAAATACCATCTTCGTGCTGATTTTTCATCTTCCTATGGCAGTTTTACTGCATCATCGGCAGATAACATCCCTGATAATGAACTTATAAAGGCCTTAAAAAAATGGAGAAAAAGAAAAGCCGAGGAAATGAATGTTCCGCCTTACGTTATTTTTGGCGATAAGACTCTTTTTTCACTTATAGAAAAAAAGCCCCGCACGAATGCGGAGCTTTTAGACTGTTATGGAATTGGCGAAAATAAAATGCAGTCCTTTGGCGCAGAGCTTCTAGAACTTTTTAGTCGCCTTGATTAACAGACTTTTTTGGTCATCGTACTGACAAATCAAAAAAGACGGCGTGATTCAACATAAAATCTTTTTTCGCTTGCTTCACCCATACTGAATGATTTACGTGGAAGTGGTCCGCGACCGTTGATTGTTGCAAAGAATGAATCTTTTGCAATCGGCGGTAAAAGGATTCCTGTATTGTCTGCTTTTTGTCCAAGTTCAATTACCTCGTTACTTCCGTGAATGTAGTCAATCTGTGTTTTATCTGCACCTTTCTTTGTCATATAATCATCTAAAACAGGCTGTAATGCGGCAATTGCAAGATCTGAGATTGAAGTCTGAATCATTTTGCAGACAGTTTTTTCACCTTCCTTAAAGATAAATCCGTATCTGGCCCCATCACTTGTTTTTTCAGCAACAGCGTTTTCAATGGTTTTTGCGTTACTGAAATCGATAATCTTTCCATTAAGCCGTTCACTCACTGTCTGTAACAGTTCTTTTGAATTAAGTCCAAAAAGAACACGATGAATTGGTTCAAAAGTAAGACCTTTGTCATAGATATTTACGATTTCTACAAGTGCATAGCGGACAGGTGAATTTGGCGAAAGATTTGCTTTGTGCTCTTCCCAAACAGCTTTTGCAGTAGCAAGGGAGTGATTTCCATCTCCCACTGCAAATAAGAATGTGTTTCCATCCTTATCTGTTCCTTTTTCTGCAAGTTTACAAAGAGCATTTTCAAGCATGTTTTCTGCTTCTTCTCCCTTTACTGCCCAGCCAGTGATGTGCCCTGAATTGTGCATTAAGTCGCCATCATAAACGGCACTTTCTTTTTTTGAAATTCTTTCAGCTCCGCCAACAAGTAAATCATCAGGATCATTTGCTAGAAGCATGATGTGTGGAAGTTCAAGAGCAGCTCCGTTACGAATTTTCATTCTTGGTGGAATTCTCTCGGGAACTGTTGCTTCTGTTGCTCTGATCAATGCTTTAGAATCCGGCTTCCATTCATATTTATCAAGATCTACGCACAGTACAAGTCCTCGCCTTGTACGACCGTATGCTGTTTTTCTTTCAATGTAGATACATTCTTCTGCTTCATCTTCAAAAACGCCGTCATCAATATAGGCTTTCATTGTGTCCTGAATTTTTTTAATGCGTTCATCTTTGTCAGTTCCGCCTAAAAAAACTTCAGGAAATATAAGGTTTAGGGTTGATGGTTTTCCTGCAGAAATTTGGGCTGCTTTTTCCCAATATGCTTTATCCTGCGTATATTGATCGCAGGCAATAACTGACCATGTTGAAAGGTTGATGTTTTTAGGAAGTAGAATGTTTGGGATTGATACCCCGTATTTATCAAATGTTTTCATGAATGATATTTTAATGAAAATGACTTTCTAATGGAAGTTCCTTTTTACTGTTCAGTTGGCATAAAACTTGCTATAATTTTTTTAAATGTCGGATTTTCCCTCGTTAAGATTACAGCAGCGGACTTCTCAAACTCAAAAGCAGACGCAGGTTCAGACCCAAAAACTTAACCAGCAGCAGTTATTGTCTGTTAAGATGCTCGCCATGTCCTCATCAGATTTAAGACGGGAAATTTATGACACTGTTGCAAAAAATCCTGCTCTCGTGATTTCAAACGATTCTACTCAGGAAGGAATAAAAGACCTACGAATTCCTGACAAGTCATATTCAAATATAAAAGTTTCATCTGTCAGTAAAGCCGCTCAGCTTGCAAGCGATAATTTTCAGTCAGCCCTTGAATCTTCTCCTGATACAAGGGAAACACTCTGCGACCATCTTGAACATCAGTTTATGTCAGTAAATCATAACGAAGCGGAAGAAAAAATCGGACTTGCACTCATTCATAACCTTGATGATAAGGGATTTCATATTTTAGACCCTTATTCACTTTTAGATAAAAAAGACCATCGCCAGACCGCGACATTACTTGAAAAAACAATGGATTATATCCGTCAGCTTGATCCCGTGGGAACCTGCTGTAAAAATTTTGAAGAAAGCCTTTTTGTTCAGGCAAAAATTCGCTCAGACGCTCCGCCAGCCGCGCTTTTTATTCTTGACGGACATTTTGATTTTTTAAATCCTCCTCAACCCGTAAAAATACAAAAAAAAATAAAAGATTATATTCTCAGCTACAGTCCCCAGAGCATAACTTCACAAATTACCCCACCGAAAACAATCGGCTCTTTTCAATCTGAAGTTCCGCCTCTATACACAGAAGAGGAGATTGCACAGGCTATTGAGTATATAAAGAAACTTGACCCTTTTCCTGCCCGTGATTTTTCGCCTTCGGAAAATGCTTATATAGTTCCAGATGTTTACGTGGAAAAAGACAGCGTTACAGGAAAATTTGTCGTCCGTGTGAATGATGAAGTTCTTCCTGCCGTTGAAATTTCAAAGGATTTTTATGAGCTTTCTCTGGACAGAAGCCGGGTTACAAAATCGACAGAAAAAACGGAACGCAAACGCTCGGAACACCGTTTCGTAATGGATAGTGTTCGACAGGCAAAAGAATTTATTGAGAATCTTGAATTTCGGCGTAAAACGCTTTTGAATGCCTGTCAGTATATCGTTGGCATTCAGTCTGATTTTTTTGAAAAAGGCCGCATGTTCTTAAAACCCCTTCGGCAAAAAGAACTTGCTACTCTTTTAGGCGTTCATGAGGCAACGGTCAGCCGCATGGCAAACGAAAAATATCTCAGATGCAGTCAGGGGCTTTTTAAAATCAGTTTTTTCTTTTCAAATGCAGTCGGTTCCCCCGAAAATCATCAGAGTGATTCAAAAAAATCTTTGTCGCAGCCAATTCCTTCATCAAAAGAGGGAGTCCAGTTTGTCTTAAAACAAATTCTTGAAGAACATAAAAATGACACAAAGCCTCTTAGCGATCAAAAACTTGCAGACCTTCTTTTGCAGCGGGGAATAAAAATAGCAAGAAGAACGGTAGCTAAGTATCGCTCACAGCTGAACATCGACTCGTCCTATACGCGTTGATTTTTGTTTCGCAGGGGCACTTTCGCCACTCGTTAACCCTCGGCCTCCTCGCCGCGATGCGTCTGCGGTGGCTGGCTTTGCCATGGCTACAGCGCCGGCTAGGTTTTTGCTTTTTTATATCTTTCGTTTTACGATTATTTAATTTGTTTTATCCCAGTTTTGGTATTATACTTAAAGAGTAGGGAGAAAAAAATTAAGAGAAGCTTTTAAAAATGATTTCTAGAAGAACCTCTTAACTTTATTTTTTTTTCAGCATTTTACATCACAAGGGGGATACAACTATGAATAAAAACGTATCAGCTTCATTTGAACTTGAACAAAAACAATCGGACTTAATCGAAAAAAAACTTGAAAGAATTAAGTATGCAGATGACCTTATAGTAGATCTTACAGTACGTGTAAAACATGAACAGGAGTATGTTTTTGAAGCAACAGCAAATTTCCGCTGGGGTGCACAGGCTCATGTAAGTGCTAAAGATTTTGATTTTGGTGCTGCATTAAATAAAATGATGGATGTCCTTGATACAAAGGTCAAAAAAGAAAAAGACAAAATCCAGCAAAAGTAAAATCTGATATAAAGAGAACTGCAAAAAATACATGCAGTTCTCTTTTTTTTCTTGAAAAATAACTAATTTTATGTATAGTATAATTGTATGGCAGAAAAACCTTTTACAGTCTTAGATCTCCTTGATATGGATCTTAAAGGTCATAACTCTCTCGAATTGCGTTGTATCGCCGGTCGTCGTGGTTTAAACCGCAGAATTACTGTTCCTAACATAAACAGACCGGGACTTGAGTTATCAGGTTTTTACGACAGTTTTGCCTGCGAAAGGGTTCAGTTGTTTGGACGGGGAGAAGCTGCCTATCTGTCAAAACTGGATCAGGAAAATAAAACCGAAACAATAGAAAAACTTTTTTCATACAATATTCCCTGTGTTGTTTTTACTCATGATCTTGTGCCATGTGATACATTCATCGAAATAGCAGAAAAAAGCGGCTGTTCGATTCTTCAAACTTCTCTGGAGTCATCTGAGTTTTCTACAAGACTTTTACGTGTTTTTTCCACAGTATTTGCCCCTAAAAAGACACTTCACGGAGTACTTGTGGAAGTATATGGTATCGGAATTCTGCTTACGGGGCATTCTGGCGTTGGAAAATCAGAATGTGCACTTGAACTTGTTGAGCGCGGTCATCGCCTTGTTGCTGATGATATCGTAGAAATCCGCTGCGTAAACGGAAACTCTGTTTTAGGGCAGGGGGCTAATAACTTTATAAGCCATCATATGGAAATCCGAGGTCTTGGTATAATAAATGTTACTCAGCTGTACGGTGTAGGTTCTATCCGTGAACAAAAAGAGGTTCAGTTGATAATTAAACTCGAAGAATGGGATCAGAATAAGATTTATGACCGCATTGGAACGGACCAGAGCAGTACTGATTTACTCGGCGTTAAAGTTCCTACAATCGAAATCCCGGTTCGACCAGGACGTAACCTCCCTATTATTATTGAGGCTGCTGCCATGAATGAAAGATTAAAATATATGGGTTATAATTCTGCAAAGGATTTTAATCAGAATATATTAAAATGGATTGAATCTGGTGAGGCTCAGACTGCGTACTACGGTTCTGATGACTCATACTAAAAATAAACGTAAAGGATATTTTATGACAGAAAAAATTTTAACAGTTCGTAACCGCGCAGGAATACATGCTCGCCCTGCTGCACTGATTGCTCAGACTGCAAATAGATTTGGCTGTGAAGTAACTATGATAAAAGATGATGCAGAAGTTAATGCAAAATCTATAATGGGTGTAATAACAATGGCGGCTGGCTATAATTCTACAATTACGTTAAGAACAGAAGGCGAAGACGAAATTCAGTGTGCTGATGCTATACTACAGCTTTTTGAAAGCAGATTTGAAGAGGAATAATCCATGAGGGAACTTACGGACAGGCAAAAAGAAGTTTTATCGTATATTTCTTCTTTTACAAAAGATAATTCTTTTCCTCCGACGGTACGTGAAATAAGCGATAAGTTTAGTATATCTCTAAGGGCAGTTCAGGATCATATTTCTGCATTGCAAAAAAAAGGTTTTATTTCAATTAAACCAAAAAGTTCCAGATCCATAAAAATAATTAACGAAACGGAAGAAAAAGAAACTTTTGTAAGCAAAGTTCCTCTCCTTGGTACAATTGCTGCCGGTAAACCTCTTTTATCAGAAGAAAATCTTGACGGCTATGTAAATCTTGCCGAACCCTTTGTTCGTCCAGGTAAAAACTATTTTGCCCTTCGTGTCCGCGGTACCAGTATGATTAATGCGGGTATTCTCGAAGGAGACCTTGCAATAGTTGAACAGACTTCCACTGCGATTGACGGCCAGATTGTTGTTGCTGTTATTGATGATGCAATTACCTTAAAGCGTTACTATAAAGAAAGCGATTCTGTTCGTCTTCAGCCTGAAAATCCTGCCTTCAAGCCGATTTACGTAAAGGATCTTCGTGTTGTGGGAATCCTTTCAAATATTGTGCGGACATATTAAAAAAAATGGCAGTTCCAGTTTATCTTTACACAGGTCCTGAAGCCGGTGAAAAAAATGATCAGATTCTCAGTTTAAAAGAAGAACTTAAGAAAAAATATGGTTCAAGTGATGATTTTGTTTACTACGGAACGGATTTGGTGATGAGTGATGTTGTTTCCCAACTAATGACAGAATCTTTATTCACGCCTGCAACATTTATTGTCATACGAAATGCAGAACTTATAAAAGATAAAAAAGATATTGATTTGCTGGAACAGTGGATTGATAGCGCCGCAAAAAAACAGAGCGATTCAACTGTGCTTGTCTTGACATCTGATGAACTGAAAGTTGACGCTAAACTTGAAAAATTAGTTCCCCAGTCAAATAAAAAAGTTTTCTGGGAAATGTTTGAAAGCCGCAAAGAACAGTGGCTTTATTCTTTTTTTCAAAAAAACGGATACACTTTAGAGCCAGAAGCTGCAGAAGTAATTTTAGAAATGGTAGAAAACAATACGGAAGAACTTCGTAACGAGTGCAGTCGGTTTTTTATGTGTTTTCCCTCTGGCCATCACGTATCAGCACAGGAAGTTGAACAGATATTAGCTCATAACCGTCAGGAATCTGCATTTACGCTTTTTGACGCAATGCTTGAAGATTCAAATCCGTCAAGAAAGTTAGAAAACTGCCTTTCGATTTTACAGAAAATCCGTCTTTCAAAAAAAGATAATGATGCAGTCGTAATAATTGCAGGCCTTCTTTACTGCTTTAGAAAACTTGCTTTGTGGCAGGCTCTTCATGTTGACGGTACTCCTGATGAGGCTGAATTAAAAAAGAACGGTTTTACGTCTAAAACAGCCCGCACTCAGTATTCAACTGCTGCCAGAATATGGACAAAAGGTCAGGTTACGGCAATTATTGCGCTTCTTTCAAAAACAGATATGGAAATACGTTCTTTAGGAACTTTGTTTCAAGATACCCAGCTTTCTCTTATGATTTACCAGATTGTCATAAAAGCTGGAGCCTATTGTGCTGTATACGAAACTGACTTTTAATTGTCCGTGGATTTTATACACACGTTTAATCTAATTCAATTGAATTCAGCAGATTTCTTAAACATAACAGTTCATCTTTTGTTAGTGATATTCCTTTACCCATTTTCTGGTGTTCTGGAGCCCACGGGCGTATATCATATTTTGCCGGGCGCCCGTTCCATGCTATAAGGTTTAATTCTGTTGTCCAGCCTGAAGATGCTGTTGAAACAGTTCCCAGGTTTTTTGTAATTTCGTACGAAAAATCTTCTGCCATAGTTTTCCTCAAAAAGTGGAGTAATTATAGAAATTATAATATGAGTTTTTATTACATGCATTAAAAAAAACAAATTTAATACTTCTAAGGTTGCTTACTGACATTTTCTTAACTATAATTAAATTATAAAAATCCGTTAAAAATGGGGGATAAAGTGAAAAAGTTGATTTTGGCACTTTCTTGTGCCTCAGCAGTTCTTTTAGCTGTTTCCTGCGGTTCAACTCCAAAAGAAGAACCGGTTCCAGAAGTAAAAGACGCTGTAGAAGAAGTTAAGGAAGAAGTAAAAGAATCAGTTGATTATTCAACTGCAAATCAGACATTGTTGGCTTTGACAGAAGCTGCACGAGAAAATGCAATTGCTTCTGATGCAAAGAAATATTATCCGGATGGTTTTGATGCTGCAGAATCAAAGTTTACAGAAATTAAAAATAATATTTCTGCAGATTCAACAAAAGATTATTCACAGCAGATAAAGGATTTAACAGACCGTTACAATTCCCTTGCTGCTGCAAGTCAGGCACAGGCATTAAAAGAGAAGGCAGACACTCTTTCTCTTTCAGGTGAGGATCAATCTTCCTACGATGCAGGCAAAAAAGCACTTGAAGAATATGCTGCACTTGGTACATCTGCCAGCGGAAAAGATCTTCTTGCAAAAGCTCAGGAAGCTCTGAATGCGTACAGTGATGTAGTTAATAAAGGTCTTAAAGCAAATGCTGCGCGTGAACGTAACGCTGCTCTTGAAGCAAAAAAGAATGCAGACAGTGTTAAAGCTGGTGTAGCACGTAAAGATGAATATACAAAGGCTTCTGACACTTTTAAAAAAGGTGATTCACAGTATGTAACAGCTAATATTGAAGGTGCTTTTAACAGCTATAAATCTGCAAAGGAAACCTTTACTTATCTTTATCAGGATATAAAAGATAAGCGTGCTGCTGCTCAGGCAAAAATCGATGCTGCAAAACAGCGTGTAGCTGATTCAGAAAATTATGCTGTAGAAGCAGATACAATTGCTCCTCTCGAAGGTGAGGTTGCAGGAATCGAAAAAGAAGATGCAGTTCTTCTTGAAGAAGATCAGTTTGCAAATCCAGATGAAGCAGTTATTGATGTAGAAGACGGTGTAACTGCAAAAACTGCTGAAAAAGTTGCAGAAACCGCAATAGCAGCAGAAGAAGCAATTAAAGATTCTGTGGAGGCAAAATAATGAAAAAGGTTTTTACAATCGTACTTGCTGTTATTTCTGCTTCAATGCTGTTCGCTATAAGCTATAAAAATAATACTTATCAGAAATTGGCAAATGAGTATACAAAAAAAGCTCAAAATGCTCTTGATGCAGGGGATTATCTTCTTGCAGAAGATTATGCAAAAAAGGCTGAAGAAAATGCGGCTTTATCAGAAGCATATATTAAAAAGATGCTTGCAAAATCGGATGCAGATTCTGTTATGAAACAGGCTTCTAAAAAACTTGATTATGCAAAATCTATTAATGCCGACAGAAACTTCCCGATGGCATATTCAGCTGCTCAGAAATCTTATGCAAGTGC
>JAZSJM010000097.1:0-5997 GCA_045534325.1 Treponema sp. | reverse complement strand
TGTATTTTTTTTATCGTCTAGTTTATCCTTAAATTTACTATAATTCCCAGTCCATTTTGAAATACAAAACACTTTTTTGAAGGCATCAATTTCGTGGCTAAAAACAATTCTAAAACTATTTCCTTGAATTTGTACTCCAGTATTAATAAAACTATTTGGCCATAAATAACGGAAATCTAGTATACCTGTTTGTCTTGAATATCCAGCCTCTGAAAAAAAAATAAAAAAAGTTTTAATTTCTTTGCATTTCTATTGACAGAAAATGAAAAAAAATATATATTTAGACTCACCTATTGGAGCGATACCAAAGCGGTCGTACTGGGGCGGTCTTGAAAACCGTTGATCTTCACGGGTCCGGGGGTTCGAATCCCTCTCGCTCCGATTCTACTGGAGGTGTGGTAGAGCGGTAATACAACGGATTGCTAATCCGTCGGTTCCGAAAGGGCCGGGCAGGTTCAACTCCTGTCGCCTCCGTTAAACCCTCTTTTCCACGTTCAGTAATTTAAATACTTTTTAGTATGAGATTGTAGCTCAGTTGGATTAGAGCACCACCCTGCGGAGGTGGGGGTCGCACGTTCGAATCGTGTCAGTCTCAAAGAATTAGCTCGTCGGTGGACGGGCTTTTTTTATGCCTAAATCATTATTCTATATGGTTTTATGGCACTTGATACATCGTTTTTAGTCATCCCTACCATTTTGGAACGGGCACTAAAAACCTCATGAAAGACGATTTCAGTAATGATTTCAGTAAAAACTTCAGAAATCATTTCAGAAAAGACTTTTGTGAAACTACATCATTCTGATGTAGGAGGTTTTTATGCGTCAATTCTATCTCTACAAGAACAGTTCCGGTTATTACAACGCTGTGTTCGTAGACCCGGAAACCGGAAAGAAAGGCAAAGACAAAAGCACCCACACAAAAGATAAAATCCAAGCCACAATTATTGCATCCGGCTGGGTTGAAAAAGGATGTCCGGAAGCCAGACCAAACTCCAGAAATTATTCACCAGACAGCTCTACAACAAGATTAAGCCTCAAAGACATTTGCGACCGCGTAAACGAAACAGAAGCACTGCAACTCATAAACATGCTTACTGCAAAATACAACCTCGTAATCCCATCAGCAGAAACTCCTGTAATCGAACCGCAAATTACCACTAAACAAAAAGCAGATGAACCGATACAAGAACAAAAGAGGCGTATTGTCGTTGTTAGAAAAAAGCCTGCAGAAAATTCTGCTCCAGCTCAAATGTCCGTTCCAACACCAGTACCTGCACAAAAGCCAAAAACAGAGGGCATTCCGCTCTCTGCATTCCTGCTCAACTTCTGGGATTTTGAAAACTCAGAGTTCATCAAACGCTATATTGCTCACGGCCACAACATGACCAAACGCCACACAGACAATATGCTCAGCCTTGTCAGAAATTACTGGCAGCCATATTTCGGTGATGAAATAACAGTACAGGATCTGGATCGTACAACCTTGGACGATTTCTTTTTCTACCTGAACACAGAAAAGGGGCTGAAAGGCGGCACTGTAAACAAGGCTATAAACTGCGGTAGCCGTGCTTTAAGATACCTCTTTGAAAACAAAAAGATAGACTCAAATCCAATGGCTGGAATCGAGCGCTTTAATCCAGAAGAAGCAGAACGCGGTATTCCAACAGAATCAGAAGTACGACAACTTCTTAATACAGACTGGACAAACGAAGCATACTTCCTTGCGTTTAAGCTTGGTGCATTCTGCGGTTTACGTGCAGGAGAAATCAGCGGACTTCGTGTCTGTGACCTAGATCTGGATGCAGACCTCATACATGTTCGCCATAGCTGGAATGATACAGACGGTTTGAAATGCCCTAAAAATTCGGACGTTCGTGTTTTCAAAAGCGCAAGGACCAATTTCTTCCAGAATCGTCGAACAGTTTATGCTCAGATTACGGCAGTTTGCAAAAGCCCCTTCATCGATTAAGCGTATAGAATTGGGGATTCGTACTTTCTGCAATTTTACACAGCCAGCAAAGCAACCTTCGGCAATTATTGTTATGCCCTTTGGAATTACGATTTCTTCTGTAGTTTCTTGTTCTATGTCTGAGCTTTTAAAATAAAACGAATCTTCCCAATATCTTGTACCTCTTGAATAATCAAGAATCGTGCCTGCTGGAATTATATATTTAGTATCTTCGTTATATGTATTCAAAAATATTTCCTATCTCCAAGCACCCCAGTGCGGGCGTCCGTATAACAATATTTTAAACCGCAGGCGGCTTGACCGCCTGTCGGCTTTGAAAATTATGTTAGGCGAAATTCTTTTCTTTCACACTATTCTCATACAAATATTCTGGACTTATATCTAATTCTTCAGTCCACATAACGGTATGATGGTCAGCTTTTGCTTTCATGAATAAATCTATTTATACCACAAATTTGAAGAACTTACATTTTAAAATAAAAAATCCAGACATATTGTTTTATCTGGATTTGATGAAAAGCTGGCCTTACTCAGCCAATTTTATCTTTATATCAGCGAATGTTTCTCCTCTAACACCATATATACTTTTATTTTCGCCAATAGTCATTTGCTGAGCATCTCCACTTTCTAAAACTGCGGTCAATGTACCGTCATCGTTTAGTGTAAATTTGCGGTGTACATCAGAACGAGTATCATAAATATCAACGCTCTTTTCTTCTTTGTTTACAGTGATAGTACTATTTTCATAATCATAAACTTTGCCTGTGAACTCATTTACATATTTTCCTTTGTATACAAGATTATTTTCGTTGGAATTTTCTTCGTCTAGCGTGTAATTATATGCTTTTTTTTGGGTTTGGTCAACCTGTCTGTAACTCAAAGCAGTGATGTCGCCCATTTTTGGCTGATATTGACCGTCAATAGCTTCAACCTTTTCTGTTGAAATATCAAAGCCCAAAGCAGTCAATGCCTTATAAATCCCCGTATCTTGTACGGTTGTTATTTGTTCGGGATTAGTCGGGTCGGTCGGTTGCCCTGCAGGTGTGGAAGCTGTGGATGGTGTACAGGCTTGAATTGCAAATGATGCTGCTCCAATAATCAAAATGAGCAGAAGTGTCCTTGAATTATTCAATTTTTTCATACCTTTCTCCTTACACAAGCACGCCAATAGCGTGTCCGCCTAACAAATATTCTCCGTATCCGCCATAAACCTCTTAACAGGCAAAAACGCCCATATAATACGCATACAGCAAAATACTTATTTCCTTATTATACCATGATATCCCTCAAAAAGACAGTGTTTAAAAGGTTTCCGCCTAAAATTCACCATCCGTACCGCCTAAAATCCCGTCCAGCGGACTAACAATCTCCTTAGCCCCACGGTTCAACACATGAGTGTAAATCATTGTCGTGCGAACATCGCTGTGCCCTAAAAGCTCCTGAACGGTACGTAAATCATAACCGCTTTCAAGAAGATGAGTTGCAAAAGAGTGACGGAAGGTGTGGCAGCTCGCGTTTTTTATAATGCCAGCCTCACGTACAGCCGATTTTACAGCCTTCTGCAGAATGCTCTCGTCAATATGATGCCGTCCCTGCTGGCCGGTCTTTTCGTTTATCCAGCGGTTTTTCTGGGGGAAGAGCCACTGCCAGCGGAATTCTTTTGCCATCTGCTCAGAGCGTTTTCCCATACCGTCACGAAGCTGAACCGCACCCCAGCCGTCGGCAAGGTCTTTGTCGTGAATAATCTTTACTTCTTTAATATGCTCCTTAAGCTTTGGAATAAGGCTTTTTGGGAGCATTACACGGCGGTCTTTTCCGCCCTTGCCAAAACGCACGGTAATTTCATTACGGTCAAAATCAAGATCCAGAATGCGGAGGGCAAGCACCTCATTAAGCCTCATGCCGGTTCCGTAAAGAAGCTCAACCGCAAGTTTTTTGCTTCCTTCAAGATGAGCGATTACGGACGCAACCTCTTCTTTTGTAAGCACTACAGGAACACGCCTTTTATGCTTTGCGTGAATAACTTCCTTAAAGTTGTCAGTATCTTTATGCCGCACGTTGCGGAAGTAGAAAAGCAGAGCCGCCAGAGCCTGATTCTGCGTAGAAGCGCTTACATGATCTTTTACAGCAAGATTAGTCAGAAACTCATTTATTTCTTTCTGACCAAGGCTTTCAAAATCTGCGTGATAGGTACGTAAAAAATCCTTTATCCAGAAGCTGTAGCTTTCTATTGTTCTTATGCTGTAATGCTTTGCCTGCAAGGCCTCGCTAAGAGACTTTATTTCATTTTGCAGCTTCTCATGTTCTTCCTTCTGTTTTTCACTTATATACACATTCTCAGAGCCTGCTGCTTTGTCGCTGAATTCTCCTGTCTCATAAAGGTTTTCTAAAAGTGCTTGTTTTGCTGCCTCGCTGTTCGGAATAAGCCAGATTTTCTGCTCGTTGTTCCACCTTCTGTCGGGTACATTACGAACGGCGTTCAAAAGAACTTCGTTAAACTTACCCGGAAAGTTCACGGAAAAATAGTCGTCATTAAAAGGTTTGATTAACACATCCATAAAAACACCTCCTCAACAATCATACAATATAAATGTAGAGAATAACTAGATTAAACATCAATAATAGAAAATTAATTTGTCCACTCAGCTCTTACCACAGCAACTATTTACAGGGTATGATATTTGTGAGTTTGAAAAACTATTTGAACAATATAAAACAAAATACTTAACAACTGTTGCTTTAGATAATGTTTTGGAACTTGCAGAGGAAAGAAAAGATTTTGGGTTGTCTGATTCAGATTTTGAATTATTTTGTAAATACCATTTGGCCACTTGCGAAAAGCGTGAGTTACTTGGTAGTTCAAGTCATCTATTGTACATTTGTAAAAAACTGTAATTGTAAATGTTCAAATTGTGCTACCTCCAAAATCAAAAAACTCTCTTGACAATGTGCTAATAAATAAGTAAATTTACAGGAAGTAGAGCCTTTAGATGAGTCCAGATGCCCTACACATTTTTGCCAGAAAACCCCGTCAGAGGAGGAATCCAGCAGCGGTATTTGGATAAAAGTGGTGCTTGGGATTATCTGGGCTCTTCTAAGGGCTTTTGTTTTAAAAGTCATATTTTGGGTATTATGAAAAGTATTTTTAAAGTTTTTATTTTCTGTTTAAGTTTTTTTGTTTTGGGTTGTTCTAAAAAATCTAATTCAACAAATCAAGAATTTTCTATTATTTGTACTACGTTTCCTCTTTATGATTGGGTAAAAAATATTGTTGGGGAAAACAATTCTGTAAAACTTGATTTGCTTGTAGATTCTGGTGTTGATGTTCACAGTTATAATCCTACTCCAAAAGATATTGTTGATGTTTCAAAATGTGATTTGTTTATTTATTCTGGTGGTGTTTCTGAAAATTGGGTTAAGGATATTTTGAATCAAACCGGAAATAAGTCTTTAAAAGTTGTAAATCTGATTGAGTTTTTGGAAGAAAAAGGAAGAGTTCTTTGTGTGCCTGATGGAAAAGAAGTTTCTGGAACTGATTATTGTGAAGTTGATTTAGAAGTTCATGATGACCACGAGGAAAATCACCATGAAGACAAAAATCACAATCATAACCATAGTCATAATCACGATGAACATTCTGATGATGAACATATTTGGCTTTCTTTGAAAAATGCAATTTTAATTTGTAATTATTTGTGCCAAGAATTGTGTTTGTTAGACAGTGAAAATGCAGATTTATATAGAAGAAATACAGAAAATTATGTTTCAAAACTTTCTAATTTAGATTTGGAATTTGAAAATGCTGTGGATTCTGCAAATTGTAGAACTTTGCTTTTTGCAGATAGATTTCCTTTTGTGTATTTAACAAACGATTACAATATTGATGTTTTTGCCGCTTTTGTTGGTTGTTCCGCAGAAACTGAAGCAAGTTTTGAAACAATCGCATTTTTGGCAAATAAAGTTGATGAATTGAATTTAAAATATTTGATTGTTTTGGAAAATTCTAGTGACAAAATTGCAAATACAAT
>JAZSJM010000229.1:0-4540 GCA_045534325.1 Treponema sp. | reverse complement strand
GTGTTGTTTCATCAACAGTTTTATGTGTAGCCATAGTTTTATTTTAGCAGAATAAAGTTTTTTGTGGAATAGAAGAAAGGGAAAAGTCTTTCCCTTCGTCCACACATGTCGTCTTACAGCCGTCATGTTGTGTCCTACCCTTTCTGCGGCCTCAAACGCCGGCCGCAACGCCTGGCTTAAATACGCTTTGTACTATTATGTGTTTGTATATAAAAAAGAATCCCCGCTGTATTTGAGAGAAACGGTTACAGCGGGGAAAAAAAAGGAAGATAAAATTATTTATCTTTAAAAACTAATTTGATGTAAATGCTCCTGCATTCTGTTTACAGTTTTCTTTTACCACAGAAGCAGCAAGGATTCCAGCCTCTGAGTCTGAATAACATTTGCTTGAATCTGTATCAAAATTTCTGTAAGTTGCTCCTCCGTTAAGGGCATAGAATGAAGCAGGAACTGTTTCATTACGGCTGTTTGCAATAAAGGCATCAGGAGCGTCAGGATAAAAACCTTTAGAACTTGCTGTTTTCATTGCATCCGTAAGTTCGCGACCACCGGTAAAGCGGTCTGTACACTTATAGTGAATTGTTTTTATAGTTAACTCTCCATCCATATATTCATTATCTTCGCCACATTCTGCCATGATGTTGCCATACATTTTTACTACACCGCCATCTTCTCCTGAACAGAAATCACTTCCATCGGTTTTAACTGAGTGTCCCTGTCCTGCAGCAATGACAGGCTGGTTTACATCTTCAAAATAGTTATTCTGAACAAATGCACTTGCACCAATACATGCTGCGATACCTGCGCTGTAGTTGTGGTCAAAGTAGTTGTTATAAATATGAACATTGTAACGGCGGATACGAGGAGTACGAGAACCGCACTTATCAAACCAGTTATTACAGTATGTAATATAAACAGTTTCTGGAGTACTATCCCCGCTCATACCGCACAGGCTTGACTTTCCGGTTGAAACATAGTGATTGTAAGAGAATGTAAACCAGTTGCTGTCTGCTTTAATATCAGAAGCACCGTCACCTTTCTTTTTGTCTCCACCACCGTTTGCACCGATGTAAAAGTCATTATTGTGAACCCAACCTCCAAGGACTGTATCTTCAAATGAAAGGGCATCTTCTTTCTGCATATTGAATGCAAGGTTACGAACTTCAATATTGTTGCCAACTTTTACAGTCAAGCCCCATCCGTAAAGCATGGCACCAGGACCAACACCTTCAAAAGTAATATTGTCATTATATTTTGAAAGCATATAAGTAAGACTTGTGTTCATAATAGAGCTTGCCTTAGAAGAAGAGCCGCTTGCTGTTGGCATTGTTACTGTACCAAGAAAGCGGATAGAAACAGGGGTTGTTCCATGAGCTTTTTCTTTTGCAGTCTCAGCAAGTACTCCCATCATGTCAACAATACCCGTAAATGAAGAACCGTTGACTGTTCCTGTAACGCTGTTTTTGTTTGCGTCTGTTACGTAAACGACAACAGCATTATCTGCAAGTGTTCCGTCTTCTTTGTATGCACCTGTTGTTTTTCTGTTAAAGAACGCATATCCACCGCGGTAGTAAGAACCTGTAGTTGCAGAGAAGATACTTGCATTTCCAACATTCGGTGTAACTTTTACATAATATTTTGTATTTGGTTTGATTCCGACAATATCAACACGGTTCAAAGAATAGTTTTTATCTGTGTAAGAAAGACCATAGTTTTCAATTTCGCGAACAGTCCAACCAGAACGAACAAGTTCTGAATCAACTTTTGTCCAAGTAGAATTGTCTTCACTGTAATAAACCTCATAAGAAGAAGCGCCACTTACATCTGCCCATGTTGCATATAAAGATTCTGCCCAGCTACCTTGAGTTGTAAACACAACGGAACCGCTTGTTTCTACAGTTCCAGGAGTTCCAGCTTCTGCAACATTTGTAAGCCCCTCTCCATTCTGATTTCCACTAACACCACCACCAGTATTTTCACCGCTACCTTCATCATCTTCATCATCAACAATCGTTTTGCCAGAGTAAAGAATAGCAGAAATATTTAGAGAACCGGCAGTAGAATCCCCGCCATTAAAGATATACAAATCTTTTGCGCTTGAAAGGTTTTCAACAGCAATTTCTGTTGCAGACCATGAAGAGCCCTTTGCATACTCTTGAGATGATGAAACAGCACCGCTTGTAGTAAGTATTGCACTGGTTTTAGAGGCATTTGCCTCTGTGTCTGCTGTTCCACATTTTGCCCAGATTGTTATTTTTGTTGTTCCTGCCGGAATATTAATCTTAATATTTTTTGATGCAGAGCTTCCGCCATTACCAAGCTGTACATATCCTGATGCTTTTTCTGCATTGTCTGATGTAGATGCAGAATTTGATAAAGTTGCTTTTCCTGTAACGCTAACAGAGCCAAGGGTTTGTGTTTTTCCACTATCAAGAGTATATTTATTATCCGTATAAGAAAAATCATTTACATAATCTGCAAAATACCAGTTTGAACTGAAAGTCTCGCCCTGAGAAGTACTTGATGAAGGGCGAACTAAATGAAACTTCAACTTTGCTGTTTTTCCTGCAACAATCGCACACTCAACAGGATCACTTGTAAGTGGACCGTTATACTCAGCCGTTAGATAAAACTTCCAGTTTCCTGCCGGGATGTTTACAGTTTCTGAAGCAGCAGATGCTTTTGTTGCCCATTGACCAAATGTTGTTTTAGATGAAGCTCCCTCTTTTTTTCCTTTAAAAACAATGTTTGTAATATCATAGGATGCACCTGCACTTTCTTCTAAAACGAGGCGTGCACTCCCTGTTGATACAGGAAATGACGAGTCTTCGATACTAGAAATGTCAGAACAGCCCGTAAATCCACCGAGCAGACCTGTCAAAAGAGCCGCTACGGCAAAAAGTTTGTTTATCTTTTTCATAGTCAATTTTTCTCCATTATGATTTTGTTATTTCTGCAAGATAACGGCAAATACAGATGTTTCAGAACCGCCATTAGTAATTTTGTAAGTACCTGCCGGCAGTTCTGCGGAAACTACATTACTTCCTGTTCCAATAACCGGATAATTTTGAGCATCTCCATAACTTATTCCACCATCAGTCGAAGCCGCAATGTTTAATCCTTTTGAATAAGTCTTGTCGGTTCCCTGAACAAGCACGACTGTATATGCGGCATCAAGGGTCAACACGATATTTCCAGATGAATTAAGTTTGACACCATAGCGAACATCAATCTCTGTTCCGGCAAGTGTTGTATAGGTTGCATGAGTACTACTTCCGTAGTCTTTAGTTGTGCTTCCTACAGCATAACCTTTTGGATTTCCGTCCAATGCCTTTGAGCCATTATTATCAAAAAGAATTACAGTCTCATCAGGAATCTCCGTCCAAACCGCAGTAAATGTAACATCAGAAGTAATTGCAGAAGTTGCAGTCAAGGCTGCAACGGAAGAATTCCATGTAAGTATGTATCCTTCCTTAACCCAAGACGGAACGACTGCTTTTTCATTGATATAAACAGACTGAACGTCATCAGCATTTGTTCCGCCATCAGCATCTTTAAATGTTACTGTAAATTTCTCATATTCCTGCCACTTTGCGGTGAAAGTAACATCCTCGGTGATTTCAGAATTTACCGCAACGCCGTCAACGCTTGATTCCCAGGAAAGGTTATAGTGTTCTTTTGCCCATGAAGGAACTTTTTCTGGTATATCGCCTTCATAAACAGTTTCTGCCTCATCAGCATTTACGACATCTCCTTCAAAAGCGGCAGAATCTTTATAAGTTACCGTATACTTTGTCCGTGGTGTCCATACTGCAGTATAAGTTGCCTTAGTAGTTATTTCTGCATTTGAATCAAAAGCTGGAGTCCATGAAAGTGTATATCCTTCTTTTTCCCATTCAGGAGCTATTGTTTTTTCATTTTCAAAAACTTCCTTTTCAACATTTTCCACAGCCGCAACTGTTTCGTCCCCTCCTGTTGCCTCACTGTCAACAAAAGTAATTGTAAAATATTTGCGCCATCCGGCAGTAAATGTTACATCTGAAGTAATTGAAGAATTTACAGTAAGTGCTGAATGTTCACTGTCTGCTTCCCATTCAACTAATTTGTAAGTATTTAGGGTATCAGTATTTGTCCACTCAGGAATATCTTCTGCAGCAATTTTTGTGCCTTTTTTTATTTTTAATACTACATCTTCGTTTGCAGATTCACCATCATCTGTAAAAGTAACAGTATATTTCCAGCCAGGACATGATTCATGGCGGTCGCAATTTTCAGCCTCTTCCTGTGTCTCATAACCAAGTTCTTTTCCAGAACTGTACTCACAGTCAGGATTTTCACAGTGCCATAAAAGGTCGTAACTTAATTCTATATCAGCCGTTCCGTCAGAAGTTTTTTTTGTTCCACCGGAACTTTCACCTGAACAGCCTGCCATAAGAAGCATTGCAAATGATGCAACAGCAAAAGCCGTCCTTACAAATACTTTTTTCATGATTTCCCCCTTTTGAAAAAAGTTCATTTTTTAAATAAAATTTTATAAAAA
>JAZSJM010000141.1:0-6538 GCA_045534325.1 Treponema sp. | reverse complement strand
GCACTTGGCCTTGCAGCAATTCCATATTCAAAGAATAAAGAAAAATTAAAGGTTCTGTCGTGATTTACAATTCTAGAAATCCTTTTTAATACCTGATTTGCTTCTTCCTCTGTTGTATCGCTCATTAAAATTATCATATTTCCGTCATCGTATGCGGCAAAATCACTTAAGCGAAGTTGACTTTTTAAAAGTTGAGCAACATGTTTTGTAGCCGTTCTACCTGTATCTTCTCCAAAACATTCTGAAATAAGGTTAATTCCATTCAGCGAACATACAACAGCAGTATAAGGAAATTTTCTGTAAAGGTTTATTTCTGTAATTTTTTTCAGAAGGGAAACCTTATTTGCTAATCCTGTAAGGGGATCAGTCATAGCTGTTTGTTCCAATGAATTATATATTTTTTTTAACTCCGTAATGTCATGAAAAAACAGCAATGTTCCATAATCTTTTAGAGAATCATCCTTTAGTTTTATATAATCCAACTTAAAGATTAATTCATTACCTGTTGAGTTTTTTATTTTTACTTCTTCAATTGTAGAAGTTGATCTTTCCCTAAGCTGATTGCCAAGAGAAACCCGCAAAAATACAGCTAGGAGAAGTTTATTGACATCCGATTTTTTGAGATTAAAAATTTTTTCAGCACTGCTGTTAAAGTCTGCAAGTGCATTATCATCATCAAATAAAATAACAGGGGTACCAAGCCTGTCAAAAATCATCTGCCTTATAAACCCCAATAAAAACCAGGGTCTGTAAAAATAGGCCTGATAGTATAATAAAAAAGGAATTGCACCTATTAACAGACTGCTTAAAATCGATGCAACTAAATAATACGGAAAGAGTTCACCCGCAAAACTAAGTCCTGTAAGTGCAAGAAAATAAAAACCGATTACGATATATTTTCCTGAATACAAAAGCGGCATGGAAAAACATTTTACCACCATCGAAACAAATATCATTAGAACAAGAATTACATTAAACGACTGATGGCATATCATCCACTTTTCGGAAAGATGAAAGAAAAATACATAAGAATCAAGAGCTTCACCTGTATTTACAAGCGTGCCTTTATATGCAAGGGACGTAAAGCCGTTTGTTAAAAATATTACTGTATCAACAGCTGCAAAAATCCAGAAAAAAACAAAAACATATCTGGAAAGCTTAGTACGAAGTTTTGCAATTTTTAAAAGGTATTGTGCAGATAAAAGGAGAATAAAATCATTAAGGATACAGGTAACTGCAAATGAATTAAAAGCAATCTTATATAAAATATGATCCTGTGCATAATCCTTCATATTTATGTATGAAGGTAAACTCGCAAGTATTTGAAGGGCACAGAGAAAAGTAATAAATCCAAGAGTTTTGTTGACATCTGCTTTTCTGCAAAATCGATTAATCAAAACAACTATAAGCAGTAAAAGTTCAACAAAAAAAAGCAGGAATAAAATGTTCATTTATCTCAAAAAAAGTTTAATCCTAAAAAGATGCGTTGTCTAATCCGCCCTGCTTAACCTGAAAGTGAGCAAATTCCATGCTGAAACTTGCCCTTCCTTGAGTTACAGAACGGAGATTTGTGGAAAATCCAAACATTTTAGCCATTGGAGCCGTACAATGAACTATTTCTCCAGTAGATTTTGAATCCTGCCCAGAAATTATTCCGCCACGCTGAGTTATCTGACTTATTGCGTCACCGACAAATTCAACGGGACAGGTAATATCAACATTCATTACCGGCTCTAAAATCTGCGGACAGGCAGAACGGGCTGCCTCATCAAAAGTCTGTGCGGCACAGGCTGTAAAGGCAAATGAAGTTCCTGTAAGTTCGTTATAATCAATTTCTGTAACTTCTACCCCTACATCAGCACAAGGATATCCGTATTGAATTCCAGAAGCAAATGAATTTTCAATACCTGTTTTAATTGCGTCATAAATCTCTTCAGGAATTGAATTATCATGAACCGAACAGGAATAAGTGTTTCCAATCCCCTGTTCATTCTGGAAAATTCTTAAAGTAACACCAGCAAAATTGTCTTTACCGGCAAGGTTCTTTTCCCATTCACTCTTTTTAACAGCTTCTGCACTAACAGATTCCCTATATGTTACGCGAGGTGCTCCAACATTTGCCTTTACACCAAAATCTTCTTTCATGCGAGTTACAAGAACATCAAGATGAAGTTCACCCATACCACTTATAATAAGCTGGCCAGTTTCTGCATCCTCATGACTTGTAAAAGTCGGATCTTCACGACTCATGATTGCAAGAGTGTCCACAAGTTTATCTTTATCGCTTAGTGTTTCAGGTTCAATTGCAATTGAAATAACAGGTTCCGGAAATTTCAGGCTTTCAAGCAGGACTGGCATACCCTCAGAACCAAGTGTATCACCAGTAGAAGCAAGTTTTAATCCTACGAAAACAGCAATATCACCTGTACTAACGCTGTCCATCTGTTCCATCTGATTTGCATTTACACGTAAAATTCTGTTTACTCTTTCACGCTTTTTCTTGCCCACATTCAAAAATTGACCGCCGGCAGTAAATTTTCCTGAATATACGCGTACAAAGCATAGAGAACCCATTTCTCTGTCCTGCTGAATCTTAAATACAAGACCTAAAGGCATTTTTTTATCATCACAAGGAATTTCTACATCCTCTTCCTTATCTTTTTTTATGTGCTTTCCTTTTGCAGGAGGAACATCTGTTGGACAAGGAAGGTAATCAATTACAGCATCAATCAAAGGCTGAACACCTTTATCACGGCGAGCCGAACCTAAAAGACAAGGAACAATCGAACGGTTAATTGTACAGCGACGGATTGCAGTTTTCAGCATATCAGTTGAGATATCCCCGCCTTCAAGATAAATCATTCCAAGTTCATCATCGCTGGAAGCCACATCGTCAATCAGTTTTTCGTGCCATTTTTGAGCTTCTGCTTTCCGTTCTTCAGCTATATCAGTTTCTGTAAAGGTTTCTCCCTCATCTTCTGCATTCCAGCGGATTTCTTTCATTTTTATAAGGTCAATGAGACCTTCAAATTTTTCTCCCTGACCAATAGGAATCTGTAACGCAACTGTATTTGCCCCAAATTTTTCTCTTACATCATTTATTGAATAAAAAAAATCAGCACCGATTCTATCCATTTTGTTTACAAAACACATTCTCGGTACATTAAATTTATCAGCCTGTCTCCATACTGTTTCAGTTTGAGGCTGAACACCGTCAACGGCACAGATTACGGCAATTGCACCATCCAAAACACGAAGGGAACGCTCAACTTCCGCGGTAAAATCAACGTGTCCCGGTGTGTCAATAATATTTATCGTATGATTTTTCCATTGAGTTGTAATGGCAGCAGAGGCTATTGTAATTCCTCTTTCCTGTTCCTGCTTCATAAAATCCATTGTTGCAGCCCCATCATCAATTTCACCGATTTTATGAATTTTTCCAGTATAAAAAAGAATGCGTTCTGTAGTAGTAGTTTTTCCAGCATCAATATGTGCCATAATTCCGATATTACGCATTTTAGATAAATCAACTGCCATTTTCTTTTCCTAAGATATTAAAATTTTTATTAGAAATTGATTATAACGAATTAATAAATGACTAACAATAAGGATTTAAAACTACACATAAAGAATCAAAAGTTCATCCAATACTTTTTCAATAATCTCAAAGCTATCAGGTGAAAGACTCAGAAAATTATCGTAGGGTGTGTGAAAAAGCCTCCAGGTCTTAGGCATTTTTTCCTGATACTTAAACTTAAAATCTGCATCTTCATCAAGTTTTGCGTTCATTACAGCTTTTTCAAGATTTTTATCTTTCATTAGCTCCATGTAATAAAGAGAGGCTTCTTCTTTTGGAAGCATCGTTATTGCTACGGCAGGAATTCCACAGGCTAAAAAACCAGCATTGTCACTGTATGGAACAGGAAGAGTCATCCAGTTTTGAGGGCTTACTTTTTTCAGTATATTTTGAGTACGATCAAATAGAGTAGCAAGATTTTTTACAAAGGATGAATTAGCTTTTGTTGCTGAAATTGCAGATAAACCAGCTCTGGCTAGAACAGGAGTTGTCCCCCTGCCTATGCTGTCAAAAACAAAAACATCCGTATCAATATTTCCAGTTCGCTTGAAAATCTCAGCAAGTGAATAAGCTCCCTGATCTTTTACGCCGCATTCTCCTAATTCTTCTCCATCTGTAAAAATAATTCTTATATTGCTAACCTTTCCTTTTTTTGAACGTTCATTTACTTTAACGGCAAAATTTAAAAGTGCAATTACAGCGCTTGAATTGTCATTTGCGCCGGGACTATCTGGAACAATGTCATAATGAGCTATCAAAGTTTTTATCTTAAACTGAGGATTAAAAGAAGTACTTGGAAAATTCACAAAGATATGTTTTTTATCTTTTACAGGAATAACAGTAGATTGTATATCATGCTTTGCCAGATAGTTTTGAATAAAACCCGCCCTATCGCTATTGGAATCGATTAACTGTTTTAAGTTATCCAGCAAAACACTCATTACTAATTATTTAATGAAGAAAGAGGAACTGGTTGAGGACTTGTAGAAGCATTATCAAGTTTTAAAAATTCTTCCAAAAGTTCTTTCTGCTTAGAAGTCATATGAGCAGGAACCTGAACAATAATCTTTATATACAAATCACCCTTTCTTGTACTATTCAATACAGGAACTCCTTCGCCCTTTATACGCAGAAGTTTTCCGTTTTGAGTTCCAGCAGGGAGCTTGAATTCTATTTTTTTACCGTCAAGTGTAGTTATAAAAATCGTTTCACCAAGAGCAGCCTGGGCCATTGTAACAGGAACTGCACAGTACAAATCCTGACCGCTACGTTCAAAATATGGATGAGCATCAACATGAAGAACAACAATCAGATCACCAGCCGGTCCGCCGTTTTTACCTGAATCCCCTTCTCCATGAATTGCTATACGTTTACCGTCATCAACTCCGGCAGGGATATTTAAAGTTACGCGCTTTGACTTTTCTTCAAATCCTGTACCACGGCAATGAGGACAAGGCTTATCAATTGTAGTTCCCTCTCCGCGGCATGTAGGACAAGTTTGCTGAACGGCAAAAAAACCAGCCTGTCTTCTTACCTGACCGGATCCTCCACAAGTTGGACATGTTTTTCTGCTTCCACCCTTTGCAGCCCCGGAACCATGGCACTCAGAACAACTTTCATTATGTGTAAATTTTACTTCTGCTTTTGTTCCGTAAACTGCATCCTTAAAGGAAATATCAAGATCATAGCGAAGAGACTGTCCCTGCTGAGGAGCGTTTGGATTACGGCTTCGAGAAGATGAACGTCCGCCTCCAAATATTCCTTCGAAAATATCACCAAAACCGCCACCCATTCCGCCGAACAAGTCTGAAAAGTCATGAAAGGCACGGCTTCCTGAAAATCCGCCGCCACCGCCAAATCCTGCATTACCATCGAGACCTGCAAAACCATACTGATCGTAAATTGGGCGTTTTTGATCATCAGATAAAACTTCGTAAGCTTCTGTTGCTTCCTTAAATTTTTCCTCTGCTTCTTTATTTCCAGGGTTTCTGTCAGGATGATATTTTATAGCAAGTTTTCTGTAAGCTTTCTTTATTTCATCCTCAGAAGCACCTTTTTGAATTCCCAATACCTCGTAGTAGTCTCTTTTTGCAGCCATTTTTTTGCCCTTTTCAATATAAAACTGTAAGCCGCCAATAATATGACGGCTTACAAGATAGTAATTTTTTTTTATAAATTATTTGTCATCATGAACTTCATAATCAACATCATCTGCAGAGCCTTTATTAAAACCACTTGCAGTTGATGAATCAGAAGAAGCGGAAGCATCGCCAGCTCCGGCAGCTGCATCAGCACCTGGATTTGTACCTGCCCCCTGTGCTCCCTGTTGTTTATAAAGTTCTTCTGCAATCTTATAAGAAGACTGCTTTAAATTTTCAGTCTTAGCCTTTATTTCGTCCGTATTGTTGCTTTCAAGGGCTTTTTTAAGTTCTGCAATAGCATCTGTTACCTTCTGCTTTTCTGCGTCACTTACCTTATCACCTACATCTTTAAGACTCTTTTCCGTAGCATAGATAAGACTGTCAGCTTCGTTCTTAGCATCAATTGATTCACGCTGTTTTTTATCTTCGTCAGCATGAGCCTCAGCATCTTTTACCATGCGCTCAATTTCTTCCTTGCTAAGACCAGAAGATGAAGTAATCTGAATATGCTGTTCTTTTCCTGTTCCAAGATCTTTTGCAGAAACATGAACGATACCGTTTGCATCGATATCAAATGTAACTTCAATCTGTGGAACTCCGCGAGGAGCTGCAGGAATACCTACAAGGTCAAAGTTTCCGAGAGTCTTGTTTTCTGCAGCCATTTCACGTTCACCCTGAAGTACATGAATTGTAACAGCAGTCTGTCCGTCAGCAGCAGTTGAAAATACCTGACTCTTTTTTGTTGGAATTGTTGTATTGCGCGGAATAAGTTTTGTCATTACGCCGCCCATTGTTTCAATACCAAGAGAAAGAGGTGTTA
>JAZSJM010000257.1:0-3557 GCA_045534325.1 Treponema sp. | reverse complement strand
ACAAAAAAAACTTACGACAAATATTTTATTCTGTGAAATAAGAAGTAACAAAAAGATATTTTTAAATTTATCTTATCGCACTTGCTTCGTCTTTTGTTGCAGATTTCCAGAACTGACTTCGTCCAAACGGTCCTACTTCTCCACGCATTTCGAGAGTATCCTGTTTGTATTTTTTTCCGTCTGCTTTATGGAAAACGATGCGGCATTTATATCTTTTTCCGTCACCCGGATCAATAATAAAACCATCTGCCCATTTCCCTTCTTCGAGTTTTTTTAAATCCCAGATCCATGTTGCACCTACAGTTTTAACTGTTCCGATATCAACATTGTTCATAAAGTTTTCATAATGGCGGCCTTTTCCACCATTAGTCAAAGTGTCCTGCGGATAATCTGCAATAGAAAGCATTTTGCCGTAGAGCTTTCCGTTTTCTACCCAGATCTGCCATCCTGCTGTAGGTTTGTTTGTTTTTTCGTCGATACTGATCCAGTATCCTTCTGCAGGGTCACCTGCAAAGCATGCAGCTCCTGTAAGAAAGAGACTTGCAAATAAAACAAGTAATTTTTTCATTTTTCTCTCCTATAAACTGAATTATATCACTACTGAATGACGAATGCAAATTTTCAGTTTTTATTTTTAATAGACTCAAGTGCACCTAAAAAACCTTTCGAATAACTGTCTATCGTAGAATTAATAATTTCGGGCCATTTCTCTTCTGGTTCTGTATAAGGCTTTCCGCCTTCTTCAAAGACATATGATTTCATTCCATGAAGATTTATCCATCTCCTGTCATATTTGATATCATTTTTCTTTACATATTCAATTGCATCATTTACAATTCTTTCTAAATTTTCAACATTCTGAAAAGTATATGTATTTATCAGATAACCAAACTGTTCATTTAAAAGCGATACGGCTTCTCTGGCAGAAATATCCTGACATATATTTGCATCAATTCTCGCTCTAAGCTGACCAATATAAAATATCCTGGAAGCTTCATCTTTGTTTTCCTGAAAATAGACATTTGATAAAACATATAAAACCGAAGGATTATACGAATCAAGATTCTTCAAAACTTCTTTTACAGTTTTATCAACAACTTTTTTATCTTTACTCAAAAGTTTTTCGATTGTTTTATTATCTTTATCAACTTTTATATCTGAATAAGCAGGATTAAGCTTGAGTTCTTTGTTCTGAGCAAATACAGAAATACACGTCATCATCAAAGAAATAAATAATGTTAAAATCTTTTTCATCTTATTCTCCTTAAATATTTTTTTTCGTTCATACGCCTTCTACTCCGCTTGATTTATCAGACTTATATTAAAGTATAAAGCATAACTGGCATTTTACAAAATCATTTTTTTCAGTACTTTTATAATCTGCCTCAGAACGCCAATAAATAAAAACCTTATAGTTGTCTGAAAAATACATTGCCAATTGTTTCAAAAATTATTATATTGAATATGTAAAGCCTGCTGCACAGAAGACTATATCCAGTAATTATTTTATGTTTATCAGTATGTGCGGTTATAAGACTGTCGTGTCTTGCGCGGCAATTAAGCATTTGATTTATCTTTGTTTTTTCTTTACCACAATTCAGGTCTGAGACTGGACTGGCGCTGAAAAATATAATTCTCTTGAGGTATGTGGTATGGAAAGTGAAATTTCAATTCTAGAAGAAAACTCTATCCGTTCAAAAATTCATTTTATCCGCGGGCAACAGGTTATGCTGGATTGTGATCTCGCTCAGATTTATGGGTATGAAACCAAAAGATTTAATGAACAGATTAAAAATAACCGAGAACGCTTTGATGAAGATTTTATGTTTAGGTTAAACAACGAGGAAGTTCAACAACTTTCAAGGTCGAAAATTTCGACCTTGAACAAAGGGCGTGGTAGCAACATAAAATATGCACCCTACGCATTTACAGAGCAGGGAATCTATATGCTGATGACCGTACTTAAAGGCGACCTTGCGGTTACCCAAAGTAAAATGCTTATCAGAACATTCAAAGAAATGAAGCATTTTATCCAGAATAATTCTCATATTTTTACAGAGCTGGATAATATAAAAAAGCATCTCCTGGAATCTGACTTTCATCACAAAGAAAATGATAAAAAAATTCAGGAACTCTTCTCCCTTATGGACAAATACAATATAAAAGAAACCCAGGGCATTTTCTTCCAGGGACAGATTTTTGACGCCTATGCCAAGTTTGAAAGCTTCCTTGCAGCAGCAAAGAAAGAAATTATCCTCATAGATAACTATGTAGATTTATCAATCCTTCAGCGGCTTGCGAAAAAGAAGAAAGGCATAAATGTGACAATCTACACCGCCCCTAAAACAAAACTGATGGCGCAGGATGTTCAGACTTTTAATGCTCAATATCCTACTCTCACTTTGAATTATACAACAAAGACTCACGACAGATTTTTGATTATTGATAATGCAACAATTTACCACATTGGAGCATCGCTAAAGGATTTAGGTAAAAAGTGCTTTTGTTTTGATGTGCTGGATTCAGGTTATATTCCGATGATTTTGAAGAATTTATAAAACAATGCTTAATATGGAAAAATCCGCTGGCTTAGAGTTAATTTTCTTTTTTGTATTATAACAGTATTATAATCCGCTACCCCAGATTATAATACTGGCGTATAGCCTCCTGAACTTTTGCAGAAGCGTTGTTCTTAATAAAAATCGCAATATCTTCAGAAGTGCCAGCCATAAATTGAGAGTCACAAACATACATTGGGGCATCCTCTTTTTTAATGATTATTAAATCATCAAGTGAAACATCATAGATTTTAGCAAGTGCTATAAGATTTTCAAGGCATGGCAGATATTTTCGATTGGGATTTTCCCAGGTATAAATTGATTGTGGATTTTGCATTCCTAACATCTGCTGGATTTCTGCAACAGTTATTCCTCTTTCCTCACGAATTTCCTTGAGTCTTTTTGATGTCGCCTGAACGTCAATTACAGGAAGTGAAAAAAAACAATTATGTGAAATCCTATACATACTATTGAGGATAATAATAAAAGATTAAAAATACAAGCCAATCCTATATATTGAATGATTTTTTAAACTAGAAACTTAATGTTTTCCTTCATTTTCTTTCATATAATAACAGTATGGGAATAAAAATTGATTCAAAAGGACTTAGGCGAGTACTTGAAGAAACTCCTCCAGAGCAAAATATTATGCTCACTGGAAAACATGGAATCGGGAAATCGCGAATCCTGGAAAACTATTTTGAAGAAACGGGTAAAAAAGTAATCACTCTCTTTTTGGGGCAGATGAGTGACCCGGGAGATCTTATCGGGCTGCCATATAAAGATGAAAAAACTGGAAAAACTGATTTTATGCCTCCTTACTGGTGGCCACACGATGGGAACGCTCTAGTTTTATTTTTAGATGAATTGAATCGTGCGCGTCCAGAAGTCTTACAAACTGTTATGGATTTGACTCTCAATCGAAGACTTGCAGGGAAATCTCTCCCAGATGGAAGTCGAATTATAAGTGCTGTAAATGCTGGTGATGAATATCAACTT
>JAZSJM010000178.1:0-6811 GCA_045534325.1 Treponema sp. | reverse complement strand
ATAGGGTCGTTCATCGTTTATAAAAAAACAGAATGAATTGTTGGAGCGGTTATGGCGCAGTTAGAATGTTCTAATTTGACACTTGGATATGAATCAAAAGTTGTAATAAAAAATCTTAGTTTTTCTGTAAACTCCGGTGACTATCTTTGTATCGTCGGAGAAAATGGTTCGGGAAAAACAACTTTAATGAAAACAATCCTGCACCTTTTAAAACCACTTGAGGGAACAATTACGACAGGCGATGGGCTTCTGCCAGATGAAATAGGCTACTTACCACAACAGACATATGTTCAGCGTGATTTTCCAGCAAGTGTAAAAGAAATTGTGCTTTCTGGAAATCAAAGTCGTTGCGGGCGACGTCCTTTTTATACGAAACAGGAAAAACAACTTGCTTTAAGCAATATGGAAAAACTTGGGATATCAGAACTTGCTAATCGCTGTTACAGAGAACTTTCAGGCGGACAGCAGCAGAGAGTTCTTTTAGCTCGTGCATTGTGTGCAACTCAGAAAATGCTTTTGCTTGATGAGCCTGTAAGTGCTTTAGACCCCGCAGCCCAGGAGGAAATGTACCGCCTAATCGCAGAACTTCATAAGTCAGGAATAACAATAATAATGATTAGTCATGACGTTGAGTCTTCTCTTCGGTATGCGACACATGTTCTTCATATCGGAGAAGAAATATTTTTTGGCACAAAGGCTGCCTTTATTCATGAATCAACATGTCCTGACTGTAATAGTCAAATCAAACGAATAATGGGGGTCAAACTGCTGTAAAAAGCAAAAATGATTATGATAAATACTCTCGTTCAATATTTTAACTATTCTTTTGTTCAATATGCTTTTATAGTTGGAATTTTAATTTCACTATGTTCCAGTCTTTTAGGGGTTACCCTTGTATTAAAACGATTCAGTTTTATTGGAGACGGATTGAGTCATGTTGCCTTTGGTGCAATGTCAATCGCAGCAGTATTAAATTTAAGCAATAATATGTATCTTGTTTTACCCTTTACGGTGATAGCTGCAATCCTCTTACTAAAATCAGGAAAAAACACAAAAATACAAGGTGATGCGGCTGTGGCCATGATTTCTGTAGCATCTTTGGCAATCGGATATTTGATTATGAATATATTCAGCTCATCTGCAAATTTGTCAGGAGACGTCTGTTCAACGCTATTTGGCTCAACATCAATTTTGACACTAAAGAAAAGTGAAGTTGTTTTATGCGTGGTGCTTTCGCTGGCGGTTATTGTAGCATTCATTATTTTTTACAATAAAATATTTGCTGTAACATTTGATGAAAGTTTTGCTCAGGCAGTTGGAACACATGCAGGAATTTACAATCTTGTGATTTCTATAATAATTGCTGTAATAATTGTTTTAGCCATGAACCTGGTCGGCTCACTTTTGATAAGTGCACTTATTATTTTTCCAGCTCTTTCTGCAATGCGTGTATTCAAAAGTTTTAAAACTGTTACAATCTGCAGTGCAATAATCAGCCTGTTTTGTTCTGTTAGTGGACTCTTAATTTCTATCCTTGCAGGAACTCCGGTAGGCTCAACAATTGTTGCGGCAGATTTGATTGTGTTTGTCCTGTTTTGTTTTACAGGGAGATTTATTAAATGAAAATAAAAAGTGTTTTTTTACTATCAATTCTTTTAGTTTTGTTCACATCCTGTCAAAAAAAGAATCAGACAGATAGTGCTTCGCTTGAAGCAATTGAAGAGATGGACAGACTTTATGAGTCGTTCACAAATGTTAAACAGGAAGATGGCAGCATACTTGATTATGATTTAACAAAGATGAATGCAAATATGGTATATGCTCAGATTTTTGAGTTGATGCTGAATCCTGAGGAATATAAATTTATAGTTTTTAAGATTAATGGAACATTTATGATTTCACCTGATCAGGAAGGAAAGGACGCATATGCTGTTTTGATAAAAGATGCACTTGCCTGTTGTCAGCAGGGACTTGAATTCAAATATGACTTTGGTCAGGACATACCGCTTGTAGGAACAGAAATGACAATTACAGGAAAATACATATTGACCGAAAAAGACGGAATATCACATAATTATTTAGTAGCTAATAAAATAGAATTTTAGTTCAATAAAAAAATTATAAACAAGGAGTAGAATAAATTACTATGAAAAAGACAATTTTATTAACAGCAATGGCAGCTTTACTTGCTGCAATGCCAGTTTTTGCTTCTGGTAAATCAGACAAAACTGCTGTTCAAACAGTTGAAGAAGCAACTGAAAAAACAGAAGAAGCTGCTAAAAAAACTGCAAAAAAGGTAGATGAAACAACATCTAATGCAAAAAAAGCAGGCGAAGCTGTAGGTGAAGCTGGAAAAGATGTTGCAGAAGCAGGTAAAAAAATCGGGGAAGCTGCAAAAGATGCTGGAAAAGAAATCGGTGAGCAGGCGAAAGCTTTTGGAAAAGGCATAAAGGAAGCTTTTTCTAACTAATTATAGGGGACAAAAATGGATATTCGCTATTCAACTGGTAAAGAACCATTTAAGCGCATGACTACTGAAGAAATGCGCAAAGAATTTTTAATTTCAAATATTTTTATAAAAAATGATGTAAGTGCTGTTTACAGTCACATTGACCGTATCGTAACAATGGGGGCTATGCCTGTAGATAAAAAAGTTAAACTTGATAAAAATATCGACGCCATGAAAGACTTTGGTGTAGACTTTTTCCTTCAGCGCCGTGAACTTGGTATGATTAACATTGGTGGTGACGGTATCGTTGTTGCTGACGGGGTAGAATATAAGGTAAACCACTATGATGCACTTTATCTTGGCGCCGGAACAAAAGATGTAACTCTTGAAAGCGTAGATAAGAAAAACCCTGCAAAATTCTATATGAATTCAACACCGGCTCATTGCTCATATCCAAGCCGCATCATTACTTATGAACAGGCAAACCACATTCACATGGGTTCTGCGGCAGAAAGTAATGACCGCACTATCAATCAGTATATTCACCCGGATATTCTTGAAACATGTCAACTTTCTATGGGTATGACTCACCTTGAAACAGGTTCTGTATGGAACACAATGCCGGCTCACACTCATGAACGCCGCATGGAAGTTTACTTCTACTTTGACTTCCCGGAAGATCAGGTTGTATTCCACTTTATGGGCGAACCACAGGAAACACGCCATATCGTAATGCACAATGACGAAGCTGTAATCAACCCGAGCTGGTCAATCCACTCAGGTGCAGGTACAAGCAACTATACATTCATCTGGAGTATGGGCGGCGAAAACCGCACTTACACCGACCAGGACTGGATACGCACGCCAGATCTGCGTTAGCAGTCTGGCGAAGTTAAATAACTTCCTTAGATTTTAGATAATAATCTAATAAAAAAAGGTGTCTTACTTTGTTGCAAGACACCTTTTTTTTACTGAAAATCCGCTGATGAATAAGTTCTTTTGTATGGGCTGGAATTTTCTTGAATTTTATTTCTGGCTTCTTCAAATTTCGTCTGCATCAGTTTCTTTACTTTATCAGTAATCATTGAATATATTTTTTTAGAAAGGCGTTCTTTTTTGTCAGGATCTAAACCGTTTTGTCCGCTTGAAGACGAGAAAACAAATACATATAAATCCCGTCCGTTTACTGGTCGAGTCATAAAAAGAATAGCATCGTTCATAAAATGAGTTCCAGCGATGTTGAACATTGCGCTGTTTACTTTTTCGTATAATTTAATTTGTGGAGGAATATTAAATACGCATGAAAAATGGCTTACACTTACATCAAGAATAATACCGTCTCTAGGTCCTGCAACTGTATTAAAAGAAACTTTGCTTGAACCGTCGCAAATTGCACGTACATTTTGTCGTCTTCCTGCAGCTTGATTTGCATACATTACTTTGTCGATAAGTAAAAAATTCTTTTGTCTTTGGAATTCTAATGAAATACATCCGCACGGAATACCGACATCAAACAGATAATACCGCTCTAATTTAGTTTTATCTTCTTCTGCTCTTCGTTTTGAATAAAGTACACCAATCAACAGTTTTCCTTCGTACTTAGAGTTAAGATTGCGGATATAAAAAGGCCAGTCGATTCCATCGATTTTAGAATCAATATAAAAAAAGAAAATTGAATCAGGAAAAGTATTTATGATAATTTCAATTTTTTTATCAAGGGGGCATTGACGGTCATCATTAATAATGTATGCTTCATACCCTCGATCCATAAAATCCTCAAGATATGTTTCTGGCAATAATGAAGTATCAGGAACAATAAAAAAGGTTTTTCGTCCTTCGATTATTTGTTTGGTATTTTCGTCCAAATTAAACTCCTGCGTTTTGTATCTATTTATAATTATAAGTTAATAAACAGTAACTGCCAATTAGACTTTAAGAAAAATATGTTAGTATTTTACATCGACCAGCTCGGCATAAAAAAAGATAAATACTGTACGGGATATAAAAAATACCAGTTTTATAGCTAGAAAAGTAGATTTTTTATGAATGTAATATTTTTTCAATTTTGTCTAATATCAATTCATCAGCTGGCAACCATTTTACAGAACGGAGATTTTCCGCCGTGAGCCAAGCCGCGTTTTCATGCTCCAAAAGCTCCAGCTTAAGTGTTTTTCCTGAAGCATGTCCGCATCCTCCCTCCCCTGACCGATCCGCCAGTCGTCGTATTTTTGAGAGAGAGGAGCGGAATCCTTGTTTTTTACCCGTAAATCTTTTTCGCCGTTTGCCATGGGAAGATTATATTATAATTTTCCGGTAAATTCAGCAATCGTTTTAAGGGCAGCCTCCGGCTTTTTCAGGGGATTGGTGAATTCCGCGCAGGCTGCAACGGTGCCGCCTTTTTTTGCGATTTCTGAAGCCATGATTTCAAGGCATTTTTTTGAGTTTCCGCCGGCACTGGAAGCAAAAGCACAGCATTTTTTGCCGGAGAGATTTACTTTGTCGAAGAAAGTGTTGAGGGGAGCTGCGGGTTTTGCCGCCCAGACGGGTGCACCGATTACGATTTTGTCGTAGCCTTCCAGAGAAGGAAGTTCGCCTTTGAGTTCTGGTTTTACGCCTGAGACCACATCTTTTCCACCGTGGAAGAATTTTAAAAGTCCTTTTTTGGGATATTCTTTCAGCGTTTCAATGCGAAAGATGTCCGCACCAAGATTTTCGGCAATTTTTTTTGCCACGAAATCAACATTTCCTTCAAGGGAATAATAAATGACGATTGTATCTGACATAGTTTTCTCCTGTTCCAAGAATATTATATGATACAATTTGATTGTGTGCAATATATTTCAGGCGGAAAGCACTCAATTTTTTTCAGGAGGATTTCGTCAGTGGGAAGGGTGTAAATCTTTCGACGCACCTACGATTTTTTGCCCTGCAAAAGCATCTCAATTTTGTCTAATATCAATTCATCTGCGGGAAGCCACTTCACGCTCCGAAGATTTTCCGCCGTGAGCCAGGCCGCATTCTCATGCTCCAAAAGCTCCAGCTTTCCGCTCACCACCTCGCAGGAAAAGCACTGCATGAAAAGATGAAAGGTCGGGTAGTCGTATTCAATCGTGGCGATTTTCTCACCCACGCTGATTTGGGTAGCAAGCTCCTCGCGGATTTCACGGACAAGGGCGGCTTGGGGCGTTTCACCAGATTCGATTTTTCCGCCGGGGAATTCCCAAAAGTCTCGCCATTCACCGTAACCGCGCTGTGTGGCAAAGACGGAGCGAGTGCCTTGGGGTGAGGTGCGGAAGATGAGGGCGGCTACTACGGGGATGGTTTTCATGATTCGATTACTTCCCACCAGCCGTTTTTATCTGCCCCATGACGGACAAGCAGTCCTGCTTCCTGAAGTTTTTTCATGTTATTAAAAATATTCTTTTTTGCAATGCTAACAATTTCAGAAAGTTCACCCATCGTAAGGTGGGGATTCTGTTTTATGGCATCAAGAATTTTCTGCTGATTTACATTCACTTTTACATTCCCCTTTGCATTCACCCTATCTTCTTCATCTGCCGGCTTTCGGTGAGATTTCAAGGCGTCAAGAATAATGCCAAGCATAAAATCAACAAAAATCCCTGAATCATTGGCATCGGTGGAATCCTGAATCGCCTTGTAGTATGCACTTTGATTTTCCCAAATCATGTATTCAATAGGAAGATGGGCAAAAACTGGATTCCACTCAGCCAGAAGCCTTGACTGCCAGAAGCGCCCCATACGGCCGTTACCATCCATAAAGGGATGAATAAATTCAAACTCATAATGAAAAACAGAAGATTTTATCAGCACATGATCCTGGGAATTATTAAGCCATTCAAACAAGTCGCTGATTAGAAGCGGAACACGGTCGGCAGGAGGAGCCACATGGGCGATGCCATCTTTTCCAAGAACACCCACCGGCTCTTTTCTAAAATGGCCGGGATTATCAACAAGTCCCAGTGCCATAAGACCATGGGCTTTGAGAAGGTCGTTGTAATTATATGGATTGAAGTCCATAAATGAATCATAAGCCGTAATTGCGTTACGAACTTCCTGAACCTCTTTTGCAGGAGCCACAACATGCTTTCCGTTGAGCAGCGCCGTTACCTGTTCTTCGTTCAGCGTATTGCCTTCGATTGCAAGCGTGCCGTGAATGGTTTTCATGCGGTTCACCTTGCGCAGTCTGATTCCGTCTTCCGATTCCATGCGGATAACAAAGCGTTCCAAGTTTGCAGAGATTTCCGAGATGAGATTGATTGCTTTTGCGCTGATGGTAAAGGGCGGTGTGTACATGGTTCTACAAAGTTCCTTATTTATTGGCTATGGATTATTTTTAAAGTA
>JAZSJM010000088.1:0-7125 GCA_045534325.1 Treponema sp. | reverse complement strand
GACCGCTTCGATATATCGAAGCGGTCTTTTTATTGCTAAAGAGTTGACCCCAATGCGATTCGAACGCACGACCTTCCGCTTAGGAGGCGGATGCTCTATCCAGCTGAGCTACGGGATCTAAATATATTGCTTTATTCTAGCATAAAATAACGTGGTCATTCAATCATACAAAAAAAAGGACTGCATTTTTGCAGTCCCTTTTACAATTCCTGCTATTCTAGTTGGCTAGTTCTAATTCTCCTTCATCGTTAATTATAAGGTCTTCATTTAAGAGAGTTATGTGATTTATAGTTTCTTCACAACTAATATCATCATAGATTATTTCATCTCTTGATGTGATTATAATTCTTGTGTTGCCGAGTAATGGATTTGGAGTAGACTCCAGTCCCTTAAAAGTAATATTCAGTTTTATTTTTGATTTATTGGTATAATTTACTGTGCAGATTTTTGGAATACTAGCGACATCTGTGATAGCTATGGCACCCATAACGCCTTCAAAATTTACAGTTCCAGATAACATAGCATTATTTGCGATAATTAGATATGAATTAAGGTTATAATTTTCATTTACATAGCCTGTTAACTTAATTGCATTTTGTGCATCAATTGAAGAATTCTTCGATGTAAAATACTTATTTTCCTGATCCTGATAATCAAGAAAGACTTGTGAGTCACCTAAGCCGTATACTGCAGGAGAGGTTCCCCTTGTTTTTATATGACTTCCAGTTAAATATAATTTGCTTGAATCTTGTATCTCTAAAATAGAGGCATATTCACAGTTAAGGTTTGTATAATCTGCTTCAAAAGTACAGTCATAAATATGTGCAGTTCCTTTTACACGGATTATTGCCTTGCCTCTCTGAGTTCCATTTTGAGTTGTTAAACTTTTACAATTTTTAAAACTTGAATTATAGATATAAAGTGTTGGGGAAAAATGGTATTCCTCATCTTCATATAAACTTATAACGCTTTTATAGTCAGAAACTTCACTTAAACTGATGACATTATTGTTAAAAGTACAGTCAATAATTATTAGCTCTCCTTCGCTGTAGGCATTTATTATTCTGTTAGGGATGTTTTTGAAAGTACAATTCTTAAATTGTAATTTTCCTGTTGTTGTCGAAAAAAGCATAGAAAACTGATTGCTTTCTGTATCGTTAGAAGTAATTGTACCGTTAAAAATGTAAACATTATTACCATAGGAAATATTGATATTAGCGGTATCTGATGGATTGCTAGAATCAATTAATTCATTTGTCTTAAAGGTAATTGTTTTTCCGTTTAAGTCAATGTAAAAGTCGCAAAAAAAACTATTTAACTCTCTTCCCATGTTAACAGAATAATTAATCGTTATGTCTTCATCGAGTATAAGTCCTATACTTTTTCGAGTTTCACTTTCGCCCCCTACATCGCTGAGTAATTGTGAATACGTATTGGAGGTAAAAAAACTTCCTAAAGTATATTTTGTGTCTTTATCTGTTGTATTGTTTACAATATGAAAAGTTTTTTCGCATTTAGCAGGAAAAGAAGGTGTCAAATTAATTACTGGATGTTCTTTATCCCCTGTTTTATATTTGACAGTTCCTTTATAAGAAGATGTATAGGAATTGCCATTGGCTGTGGATGTAATGTACTCTTTTTGATTAGTGTTCGATGCAAGTATATTGAATTCTGCGGTGATAGTAACTTCTTTTCCTTCTGGAATATCAGAGAAAATAATTGTTGAATTCTCTTCAAAGCATTCTTGATATTCATTTTCAGTCATATAAATTGTTTTAGACTGTGTTTTAATTCCGTTACCATAGATTGTAACTTTTAGTTCTGCTCCTTGATCGCTATTCCAAGTGGTAACAACTCTTGATAAAATTTCATTAACGTTTAATTTAATACTTGTGCTGGTTGATAGAGGTTCAAAAACAGATGAACAGCCGAAGATGTTTGCAAAAATAGATAACGCTAAAAAAACTTGGAATAATTTTTTCATTTTTTCCTCCGAAATTCCTTAAAAATTATAATAAACTCCACGTTCCGCAAAGCCTGCAAAACCGTCTTTTTTTGGTTTAAAATTTTTATAGTTTTCGCCGTAATGGCATAAATACATTTTTTGCTTTGTTTCTCTATCCAATGTTTTTAAATCTTCATAATATGCATGAACGCCGCCCTCGTAAAACTGGCAGTCGTGAAAGATTGATTCTATCTCGTAATCTTTATTCATCCATTCAAGAAGATCCTTATCAAACATTGTGTCGCCTGTAAACAATACTTTTTCGTCAATTAAAACACCGACAGAGTAAAATATTTTATTCCAATCATTTGAAGAGCAAGGTACATGTACTGTCCTGAAAATTTTTACATTTATTGAGCCGATGTTTGCTTCGTATGCTGGTCTTGGTGTTCCTGTAAGTTCAACAGGCTTAATCTGCTCAAAATAATCATCGATTGTAAAAAAATTACCGGAACAACTGTCTTCTCCGTAGGCACATCCGCCTTTTAAACTGTTTTCCCAGAGAATTTTCTTATATTCATCTGTTATAACCATACGGGGTTTTTGTTTTGCTATATATCTTCCAGCCAGTGCCATTTCTTCCAGGCCGCCGATGTGATCGGCATGAGAATGAGTAGGCAGTACGTTTCTTATTTGCGAAATTGGTGTATTGTAAGTGCTCAAGGCATAAGGACAAATGTTTCCACAGTCTATCAAAAGGTGGTCATTTCCCTTGATAACTAAAAGGTTATTTTGAAAATTTACCTTATTGAAAGCACTTCCTGTTCCAATAAAAAAGAGCTGCAGGGTGCCGTTATTTGAGAGATTTATTTTATGCCTAAACTTAGTTATTTTCATAAATTACCTTATTTTAACTATAACACGATTTTCCTTTTTTAACCATTATTGGCTCAAGATTTTTGGTAGTGTGTATACGTCTTTTACTCCGTCAACTAATATTGCTCCCATACCCAGTTCCAGGGGAAGGGCAAGGTCTATGTCGTAGCGATCGCCAATACTTATGCATTCACTGTATTGAATTTTAGCATTCAATGCTTCTGCACTTTTTTTTACTGCTAGATCAAATATTTCTTTAGCCGGCTTTGATTTTTTTGTTGTATCCAGGGCAATAATCTGTGTAATCAAGTCTGAGACACCCAATGCTTCTAGAGTTTTTTTAGCTGGAGAAAGGGGGTTGTTTGTTACGCATAGAAGATAAAATTTTTTTTGAAGATTGGTCAGGGTTTTTCGAAGCTGCTCATCTTTTTTTAAATATTTGAAAGGGTCTATTAACGTTTTTCTCCATTCTATACTTTCTTCTATGCTTATTCCAAAATTTGTAAGAAGATTTCCTAGGCTTATTTTTTTTCCTTCGTGTTCATTTGCCCAGTTTTTTCTAAAATCCCGTACCATTGTGCGGGCAGTATCGGCTGAGATTCCTCGTATTTGTGCAAAATGTCTTATCTGACAGTCGATCTGCTCGCGGGCATATTCTGGGTTTGTGTAAAGTGTTGAATCAATATCAAAAATCAGTACTTTGGGATTTTGCGGAATAAAAAAACTACGCATGGTCCGCCGGTGTTGCTGGGGTGTAGGTGTGTGATTTTTTTACAAGACAAAAAGCAGCTTCTTCTATTGAGTCATAATAACCTAAGGCAACTCGAGCCAGAATATTATCGCCAACCAGTTCTGCATCTACACACTCTGTTACTGCCATAGGAAAACATAGCATATCGCACTTTACCTGACTCCATTTTTCGTTGAGTGCCTGTCCCCCTGTTATAGTCATGCTTTTAGGAAGGGGAAGTCCTGCATCTGCACTTGCCTTTTTTAAGATATTTAGGGCAGCCCAGAGTTGATGGGTAACGTCGTGGATTATTGCCATTCCTTCTGTTTGCTGCTGTTTTGTGAGGATTTTTTGAGTTTCTTCTTTGTCGTAGTCAACAATCTGGGAAACGATATTTTTGTGGGTTATTGAAATGCCTGATTCTTTTTCTACCTTGTCCTTAAAATCTGCAAAGCGTTTGCCTGTATCTGGGATTACGACGGAAGCGTTCCACATTCCAGGGATAATCGATGGCATGACGCGAATATTTTCTCCCTCAAGGGGTTTTGGCGTACAAAGATTGATTCCTTCACTTGAACCTGACCTGTCGCACATTGCCGCTGTATCCAATGTATCTGTTCCGATTAAAGCGACAATAAAATCTGGAGCACCGCAGAATACGAGAGTTCCTTCCAAAAGTCCTGTAAGTTCTGCTGCCTGTGCAGTTACTTTTCCAGCTAGAGTTCCAGGTTTTACAAATGGGGGAAGTTTTTTTATTTCTTCTTCTGAAAATCCTTCTTTTTTAAGCTGTTCATCTGTCCAGTATATTTCTTTGAATCGCTCTTCAGGCAAAATCGTAACAGCTTTATCTGTAAGCTGCCAGATTAAAAACTCTGGTGAGCCGAATACAGATTTTGTATTGTGCCATGAGTGTTCGTAAAGTTTTCTAAAAGAATCAAGACGCTTTATCCACATTGACTTTGTGTCTGTAACAGTGGAAAGAGCTTGCTTTGACCACATAAGTGTGGTCCCGTCTTCGCTAACAACTGTCGGTCCGTTACCTGAAATGCAGATTGCTTCGATTCCTGTTTCTGGAGATTTTTCTTTTAATTCGGTTAGTGCTTTTTTTAGGGCTGGAAGCCATTTTAAAGACAAAGTTTCGGAATCAGTTTCGTCAAAAGAGGCACGGGCATAGGCAATGCTTTTAGGACTATCCCCCATGTATGCGGCTTTCAGAGAAGATGAACCGATATCAATACTTAAAATAGCTTCTTTCATGCCTTAAGTATAACCCTATTCCTGAGAAGTTTCTTCTTTATCGTCAGATTTTTTTATAAGTTTGTCTATGATTGTGCGGTTATCAAGAAGATCGCTTAAGCTTTGGTTGTGATGAATACGTGTGATAACGTTTGCAAAAAGTCCCGAAACGTTTGTACTTATAAACCATTCTTTGTCTTTAAGTTCAGGATGATAAACGGCATTAGTTCCGATTATGCGGTAGAACTGACCATTTTTATATGCTTCATCAAACAGCTCGACAGCGTTTCCTGTAAAGAAAGGAAGGGAAATTGCCGCGATAACCTTTGTTGCACCCTGTTCCTGCAAGAATTGCATAGCCTTGAGAAGTGTGCCTCCTGTTCCAAGCATATCATCTGCAAGGAAAGCAACCTTGCCTTTTACATCTCCTAAAAGTTTTACGCTTTTTATGTTTGTCTGCTTTGCGTTCTGTGTAACTACGGAGTAATCCCTCTCTTTGTAAATCATTGCAAGAGGAACTTTTAATCCTGTGGCATAAAATTTGTTGCGGTCAATGGCCCCTGTGTCAGGAGAAACTACAACTAAATCTTCTTTTTCAGGACCGGATAAATTTACAACTTTTGTAAGTTCACGGATAACCTGATAAGAAGCATGCAGGTTTTCAAGGTGTGTCGTGTTGAATGCGTTTACAATTTCTCTAGAGTGAATGTCCAAAGTGATAACGCGGTTAACGTTTTTCATTTCATAAATATGGCACAGAAGGGCAGCTGTTAAACCTTCGCGACCCTTCTTTTTGTGCTGACGGCTGTAGGGAAAAGCAGGAAGAACTAAGGTGATTGATTTTGCCCCAGCCTGCTGAACAGCATCAATTGTAACGAGCAAAGTCATTACGTGGTCGTTTACAGAAAATGTAACGGTGTTTTTTCCGCCGTTCATTTCAATTGGCAGGTGATTTTCGGCATCCTGAAAAATATATATGTCCTTGCCGCGAACACTGTCCATAAGTTCTGCTTTTACTTCACCGTTTGCAAACCATGTAAATGCAGTGTTGATTTTAAAATCTGGCGCACGATATTTATCGATTGCTCCGCGAACAACAAGGTCAGAAGTTACCATGTCGTTTCTGAAGTTGATATCCTCAATCAGTTTTTGTCTGTCCATGTTATAACGTTTTGAGATAACATCGTTTTTTAGTGTAAAGCGGTGTTTGTACATGTGACGTAGATGTGTAATTACTTCGTCTGCAAAAGCTGCTCCGCCTGGACAGGCGATAATACCAAGATTTGTCGGTTCTGAATAAGGCATTTTTAACTCCAGAGAAAAAATTTAAAGACATCCTTTAGGGAATACATCACGACCATTTTTTATGTGCTTACAATGCCATGTTTTTGCACTTAAACTGTGTCAGATGACTATATTCCTTGTGTTGAATGACTTTATCTATACGCTAATTGTAGCATTTTGATACCTTTATGGTCAATAATTTACGCTAGATATAGTGTTTTGACAGTATATGTATTTTTAACTAAAATTGTATCTGAAAAAATGAAATTAACTATTCTTGGTTCAGGAACCAGTCACGGTGTGCCGGTTATCGGCTGTGATTGCGCCGTGTGTACTTCCAGAGACTTAAAAAACTCAAGACTTCGTTGCTCTGCGATTCTTACTACAGAAAGCGGTCGAAATTTTTTGATTGATGTCGGCCCTGACTTTAGGCAGCAGGCATTAAATTTCGGCTTAAAAAAACTTGAAGGCGTTTTTCTTACTCATCCTCATGCAGATCATGTTCATGGAATTGACGATCTGAGGATTTTCAGTCATAAAAATTCCCTTGCGATGAACGAGGATAAAACCCTGGCTCAAAGATATCCTGAAACACAGGGAAAAGGACTTCCTATTTATTTAAGCTCGAATTCAAAGCGACTGGTACAGGAAAATTTTCACTATATATTTATTGAGCATAAGATGGGAGGGGGAACTCCAAAACTTGATTTAGAAAGCGTTGATGATTTTAGTGCTGATAAGATGCTTGAACTTGAAACCATAAAGGTTGTACCGATTCCTCTTTTGCACGGAAGAATGGAGACTACGGGCTGGGTTTTTATTGAAAATACAAATGAAAAAAAACACTGCATCGCATATCTTACGGACTGTAATTATATAAGCGAACTTTCCATTGAAAGAATAAAAAATGCCGTAAAGGGTGGAATCCTTGACCATCTTGTAATTGACGCCCTTAGAGCTCAGGAACATTCTTCCCACAACAGTTTTGATAAGGCTTTGTTTTATGCTGACAAAATCGGTGCGGAGCATACATGGTTTACTCACATGTCCCATG
>JAZSJM010000149.1:0-11054 GCA_045534325.1 Treponema sp. | reverse complement strand
AAAATATGTGTTAAGAGAATCAAAAAAAATGGTTAAAAAGGAACTTAACAGCTAAGAATTCCGGTATTTTCTCTAATCACTAAATTTGGTATTATAAAAAAAATTAAAGGATAAGGAAAAACAAAATGTATATAACTTGCTTAGACATGGAAGGGGTAATTTCTCCTGAAATATGGATTGAATTTTCGAAAGTTTCGGGAATTTCTGAATTGAGCCGCACGACTCGGGATGAACCAGATTATGACAAACTTATGAAATGGAGAATCAATATTTTAAAAGAGAACGGACTTACGCTTAAGGATATTCAAAACACTATTGCAAAAATTGATCCTCTGCCAGGAGCGAAAGAATTTTTAGATGAATTGCGCTCTTTATGTCAAACAATCGTTTTAAGTGATACTTTTGAGGAATTTGCAGGACCAATTCTAAAAAAACTTGGAATGCCCACAGTTTTTTGTAACAGCCTGGAAGTTGATGACAAAGGATTTATTGTCCGCCATAAAATGCGCTGCCCGCAGTCTAAACTCACTACAGTAAAAGCGTTGCAGTCAATAGGCTATGACACAATTGCTTTTGGAGACAGCTACAACGATTTAGGAATGATTCAGGCTAGCAAAGCAGGATTTTTATTCCGCACGACAGATAAGATAAAGTCTGATTATCCAAACATTCCTGCATTTACAGAATATGAACAACTGCTTGAAGCAATAAAAGAGCAGCTAAAAAAATAAATCAAAAAAAAACTGTACTTCCAGAATTAAACATTAATTTTGGAAAGTACAGTTAACCAGTAAAAAATCATATATTTTTTATCCCAGAACAACATCTAATGTCATCATAAGGGTAAAGCCCAAAGCAAAAAGAACTGTACCAGCATTTGAATGTTCCCCTTGAGACATTTCTGGAATCAATTCTTCAACAACAACATAAATCATAGCCCCGGCTGCAAAAGAAAGAAGATAAGGAAGGGCGTGAATAATCAAAGAGCCCGCAAGAATCGTTAGAAGTGCCCCTACAGGCTCAACAGCACCAGAAAGCACTCCTGCCCAAAACGACTTACGTGAGGAAGTTCCCTCTGCCTTTAACGGCATAGAGATTATCGCACCCTCTGGAAAATTCTGTATTGCGATTCCAAGGGCAAGACTTAAAGCACCTAAGGCCGTAATTCCTGATTGTCCGCTTACAAATCCGGCATAAACAATACCTACAGCCATTCCCTCAGGAAGGTTATGAATGGTAACGGCTAAAACCATCATAGTTGTCTTTTTTAATCTGCTCACAGGTCCTTCACTTTTTTGAGAGCCGAGATGAAGATGGGGAATAATATGATCAAGCACAAGAAGAAAAATAATTCCTGCCCAAAAACCTGTAACAGGCGGTATAAAGGAAAGTTTTCCAAGATAATCACTCATCTCAAAAGATGGGATTATAAGGCTCCACACCGAGGCGGCCACCATTACTCCCGCAGCAAACCCCTGTAGGCTTTTTTGAACAATAATGTTCATCTGTGACCGCATCAAAAAAACGCAGGCCGAGCCTGCTGCTGTTCCTGCAAAAGGAATAATCAGTGCTGGTAAAATTGAATTTATAAAACCATTCATTTTTATTCACATCCTCCTGACAAAAGCTCGATTTCGTTTTCCGTAAGTTGCCTGTACTGCCCAGTTTTTAAAGAAGAATCAAGAATGAGATTCCCCATTTTGACCCTCTTTAAATATATAACTTCGTTTTTCTGCTGAGCAAACATTCTTTTTACCTGATGAAATTTTCCCTCATAAATTGTCAGAAAGCAATCGGTTTTGCCACCAGAATTGTAATTTGCAGCATCTAAAAGTTTTTTATCCGTACATTCTTCTATCCAGAGTAAATGAGATGGAGAAGCTGTAAAACCATCCTCATTCTGTTCCCTGTCAATCCAAAATCCTTTTGAGAAAATTTCCGTATATTGCTTTTTCTGCTCTTTTGTCAATTCGTCCCTCAAGCCAACAGCATAGGTTTTTGGAACATGTGTTTTAGGAGAAAGCAGTCTGTGGGTTAACTTTCCGTCGGTTGTTAAAATCAAAAGACCTTCTGTATCTATATCAAGACGGCCCATACAGTGTAAATCGCCACCTAAAAATTTATGCCGTAAATCGTCTAAAATAAGGTCAAAAACTGTTCTGTGTTCTCCATCCCTGTTTGCACACACAACATCAGTGCACTTATTCATCATGATGTAAACATCATGCATAAGTTTTATACTCTGACCGTCAATTACAAGATTATCATTTGATATATCGACTTTTGCTCCTGGATCTGTGGTGATTTTACCGTTAATAAGAACAACACCCCTGTGGCAAAGTTTTTTAACGTCTTTACGAGTTCCGAATCCGTGATGAGCTAAGATTTTATCCAGTCTGTCCAAAAAACTCTCCTGCACAAGGGGGTGAAGCCCCTTTAGTCCGCTTTAGCGGATGAAGCGTAAGCGCAAGGGCGGAACACCCGGACGCCGTTTTAACGGCGTTGTGCCCCTACCTTTTTTCGATAGGAATGTATGGGCGCTCTGCCAAGATATTTTTGTAAGCAGGGCGATAAATACGACCACCAGCGACAATTTCCTCAATACGGTGAGCAGACCAGCCTGCAATGCGGCTTACTGCAAAAAGCGGAGTAAAAAGCTCGCGGGGAATATTAAGCATGGAGTAAATGAATCCTGAATAAAAATCAACATTTACGCAGATTTTCTTTTCCGTTCCGTGCTTTTCATAGATTACCTGAGGACCGAGTTTTTCGATCAGTTTATAGAGATTATATTCGTCTTCAAGCCCCTTCTCTTTTGCAAGTTTTGCCGCATGGTCACGGAGAATTGTTGCCCGAGGATCATTAATTGTGTAAATGGCATGTCCAAGTCCATAGATAAGACCTGTTCTGTCATACGCCTCTTTATTTGAAATCTTTCGTAGATAATTTTTTACTTCAGTTTCACTTGACCAGTCTTTTACATTTGACTTTATGTCATCCATCATTTCCATTACACGGATATTTGCTCCACCATGACGATATCCTTTTAATGAGCCTACAGCAGCACCGATTGCAGAATATGTATCTGTATCTGCCGATGAAACAACATGAACGGTAAGAGAAGAATTGTTTCCACCACCATGCTCTGCATGAAGAATCAAAGCGAGGTCTAGAAGTTTTGCCTCATCGTCCGTAAATGCCTTATTATTGCGGATAAGACGAAGAAAGTTTTCCGCAGTTGACAGCTCTGGAAGAGGATTATGAATATACATTGATTTTCCGTCGTAGTAACGGCGTTTTGCCTGATAACCATAGGCTGTTAAAGTACCGAACCGACTGATTAATTCGATACACTGGCGAAGAACGTTTGAAAGAGTTCTTTCTTCAGGATTGTTATCGTAAGAATAGGAAGCAAGGACACCGCGTGCAAGTTTATTCATGATATCAGCTGAAGGAGCCTTCATTATCATATCTTCTGTAAAATTTGGGGGCAAAGCACGTAACTCGCCAAGATACTGGCGAAAATGATCAAGTTCATCTTGATTCGGAAGATTTCCGAACAATAAAAGATAAACTGCCTGCTCATACCCAAACTGATTGTGAGATTCTGCATCTTTAATCAAATCAGCCACATCGTAACCGCGGTATAAGAGTTTACCAGGAATTGCAACTTTCTGACCGTCTTTTACGTCATAGCCGACAACATCACCGATACTCGTAAGACCAACAAGAACTCCAGTTCCATTGGCATTACGAAGACCCCGCTTAACATCGTATTTTTCGTAAAGACCAGGATCGATAGGGTCATTGCGCTCCGCAAGTACAGATAAACGTCCGATAAAAGTATTTTCGTTATTCATCAACGACTCTCCTGAAAGAAAATTGCATAAATATACATTTATTTTTTATAAATATTCATAATTATATATTTTTAAAAGCATATATGCAATATAACACACAAAAAATTGCTTTATTCACAATACGCCACCGTGTCGCACATATACTCGACTGTGAATGTATTTTTTTTGTATACTATAAGTAGGATATAAAAAAATGGAAATCGTAAAAACTGCATTAATCGGAATGATAATAGGAATGGCAAACGTTATTCCCGGTGTTTCTGGAAGCACAATGGCTGTTGTATTTAATATTTACGACCGTTTTGTAAATGCCATAACGCTTAACATAAAAAAGCTATGGAACAACAAAAAATTTGTACTTCCCCTCCTTTGTGGTATGGCTTTAGGAATTTTATTTTTCAGTAAAATCATCACCTTTCTTTACGATAAATACCAGCTACAGACTAATTATTTTTTTACAGGTCTAATCGCAGGAAGTTTACCTCTGCTTTTTTCTTTTGCATTTGAACATGACAATTCAATAAAATTTTCCCTAAAAAAAATTTTTCCGTTAATTTTATGCATCGTTGCAGGTTTTTCTGTAATGATAGTTTTTTCAATGGTTGATTACGACAAAAACGCGGCACAGGAACTAACAGTCTCTCTTCCCACTCTTACACTGCCTCTGTTCTTATTGCTTTTTGCATCAGGAATTCTTGGAGCGCTCGCAATGATTATTCCTGGAATTTCTGGCTCACTATTAATTTTAATGCTCGGCGTATATCCGGTCATAATGAAGGCTATTTCATCCCTTACAAATCCAGATGATTTTTTTAAGGCTTTCTTTATTCTCTTTCCTGTTGGCTGTGGTGTTCTTACAGGTCTTTTATTAGGTGCACTTTTGATAAAAACACTTATTAAAAAATTCAAAAATCAAAGCTATGCCGTTATTCTTGGTCTGTTGGCAGGTTCAATAATAATTATCTGCCCGGGAGTAAATGATTTTTCTTCGCCACTACATGCATGTTTATGTTTTATATGTCTTTTTACAGGTTTTGCACTTGCATTTTTTAGCGCAAAATGTGGAAGAGAAGACAAAGTAATAAAAGAAGATAATTCTTCCCTCGTTGAAAAAACTGAATCAATTCAGTAGAATATACGATTATGAAAACAGAACTTATTAAGGATATTCTTACATCCGCTCCAGACGGCCGCACTGTAACTGTATGCGGCTGGGTGCGCACAGTGCGCGATTCAAAAAATCTTGTATTTATTCAGGTGAACGACGGTTCATGCTTTGCATCAATTCAATTGACTTTTGACCGCTCTAATCCGGCCAAACCGGAAAATTCAAATAATATAGAAGACGCTCTCAAAAACATTTCTACAGGAACTTCCGTAAAGGCAACCGGTAAACTTATCGAATCCCCTGCATCAGGACAGAGCGTAGAAGTTAATCTCGAAACTCTCCTGGTTCTGGGAAAGTGTCCTTCAGACTACCCTATCCAGAAAAAAGCAGCCTCAATGGAATTCTTGCGGGAAAACGCACACCTCCGTGCACGCACAAATACTTTTGGTGCAGTTTTCCGAATGAGAAGCCAGATGGCTTTTGCCCTGCACTCATTCTTCCAGGAAAAGGGCTTTTACTACATCAACACTCCGGAAATCACCTGCTCAGACTGTGAAGGCGCAGGAGAAATGTTCCAGATTACAACATTAAGCCTGGAAAAACTTGCCGAAATCGCTGTTGAAAAAGGCGCAAACGGCATGAAAAAAGAAGATGCACACAAACTCGTTAATTACAGCAAGGACTTTTTCGGCAAGCAGGCTTCTCTTACAGTTTCCGGACAGCTTGAAGCAGAAACCCTTGCAACTGCCCTGGGCCGCGTTTACACATTCGGTCCGACTTTCCGTGCTGAAAACTCAAACACAACACGCCACTTGGCAGAGTTCTGGATGTGTGAACCTGAAATGGCCTTCTTTGACCTTGAAGACGACATGGACATTCAGGAAGAATTTATCAAGTACCTTCTCAACTGGGCTTTGACAAAATGTTCAGCCGACATGGAATTCTTCAACAAGAGAATCCAGCCGGGCGTAATCGACACACTGCGCCATGTTGTAGAAACACCGTTCAAGCGTGTTTCTTACACAGAAGCCGTTGCCGAACTTGAAAAACACGCAGACGAATTTGAATTCAAGCCGTACTGGGGATGTGACCTTGCAACCGAGCACGAACGCTACCTTACAGAAAAAATCTACAAATGTCCTGTAATGGTTTACAACTATCCGAAGGAAATCAAAGCCTTCTACATGAAACTCAACGACGACGGGAAAACCGTAAAAGCCGTAGATGTTCTTGTACCGGGCCTTGGAGAAATCATCGGCGGTTCTGAACGGGAAGAAGATTACGACAAACTTCTTAACCGCATTAAGGAACTGGGGCTCAAACCGGAAGACTACAGCTGGTATCTTGACCTGAGAAAGTTCGGTACTGTTCCGCACTCAGGATTCGGCCTGGGATTTGAACGCCTTCTTCTTTACGTAACAGGAATGCAGAACATCCGCGATGTAATTCCTTATCCGCGCGCTCCAAAGCTGGCTGATTTTTAATGAAAAAAAGAGCGATTACACTCGTAACTTTTGCACAAAGTATTTTTCTCAACTTAAAGTTCTTTCTTCAGAACGGACTTTTAAGTTATGCGAGTGCCTGCTCTTTTGATCTTATTTTTTCTGTAGTACCTGTTTTGCTTATGATTGTTTTAATTGCAGTACGGGTACTCCACGCTTCTCCTGAGTTGATTAGTACAATTTACGTTGTGATTCCCGAATTAAAAAATTATTTTAACCCAGACAAAGTAATTGCTTCATTCAGCACAATAAAAAAATTCAGCACCCTGGAAATTGTTCTTGTATTTTTTATTATCTGGATGGCCCGACGATTTTTTGCCTCGGTTTTTGCAGCACTTAGAAATATATTTCATGACCAGCAGAAACGTCGTGCACTTATCAACCAGATTTTAGTCTTTGTTTTTGAACTGATTTTTGTCTCAATCGTAGTATTCTTTATTTTTGCGTACATGTCTGTAAAAACTATAATAAACATGCCATTTTTTCAGAGATTTCCGCAGCTGAACTTTATCTATCAATCATTCTTAAACGGAAACGCATTAATCTACATTCCAAACATACTGATTTTTGTTGCCATAACCTTGATTTATAAAATCGGTGCCGGAACAAAACCAAAGTTCAAACTCTGTATTTTTTCAGGAATTTCCTGCACGGCTTTTTTTTGGATATTCAGGACAATTCTTCACAGTTTTATAAATGTCAGCCGTTACAATTTAATCTACGGCGTTTTGGGAAATGTCATAATTCTTTTGATGGATATTTTCTTTTTCTTTACTTTTTTTCTCTTTTTTGCCCAATACATATTTATCTGTCAATTTTTTGACGAACTTCTTTTAGGCGAACTTTATCTTCTGCCAAAAAAAGAAGATAGCTCATTTATTTCACGCCTCAAAAGAAAACTTTTTATCCGGCCTGATTTTCTTTTAGCAAATGAATTAGCCCTTACATATCTTACAAACGGAGAAAAACTCTATACAATCGGCGACAGAGATACTTTTGCCTACTACATAATAAAGGGTGCCGTTAAAGTTACACGTTCAGAATATAATGAAGAAACGGTTTTTCATCGGGGAGAATTTTTTGGTGAATTAAATTCAATTCTTGTTAAACCACGAACATCTACTGCAAGTGCAGTTTTAGATACTCAAATAGTAAAAATCCGCGGAAAAAATTTCCGTTTTCTGGTAAAATCAAATCCAGCCGTTGCACAGAAAGTTTTGGGACAGTTAAGTACCTATCTTTCTAAAGTACACGAAAAGAATATGGAGAATTAAATGTCACGTTCAAAAATTGTTGTCCTTGATTTTGGCTCACAATATGCTCACTTAATAGCTAAAAGATTCAGAGCATTAGGGTATTATTCAGAAATTGCTCTTCCAAGCGCAGAACTTTCTGTTTTTGATGATGCAAAAGGAATTGTTTTTTCAGGAGGGCCTGCTTCTGTTTATGACGAAAAAGTTCCTGATTTTAACAAAGATATATTGAATCTTGATATTCCGATTTTAGGACTCTGCTATGGACACCAGCTTATGTCAAAATCATACGGCGGCAATGTGGGAAAGGCAAATGTCGGTGAATTCGGCTTTGCACAGCTCAATCTTACAGACGCAGGAAAACAGAGCCCTCTTTTTAAGGGAGTATCTTCTGTAACTCAGGTTTGGATGAGCCATCAGGACGCAGTTCTGTCCCTTGCAGACGGTTTTGAAGTAATCGGTTCAACAAAAGACTGCCAGTTTGCAGCATTGCAGAATCTTTCAAAAAAGCGTTTCAGCCTCCAGTGCCACTGCGAAGTAAAGGACACTCCAGAAGGAAACAAGATATTCAAAAACTTTGCCGACATCTGCGGAATGGAAATAAACTGGGATGAAGACACTGTTTTGAACCACATTATGGATTCAATCAAAACAGACGCAAAAGACAAAAACGTTCTTTTGTTCCTGAGCGGCGGTGTAGATTCAACGGTAGCCTTTGCCCTGTTGAATAAGGCTCTGGGCCAGGACAGAGTTCTCGGTCTCCATATCGACAACGGCTTTATGCGCAAAAACGAAAGCAAAAATGTTGCTGACGCTTACAAAAAGTTTGGATTCAACAATTTTATCGTGGAAGACGCAAGCCAGAGTTTTCTGGACGCAATCAAGGGGCTCACAGACCCGCAGAAAAAGCGCATGGCTGTGGGCGAAAACTTTATTACAGTGCGCGACAGAGTTGTTGCCCAGCAAAAACTGAATGAAGACAAATGGATGCTGGCCCAGGGAACACTCTACCCTGATATTATCGAATCAGGCGGAACAAAAAACAGTCATACAATAAAAACACATCATAACCGTGTAGAAGGAATACAGAAGCTCATTGAAAAGGGACTGATTATTGAACCTCTTAAAGATCTTTATAAGGATGAAGTAAGGGCCATGGGCAAAAAATTAGGCCTTGATGACCAGCTTGTAATGCGCCATCCTTTCCCGGGACCAGGTCTTTCTATCAACGTACTCTGCTCAGACGGCAAATTAAGCGAAGAAGATAAAAAAGAACTAATCGAAGCACAGAAAGAACTTGATTCAATAAAATCAGCTCATCTTTGCGAGCATTGTACTGCAAGCCTTAAAAAATACGTACTCCCCGTTAAATCTGTGGGAGTCCAGGGCGATTTCCGCACCTACCGCTTCCCTGCAGTATTAAGATTCTCTAAAGATGAAAAAGACGGATTCTGCCACTTCCCTAAACACTGGAAAAAAATCGAAGATGAATCAGGCAATATCACAAATTCGGCAAGGCTGATTAACCGCTGCATAATTGCCCTTTACCAGAAGCCGGGCCTTAAAGACAGCGATTTAAAACTCCAGGAAGGTTACTGTGACCGCCGCCGTCTTGACCAGCTGCGAGAAGTTGACAATATTGTCCTTAAAAATCTTCATGAGAGCGGATGGTACAATAAAATCTTCCAGCACCTTACTATAGACTTACCTTTCGCATCTTCCCCTGATCACGCAAGTTTTGTACTGCGTCCTGTCTGCTCAGAAGACGTAATGACAGCCCGCTTTGCCCAGCTTGACCGGGAACTGCTCAATAAAATTGTAAGGGAAATCGCGGAACTTGATTTTGTAGATGCACTCTACTACGATGCAACAAACAAGCCACCAGCAACATTCGGGTGGGAGTAAAAAATACCCCCTTAAAAGAGGATTAATTATCCTGCTTTAGAGGGGGCAATTTATCGTAATCTATATTTGATTTTTTTTGGCGTCTCCCGCTAAAGCGGGTCGGCTGTTCCGTCGCTACGCTATCCGCTTCGGTCCCTTGCGGGACTGGCTTTGCCACGACTCCATAGCCTGACGCTTTATTTTTATCGTTTGCTGCTCGTTTTTAAAACAGGCTCACAAGTAAGGTTAACACCAAGTTTTTTAAATATTTTACGGTCAACTTCACTCAACATAACCGTCGTATGAACCTGACAGCCATTTAAACGTGGAAGCTGCTCAAGAGCTTTTCTGCAGTTTTCATTCGATACAGAAAGCATAGCAAGGGCAACCAAAACTTCATCAGTATGCAGCCGAGGATTATTACCTTTCAGATAATTAACCTTCATATTCTGAATCGGTTCAATCATATCCTTAGGAATCAATTTAATCTTATGATCTATTCCGGCAAGATGTTTGGTTGCATTTAAAATCAGAGCTGCACAGGTACCCAAAAGATTAGATGTTTCGCTTGTAATGATTGTTCCGTCATCAAGTTCAATTGCAGCCGCAGGAAGAGCAGATTTAGCACTCCTCTCATTTGCAGGAGCAACAACTTTTCTGTCATATACTGTTATTTTTGCCTGTTTCATTAAAAGGGCAATTTTATTTACTTCGTTTTCACTTCCCTTATCTTCAAGCAAATCATCTAAAGCATTGTAATAGCGACGGATAATTTCCTGATTACTTGCATTACGACACTCTTCATCATCAATTATACAGTAACCAGCCATATTAACGCCCATATCAGTGGGAGATTTATATGGATTTTCACCATATATTCCCTCAAATATAGCGTTTAATACTGGAAAAATTTCAATATCACGGTTGTAATTAACAGTTGTTTCCCCGTATGCTTCCAGATGAAATGGATCAATCATATTCACATCATTAAGGTCAGCAGTTGCAGCCTCGTATGCAATATTAACAGGGTGCTTTAATGGCAGATTCCATATTGGAAAGGTTTCAAATTTTGCGTATCCTGCTTTTACACCGCGAATATTTTCGTTATAAAGCTGACTCAAGCAAACTGCCATTTTACCGCTACCAGGACCTGGAGCCGTTACAACAACCAGTGGACGAGTAGTTTCTACATAATCATTTTTTCCATATCCCTTATCACTGTCAATCAACGAAACATTATTAGGATACCCTTCGATTAAATAATGAAAATATGATTTTATATTTAATTTTTTAAGACGCTTTGCAAATGCCTTTGCACCTTCTTGTCCAGTGTAATGTGTAATAACAACAGAACCAACATAAAGCCCGCGATTCATAAATTCATCGCGAAGGCGAAGAACATCCTTATCATAGGTAATTCCAAGATCACTGCGAATTTTATTTTTTT
>JAZSJM010000137.1:0-2354 GCA_045534325.1 Treponema sp. | reverse complement strand
AAAATATTCTAGTTAAAAATAGAAAACTTGATAATAGAACAATTAAAGTCTTTTTCATAAAAAACTCCATTTTATCTAATTCTTTTCTCTGGGTAATCAAAAGGATTAACTACAGAAATAGTACTATCAGAATAACTTTTATAAGAAAAACTACCATCGTTGCATTTTATTTCAAGTAATAAATTTATAGCTTCTTCCATCTGTTTCTTAGTCTTTTTATTTGCAATTTTTTTTGCTCAAGCGCCCCAGTGCGGGCGTCCACATAACAATGTTTTAAACCGCAACGCAGCTTGACTGCGTTGTCGGCTTTGAAAACTGTGTTATGTGATTTTCTTCTATTTGAGTTATATCATTCAACAATTGAATCAAACTATGTCCCATGGCTTTTGCAAGATTTACCGGAACTGCATTTCCAATTTGCTTGTACTGGCTAGATTCACTGCCAAAAAACTCCCATGAATCTGGAAATGTCTGAATACGGGCATATTCCCTGACTGTAAGAGGGCGAGTTTCAAGCGGATGGCAACGCTCTGTTTGTTTTTGAGCGGGAGCACAAGTTAATGTCAATGACGGTTCATCTAAAGAAAGGCGACGAGCCATGCCTGTTTTTCCACCGCCAAGGTAAAAACTTCCTTTCATATATTCTTTCTGCAAATCTTCTGGTAAATCACGCCAGTCTCCGCCTTGCGGAACTAAAGACAGGATTTCGGCCTTTCGTTTTGGGTATTTCTGGCCAATGCTTTTTGGAACATCGCAATCGTAAAGCTCGCCTTTATAAAAAGTGTCCTGCAATGTCATTACACGATGATAAGGGCTTGGCCAATGAAATGTAACTTTGTCAGCAAAATCTTTTCTTATACCAACAAGAAAAATTCTTTCTCTTTTCTGCGGAACTTTATACATTACAGCTTTTAAGACTCTTGGAGGAACAAGATAATAACCAAGTTCGTCGATTATCTTAGAAATAACTTTGAAAGTTTTTCCGTTATCATGTGAAACAAGACCTTTTACATTTTCACCAAGAAAAACTTTAGGTTGAGTTTCTTCTATTGCTCGTGCAAGTTCAAAAAACAAAGTTCCTCTTGCATCTTCAAACCCTTTCTGATTTCCTGCATACGAAAATGCCTGACATGGGAAACCTCCTGAAAGGAAATCTATTTTTCCTCTGTAAGGAGTAAAATCTACATTATGAACATCACCCTCAATTACATTTGAATTCTTAAAATTATTCCGTAATGTTTCACAAGCATCATGGTCAAACTCATTAAAAAGAATTTGATTAAATCCTGCTTCGTGTAATCCTAATGCAAGTCCGCCACCACCTGCAAATAATTCTATGGAATTGAACTGCCTTAGTGGTTTTATACTTTCTTCTTTTTCCCAAGTTGAAGCATTCATTTCTTTTAATTCTGGAAAGGGAAGAATTCTGGAATCGAAATAGAAGTAGGATTTATCTTTCTTTAATGGAGAAATTTTTCCACTTGCTACCCATGAGTTTACAGTTGAATTGGAAACACCGAGAACGCTTGCAAGGTTTGTGGAATTTATTAAAGACTGCATCATAAATCCTTGAATCCCTCGTATGTCTTGAATGAAAGAAGATATAAGCTTTTAAGTATATCTGAAGAAATGGCATTTAGCTCATCAAAAACTGTATTTGTGCTCGGTGCAATTTTACCTTCCGCAATTACATCATCGAGAATTTGTGGTAAAGCGGTGCATAATTTATAAAAGGCATCTTTTTGTCCGAATACAACTTCATAGAATTTATCCATAGAAATTCTATGGATTCTATCATGCTTAAAATTTTTTCCGTCAACTTTTGTTGCCCACGGAATATCCTGAGATTTTGCAGCGATTGCTTCCACTAAATAGCACATGGCTTTATCATCTTCAAGAATTTTACTTTGCATTTTGATGTATGTTTTTTGAGATGAAGCGGAATTCATTGTATTGTGTTTATTTTTGATTTCACAGAAAATATGTTTTCCGTGATTTGTCACATCGAATCCACCGTCAGCTCCATTTTTTGGAACTTCCCAACCATTTCCTGCAAGTTTAAATATATTCTGATGGAAATAGCCGATATGATTTGTGTTTGTTTTGTCGATTTGCCGAATACATTCCGCTTCTATGGTCTGCTGGATTGTCTGTTTATAAACTTTAGCGTCAAAAGTAAGTTTTATCGGGTCTATAAGATTTTTATTGAATTCTGCAAGATTTATATGATATCGGTATTTTTCTACCGTTTCCTTTACATGAGAAAAAATCTGCTCGTCTGTTACAAAACCTAAGTTATAGTTTTTCATAACTTCAAATATACCATAAATTTCTATTTTTTGTAAGGTCAAGTC
>JAZSJM010000086.1:0-2928 GCA_045534325.1 Treponema sp. | reverse complement strand
AAAATATTGCAGGCCATTTTGTTTTTCCGGCATCCAATGTAAGTTTTAAGTGAAGAGGATCTGGTTTTCCCATTTTTTGAGCGTCGATGATTCTTAAATTTTCACTTAAAAAAATCAGTTCTGGATTTGTTTCTCCATAAGGTTCAAATTGATCGATTACCTTAAGAAGATCCCGGTTTAGAAAATCATGAGGAATTTGTGCATCGATTTCAACTGTTTTACTGTCTTGTTCATCAAGCTGAATTTGAGGAACAAGCATTTCAAGCCTTTCTAAAAACTCGTCTAGTCGTTTTTTTTCAAAGCTGAAACCGCCTGCCTGATTATGTCCTCCGTGATTAATAAAAATATCCGACATTTTACTTAAAAAAGGCGGAATCATAAAGTTTCTGCAGCTTCTCATGGAGCCGATGGCAGTTTCATCTACAAAAGTGATAGCCATTGCAGGAACGTTATATGTTGAAACTAGTTTTCCTGCTAGAATTCCTGAAACTCCTCTGTTAATCTGTTCATCTATTACAACACAGAGTTTATTGCCATATTGTCTGATGCTTTCTTGTGCATATTTTTGACCTATAAACCAGGCTTCGTTGCCCAGCTGCTTCCGCTGATTGTTCAATTCAATTATTTGATCTGCGATTTTATCCCGCTCATTTGCATCTTTTTCAAGAAACAATTTCATTCCCAGTTCAGGCTTTCCCAGTCGACCGGTTGCGTTTAATACAGGAACTACATTCCATGATAATTTTGTACTATTAATTGAAGTGCCCAAAAGTCTTAATTTTGAAAGCAGTTCTATTAGTCCTGGTCTTGGTTTGTGGGTATTTATAATTCTTACACCTTCACCCACAAGAATCCTGTTTTCATCCTGTAAAGGCATTATGTCCGCCAGAGCAGCAAGTGCTACAAGTTGCAAATCTTTTTCTTCCTGTTTTACATCTTCTGGAAAATTTTTAGCCTGCATTTTGGTAACATAAGTAACAAAAATATTAAAAAATCCATGTATCTCAGAATTTTCAGAAGGCAGATATTTTGCAATTTTAGAGTGTTCTTTTAATTGAGATAGGGTTAGTCCTTTTACTTGCGGAATCAGGTTTGAAATTTCATTTTCTAAATCAAAAAAATTAAAATCAAATCCATTTCCAAGACATTCCTTAAAAAGGTTAATGCATTTGTTTTTATTCCATACGAAAATTTGCTGTCCGTTGATGAACTTTAAGAATTTGTCAGGGGAAAATTGCTGATTCTCTAAAGAAATTGAATCATGAAATGTTTTCTGAATGACAAGGTTCCGGATTTTTAAGCAGTCTATTTCATAGGAATCATTATTTTTTTCAATATTTAAAAGGCATATTTCCTGTTTATAAAGATTTGATTTTGTAAATCTCAGTGCAAGAACTGTCTTGTAAGCAACCGCTGCTCCTGATATATCCGTGAATGGATATTGCGAATCATTGCATTTTGGATCAACAATAATTGCAGGAGAAGGAATTTCTTCAGGTGGATTGTGATGATCTAAAACTATTACATCAATTCCAAGTTCCGCGGCATGGGCAATTTCTGCATTGTTTGAAATTCCGCAGTCCACGGTAATAATTAAAGTACCGTTTTTCTTATAAAACTCATTTACAGCTTCAATGCTCAGCCCGTAACCATCATTTCCTGAAGGTAGCCGCCATTCAACATTTATTCCCATAGAAATAAGCTGCTCATATAAAATTGTTGTACTTGATATTCCGTCAACATCTCGATCTCCAAAAATCAGTACAATTTCTCCTTCATCCTGAGCCTGTAAAATCCTGTCTACGGCATCTTCCATACTGCTGAAACAAAATGGATTGTGTAAAAAACGTCTGTCTTTTTCAAGATAATATAGAATCTGAGAGCCTTGGGTAATCCCCCGTCTGGTCAAAATGGAAGCAGAAATAGGGTCTAGGCCATATTTTTGAACCAGTTCATGTACGGTATCTTTTGAAATATTTTTTTTATTCCACAGTTTCATTTTTTTTAACCTGTTATTTTTTTTTGATTCAGCTGAATTTCATTTTAGCTATAATATTGAAATTCCTGATTCTAAAGTCAGCAGTTTTGCATTACACGCATTTTGAATTAAATAATAACAAAAATCCTTTAATTCTTTTAAACATGATGTGGTAATGGCAATTTCCCTGACTTCTTTTGGGCTTAATACGCTAACAGCTTCTAAATAGGTAAGTGAATCCTGAGATAAAATGAATGATTGCTGGTTTTCTGTAAAACAATCATTACATATAAATCCATTATCCCCTTCGCTATATGTACCGTAACATTTTAGTTGATTTTCCCTGTTATTTCCAGTTAAAAAAGATTTTCCACACATGCAACAGTATTTTGTATCTGGTTTTATGCCTAAAACTCCAATATATCTCCAGATAAACCTGATGAGCCCGAGCCTGCTGTTATTTTCGTCCGAAAGTTCCATTCCATCTAGCAAACCGTTGTAAAGATAAAAGGCCTGCTCAAAACTCCCACCGCATTTTGTTTTAATCAGAATTTCTGCTCCTAAGGAAGCACTGTACGTTTTGAATAAATTTTCGCTAAAGGATGGATGATATTTTTTTACATCAAAATCTGTAATTTTACTTGATTGTTTAGATTCGTCATTATAAAGATAGATAATTCCGCTGTTAAATGGAGACACAAGTGATCTGAGTTTACTTTTTGGACCTCCATATAGTGTAGAATAAGTTATTCCATAAGATGGGGTAAGCAGGGTAATTGTCTTATTGTTTTCTCCAGATTGTTTTGTGTTTAGAATAGTTGCCGGAGTGGAAATGTTTCGCATATCAAAATTATATTTTTTTGCATTATTTTTTGATAGTGGAATTTTTATTAAATGATTTAAATAAATTAGTATGTATAATAAGTTTTCAATTTTTTTTTGATATAGGG
>JAZSJM010000071.1:0-9219 GCA_045534325.1 Treponema sp. | reverse complement strand
CTGCCGGACTTGATATCGAAAGCCGTATTGGAGGAAGCGTTCACTTTTTCCTTTATGATGTAATTAAAATCACAATCCTTCTTTTTGTGCTGATATTTTTGATTTCATATATTCAGTCATATTTTCCGCCAGAAAGAAGTAAGAAGATTTTGTCGCATTACAAGGGATTTTTTGCCCGGTTAATTGCTGCTCTTTTGGGAACTGTGACATCCTTTTGCTCCTGTTCTTCAATTCCTGTTTTTATGGGATTTACGACTGCAGGGCTTCCACTTGGAGTTACCTTTAGTTTTTTGATTTCTTCTCCTATGGTTGATTTTGCATCCCTCATTCTTTTAACAAGCATTTTTGGCTGGAAGATTGCGATTGCTTATGTTGTGTTGGGGCTTATTGTCGCCATTGCCGGCGGAACAATAATAGAACATCTTCATATGGAAGATCAGGTTGCTGATTTTATTCGTAATGGAAAAAGTGTTTGCCTTGCAGAAGAAAAGATTTCACAGAAACAAAGGCTGGTTTCTGCATTGCACTCTGTTTCCGATACTCTCAAAAAAGTCTTTCCTTATATTCTTTTGAGTGTTGCGGTAGGAGCTGTAATTCATAACTGGATTCCTGAGAGCTGGATTATCAACACATTGGGCAAGAAAAATCCGCTCGGCGTAATTCTTGCAGTCTTTGCGGGCATTCCGATGTATGCAGATATTTTTGGTTGCATAACAATTTCAGAAAGTTTGCTTTTGAAGGGTGCTCTTTTGGGTGTTGTTTTGAGTTTTATGATGGCTGTTACGACTCTTTCTTTACCGTCTTTGATTATGCTAAAAAAAGCGATTAAAACAAAGCTTCTGGTAATTTTTGTTTCAATCTGCGTTGCTGGAATAATTCTTGTAGGTTATTTTTTTAATGCTTTTGAAGCAATATTTTTATAAAAAGCGTGAGGGATTGGAGCACCGCCGAAGGCGTTCGTAAGCAAGCTAATGCTTGCGTCGAATGAAGCGATAGCGTAAGTGCGCAAAGCCCGCCCCGAATGGGCACGCCCAAAGGAGATTTAATATGGAAAATCTTACAATTAAAGTTTATGGCAGTGGCTGCAAAGGTTGCCAGACTTTACATCAGAATGTGATTGACGCTCTGGCCGAAATGAATATTGCGGCTGACGTTCAATACATTACAGACATGCAGAAAATTATGGAAAGCGGAGTAATGGGTTTGCCTGCCCTCGCTGTGAATGATAAGATTGTTTCGAGCGGCAAGGTCTTAAGTGTAGCAGAAGTTAAAAAATATATGGCTTAAGATGGTGACTCACGCAGAAAAAGCGGTAAATTAAAGAGCGGATTTGAATTTCACACAACATTCAAAAACACATCTGTCGGTTTCTTTAATGTGAATATAAACTTTGCCTGGGACTTCTGAGTCTTCTTTTTTGTAGACCTTAAGAATCTGTCCTTCTTTGCTCTCTCCGGTATAATGAACTTCAAGATCTGTAATTTCGTGAGACTGAAGAAAATCATCCGAGAATACGCAAAGGGCAAGTTTAATATATTCTATATTATTCATGTGGTGTGACATATCAATCTGTGATGAACGAATCTGCTGCTCAAAGATAAATTCATCATCAGAAAAATCAGAAGGGAATCGTTCGAACGGCTCGTTAAAAACAGCCTCCGGGAAATTCTCTTTTGGATATGGAAGATTTGTGATTTTTAGCGGCCGATGATTTTCCAGACTCAAAACACAGGCTTCCTGATTTGCAACAAGAAGAGTTTTGCCCTTTTTATCAAGGAACTGTGTATTAACATGAGTGCGCATTCCAAGATTATCAATAGGAAATGTACGGGCTGTAATGATTTCGCGCCAGTCTGGACGACGTTCAAAATGAACTTTTGTTTTTGTGAATACCCAAAAAGCATTGAACTTTTCGCGGTAAATTACACCATCACAGTCCATTGCATTAAAACTCTCAGTAAGATTATCCTGTACAAGTAAAACAGACTGAGCCACTCCCATCCGAACAGATGAATCAATAAATGCAGAAGAAATCTCCCGCTCAGCTTCAAAAATCAAGTTTTCATTCATAGATGATATAATAGTATTTTTTTAAGATATCGGAAAGTCCACCATAGTCTTCTTTTTGCTGTGAAAGAAACTTTGGTTTGAGAACGAATAGCAGCAGAGATTACGACTCGTTCACCAGTTTCCCTGTCATATGTTCAATTTCCAGAATTTACAAACAATTTACATAACGCATCTATAATTTTAAACCTCCTAAAGTTATACTAAAATCATGATAACTGTAGTAAGCCAGATTTTAGGATTTATTGGTTCTCTCTGCCTCCTGCTTTTTGGAATGGAGATGCTTTCGAACGGTATTCAAAAGGGAGCGGGAAGCAGCCTTCAGACTTTGCTTCATAAGATATCAGGGAATAGATTTACGGCGGTTCTTACCGGGCTTGCGGTTACGGCAATAATTCAGTCTTCTGGTGCAACTACTGTAATGGTTGTCAGTTTTGTAAATGCAGAAATCATCAGCCTTACCCAGGCCATCGGAATTATTTTTGGCGCGAACATTGGAACTACAGTTACTGCATGGATTGTCTCTCTTTTTGGTTTTTCATTCAGCATTGAAGCGGCAGCCATTCCTTTGTTCGGATTTGGTTTTATTCTCAAATATTTTAAGAAGCTTAAGATTCACAATTTTTCTGACTGCTTTATGGGCTTTGCCCTTCTCTTCATGGCGCTGGGCCTTCTAAAAACTTCCATGAATTTAAAACCTGAGTCTGTCAGCTTTTTGCAGAAATTTCAGGATTTGAATTTTGCAGGCCTCTTGCTCGGAGTTTTAATCGGCACTGTCTTTACGGCCTTGATTCATTCATCTTCTGCTACAACAGCGATTGTACTTACCATGTCGGCAAACGGTTCTCTTCCCTGGGAGCTTGGAGCTGCAATGGTCTTAGGAAGCAACATCGGTTCTACAGTGGACGCGGTTATGTCATCCTTTGGCGCAAGCGTGAATGCAAAACGCACGGCTGCCGTTCACGTGGCCTTTAATGTGACGGGAACTTTTTTGGCCCTGCTTTTCTTCCAGCCTTTCCTAAATCTTATAGATTTTATCGTTCCCGGTCAGCCTGCCCAGAACATCACAACTCACATTGCCATGCTTCATACAGTCTTTAATATTTCTGCCACTTTGGTCTTCCTGCCTTTTGTAAAACAGATTGCTTCCATTACAGAAAAAGTTATTCATGAAAGTCAGAAAGAAAAAGATGCTCATTATAAAATTCCAATTATTCTTCCAAAAAATCATGTGAGTACAGACCTGTATGCCATTCAAGTTCAAAAAGAAATTACAAAAATGGCTGGCCGCGTAATGGAAATGATGGATTATCTGAATCAGGGGCTTAAGCAAAACAAGGGAGACTTGTCTTTTTTAGTCGAAAAGATTAATGCGCAGGAAGAATATGTTGATGAAATGAATCATGAAATAACATATTTCTTGCAGAAATGTTCACGCCTGCCGACTGCAAATCATAATGACCGCAACAATTTTGCCAATATGATTTCTGTAATTCAGAATCTGGAAGATTTGAGTGACGAATGTACTTCAATGATGCATTCACTTTGTAAGTTTAGAAAGGATGCGGAAGTTCAGGCTCTTGAAAATCAAACTTCCGAATTAATTGAATATTTTAATCAGGTTTTTATCTTTTATGAACACACTTGTACTTATATTGCCCTTGGTTTGTCAGAAATTGATAAAGTTCTTCTTTCTGATGTGGAAGACAAAATTGATAAGACTAAGTGGGAACTAAAAAAAGCCAGCAGAAAGCGAATTGAAAACGGCAGCAATGTAAAAGCCGAGCTGAATTACATGGATTTAGTTCGTAAAATTGAAAGGGCCGGCGACTGCACTTTTGGAGTAATTCAGGCAATTCAGCCGAGTTCCAGTGAAACAATTATTTCTGATGGTTCTGAAAAAAATCTGATTAGTGCACAAAATGTAATTATCAATACAAAAAGCAGAAAAGCCTTTGTTTCTGGCAAAGAAATACAGCTTGCAGTAAAGGAATATGAATTACTTGCTCTCCTGATGGAAAATAAAGGACAGATTGTAACCCGCGAGCAGATTCTTGAATCTGTATGGAATTATGACAAAGAAATTGAAAGCCGAACGCTGGATGTTCATATCAGGCTGCTACGACAAAAGCTGAACAACCAAAAGCTGATTGAAACCGTGCGTGGTGTTGGCTACAGGATTTCTTAGCAGAAGAAGCCTGCTTTCCGTTAATAAAGCAAATCTGTATAATTTCTTGAACTTATGATTGTTTTAATGCGTCAATTTTCTTGTAATAGTGCTAAAATAGAATTAAAATAGTGAAAAAGTTTATTTAGGAGATTTTTGTTTATGAAAAAATTGATTTTGACTTTTTTTATGGTTTTAGCTTCTATTGCCTGTTTTGCAGATAATTATATTAATTTTACAATTCCTCTTAGATGGGGTTTTTATTTTCAGGATAAAAAATCTTCTGAATATTATGATTATAATGAGTTTATATGGTCCTATGGTGCAACTGCCGAATACTTTCATACATTTTCTGGAGCTTTCGGAATCGGACTTAAGGGTTCAGTAAATAAATGTAAGGTTTCTGTCGATTTTGACACAGATGGAGGTTATTATGACGGAAATTCTATCGGATGGAATGTCGCACCTACTTTTGGCTGGGCATTTAGCGGAGAAGGAACAAAAAAGAAAATTAATCTTTATCCAATTATTTTTGAACGATTTAGTTTTACAGATTTAGATGGTTCTTCATCATTACAGATTCCTGAGGATAATAAACTTGTTTTGACAAATTATAAATTTGGTGCGACTTTTTCATGGCAATGGGGTAACGAAGGTGTTCAAAATGGACTTGAATTTGGTTTTTCTTTTCCATGGGATGGAATGCTAGAATATGACGGTAAAACAATCGCTAAAAGTGGATATGGACTTGACTTTCATCTAGCCTACAAGATTTCGCTATACATGCCTAAATTATAAGTAAACTAGACATATAAAACGAAGAATACCAAATAATAATGCAGGGGCTCTTAGAGCTGTCAGTTAAAACCGTAATGACTGATATTTGAAAACCTGATACACTTTTTATGAGTTTTATTGACAATCTTTTATCGTTTTTATAGAATTATTTTCAGAAATGGGCAAAGAAGCCGTAGATAATCTCTTTTTATCAGAGAGTTTTTCTACGGCTTTTTTGTTTTTAAATTAAATTTTTGTGGCAAAGGAGTCGCAGCGCACAGTATTTTTGTGTCTGCGGCTCTTTTGTTTTTTATGGAGAACAATAATGAATACACTTTATGAACCATCTTTTGAACATGATAACTGCGGTATTGGAGCTGTTGTAAGTATTGATGGGGAAAAAAGCCGCAAAGTTGTTGATAGAGCATTGTCAATTGTAGAAAAACTTGAACACAGGGCTGGAAAAGATGCTTCAGGAAAAACAGGAGATGGGGTTGGTATTTTACTGCAAATCTGCCACAAATTTTTTAAGGAGGCATGTTCTGCTGAAAATATTGTTCTTGGAAATGAAGGTGAATACGGTGTAGGGCAGTTCTTTTTTTTGAACAAGGATAGTGTTGATAAAGAAAAAAATCGTTTTGAGAGTGAATGTAAAAAGGCAGGACTTAAATTTTTGGGCTGGAGGAATGTTCCTGTTTTAAGTGATGTTCTGGGACAGCGCGCCCTTGAATGTATGCCTGTTATCATTCAGTGTTTTATAGAAAAACCTGCTGATGTAGAAAAGGGACTTTCATTTGACAAACTTTTGTATAAACTTAGGCGTACTTATGAAAAAGCAGATAAAAATCCCCCTCAGGTTTATATTTGTTCTCTTTCGAGCAGAACTATCGTTTATAAGGGAATGTTTTTAGTCGGACAGCTCAGAACTTTCTATCGGGATTTACTTTCTGACTCCTATACTTCTGCCGTGGCAATAGTCCATTCACGTTTTTCTACAAATACAAATCCAAGCTGGCAGCGTGCGCATCCAAACAGATTTATTGCGCATAACGGTGAAATCAATACAATCCGCGGAAATGCAGACCGTATGCTTGCCCGTAATGGTGAAATTGATTTAAACGGTTCAGATTCTGCAATGCTTGATAATACTCTTGAATACTATGTTATGAACGGAATGGAATTTGCTCAGGCTGTTTTAATGTGTATTCCTCAAAGTTATAAACATGACAATTCATTGAGTCAGGAAAGAAAAGATTTTTATCACTATTGGGCAACGATGATGGAACCTTGGGATGGTCCTGCCGCTGTTCTATTCAGCGATGGTGAGCAGTTTGGTGCAACACTTGATCGAAACGGATTGCGACCAAGCAGATATTACATAACAAAAGACAATATGCTCATTCTTTCTAGCGAAGTAGGCGTTTTGAACATTCCTGAAAGTAATATTGTCTTAAAAAGCCGCCTTGAACCTGGAAAAATTCTTCTTGTAGATTTAAAGAAAAAGAAACTTATTTCAAATGATGAGATTAAGGATCTTTATGCAAAAAAGTATCCTTATGGCGAATGGCTCAGTCAAAATCTTGTTGAACTTTCTTCTCTAAAAATTCCTAATCATAAAATTCCTGTATCAACTCAAGAACAAAGGGATAAACTTTATAAAGCCTTCGGCTGGTGTCTTGAAGATGTAAACGAGATGATTTTACCAATGGCAAAAAATGCCGTTGAACCCACAGGTGCAATGGGTGTTGATACTCCTCTTGCCGTTATGAGCGAAAAACATCCTCCGTTGTTTAATTATTTTAAACAGCTTTTTGCACAGGTAACAAATCCTCCTATTGATTCGCTGCGTGAAAAAATTGTAACTGATACTACAGTTTACGTTGGAAGCGACGGTGATATTTTAAATCCTTGCGGGAAAAACTGCCATGTTTTAGAAATTCATAATCCTGTTCTGACGGGAGTTGATTTGCTTAAAATTTCAGCATTAAATCAAAAAGGATTGAGAGCAAAAAAAGTTTCCCTTTTAATAAATCTGGAAGAGGGGGTAGTGGACAAGACCACAGCGAACGTAGAGAGCGAGGACTTGGGAGCGAGGGGGAGACTTCCCCCTGTTAATTTAAAAAACAGAATCGAAAAACTTTTTGAGGATTTAGATACGGCCTATGAAGAAGGCTACAACATAATTATTTTAAGTGACAGAGGAGTGGATTCAACTCATGCGGCAATTCCGTCTCTTTTGGCAGTGAGTTCCGTGGAACAATATTTAATCAGAACTAAGCGCCGAACAAAGGTGTCTGTAATTTTAGAGAGCGGAGAAATCCGTGATGTTCATCAGGTTGCTATGTGTTTAGGTTATGGTGCCCGTGCGGTAAATCCATATCTTGCACACGAGTGTATTGCTGAATTAATTGATAAAAAACTTTTGGACAAAGATTATCATACTGCGATTGACGACTACAACAAGGCTATAATGAATGGTGTTGTAAAAATAGCTGCAAAAATGGGAATTTCAACTTTGCAGTCTTATCAATCCGCACAGATTTTTGAAGCAGTTGGTATTTCTAAGGAAGTAATTGATAAATATTTTACAAATACGGTAAGCCGGATTGAAGGAATTGGTCTGAAAGAAATAGAGGAAGATATTATCTTTCATCACAAAAATGCTTATGAAGAAAGAATTGAAGAAAAACTGACGGTAAATAATCGCCTGATGAAACTTGACCCGCGAGGTGAGCATAAATATAAGATTGGTGAGGGGTGTGAAGATCATTTAATAACTCCTGAACTTATAAAACTTTTGCAGGAAAGCTGTCAGAAAGGAGATTATAAACAGTTTAAAAAATATTCTGAATTAGTTGATGATTTTTTTCATCCTCATACATTACGTGCTCTTTTTGATTTTGATTTTGAAAATGCGAAACCCATAGATATAAATAAAGTTGAAAGTGCTTGTGAGATTGTAAAACGTTTTAAGACAGGAGCAATGAGTTACGGTTCAATATCCGAAGAAGCACATAAATGTCTTGCACAGGCGATGAATCATCTTCACGGAAAATCAAATTCTGGGGAAGGAGGGGAATCTAGCGACCGTTTTGGAACGGATTATTCGTCAGCTATAAAACAGGTTGCCAGCGGTCGTTTTGGTGTTACTGAAGAATACCTGCTTAGCGCAAAAGAAATCCAAATTAAATGTGCACAGGGAGCAAAACCCGGTGAAGGCGGACATTTACCAGGTAAAAAAGTATATCCATGGATTGCAAGAACGCGATATGCTACTCCTGGTGTCAGTTTGATTTCGCCACCACCGCATCATGATATATATTCAATTGAAGATCTTGCTCAGCTCATTTATGACTTAAAAAATGCCAATCGCAACGCAGATATTTCTGTAAAACTTGTTAGTGAGGCAGGGGTTGGAACTGTTGCTGCTGGTGTTGCAAAAGCTGGTGCTCAGATTATTTTAATTAGCGGACATGATGGAGGTACAGGAGCTGCTCCTTTAAGTTCAATACATCATGCCGGCTTGCCATGGGAAATGGGACTGGCAGAAACTCATCAAACATTGATTCAGAATAATCTTCGTGGATTGGTTCGTCTTGAAACAGACGGAAAACTTATGGATGGCCGTGATGTTGCTATCGCTGCAATCTTGGGAGCAGAAGAATATGGCTTTGCAACTGCTCCTCTAATCGTCATGGGTTGTAAAATGCTTAGAGTTTGTAATTTAGATACCTGTCCTTTTGGGGTTGCAACTCAAAATAAAGACCTTCGTGCTAAATTTCAGGGAAAAAGTGAATATGTAGAAAACTTTATGCTTTTTGTTGCAGAAGAAATTCGCGAGATAATGGCAAAACTTGGGATTGCAACCATTGATGAACTGGTGGGCAGAACTGATTTATTAAAGTTAAAGAAAAAACAAGGATTTTCTCGGTCGTCTTTAATAGATGTAAGTAAAATTCTTGCTAAAACAGATGATACATGGAAGAGCCATTTTGAAAATGGAAAATTGAAGGATGAAAAGGAAAATCTTGACTTTAGTATCGATGCCTTAAGACTCTTGCCCGTAATGGACAATTCCCGCTTAACGACGTTAAAGTATGATATTCAGTGTACTGACCGCACGGCAGGAACAATTCTTGGTTCTGTAATTCAGGAAAAGTACGGCTCAAAGTTAAGTGATGACAGCTAAAGTCGGATCGTAGCCATGT
>JAZSJM010000277.1:0-6390 GCA_045534325.1 Treponema sp. | reverse complement strand
TTGTTTCAGGATTACCAAACATAACACCGATTTTCATACGTATCTGGTTAATAAACACAATCGTACACTTACTCTTGTTTACTATTGCAGTAAGTTTTCGCAGCGCCTGACTCATAAGACGGGCCTGTAACCCCATCATCGCGTCCCCCATATCACCTTCGATTTCTTTTTGCGGAGTCAAAGCTGCGACAGAGTCAACAACAATAATATCAACCGCACCAGATCTTACAAGACTTTCTGTAATTTCTAGCGCCTGTTCACCAGTGTCTGGTTGTGAAACCCACAATTCATCAATATTTACGCCGAGATTTTTCGCATAAACAGGATCCAGAGCATGTTCAGCATCAACAAATGCAGCAATACCACCTAATTTCTGAGCTTCAGCGATTGCATGCAAGGCAAGAGTTGTTTTTCCGGAACTTTCAGGTCCATACATTTCAATAATCCTACCGCGAGGATATCCACCCACACCAAGAGCTTCATCAAGTAAAATAGAACCAGACGGAATTACATCTATTCCCTGCGCATCAGGTTGAGTACCTAACTTCATGATAGCACCGGCTCCAAACTGTTTTTCAATCTGAAGTCGTGCAGCCTCAAGAGCTTTTAGTTTTTCCGACATATCAGCCGGTTGAGTTGTTTCTGCCATTTTAGCCACCTTTTTTTCCTCCCACTATATATATAGGCAGTGAATTTCACTTTTTACACATTTTTCAAAAAATTTATTTTTTTTCATTTTTTCTTAAGGGCTGATACACAGAACGAGCCTGTAAGGCAATTTTTCCATTCTCAATACCGATTTTTGCCAATATCTTTACAGCTCTATCACCTTCAATTTCAGGAACAGGAACAGGGGAAAAATAAACGCTCACAATTCCATCAACCCTCTCTAGATTTTCATAGCCTACAAGTAAATCACAACGATAGGAATCATCAAGTTCCCTTGCGTTCGAAATTCTTCCAGACCATGATACCCAACATCCTGAATACAAAACAGGATCAGAAGCAACATCCATATAAGTAAAATTTTCTTCTCCATGATTAACAAAAGTATCGAAAGTCGGATCTTCAAAATATGAAAGAAGAAGCTGAGCTTTTGCTTTTACAGCGGCAGAAGCATTAGAATTTAAAAGCTTATTAATTTGAACCCTTGCTGAATTATCTCTATAATCCTGAAATAATATTTTTGCCTGATTATAACACTCTTCAATCTGTGCATCCGTTAAAATATATCTGTAAACACCACCAGAAAGGTCTTTTTCGTGAAGGTTTTCCTTATCTTCAACAGTAAGAGCTAATTCCGTAAGGTCAGAACGTCTGCCAGATGTACCGTCATAATTTTTGTTTACACAGTACAATATGAGACAGGCCACTGCAATTCCTGCAATTGCAGACAAAACAACGCGTCCAACTTCACCTATATCATGCCCCAGCGGAGGATAAAACCTTTCAATACGTCCTGAATCCACCCATCTTACGATTGTTTCATAATCACCTTTTTCCCTGATAAAATTCAGTGCGTCACGAGCCCGTTTGTTCTCAGGGTCAATTTCAAGAACATCAAGGTAATATTGAATTGCTATATCAGTATCACCTCGTCTTAAATATAAAGCAGCTTGCCCCAACAGAAGATTTGAATCTTTAATTTTTATTCTGCGGGCCTGCTGAAAATAACGATTGGAGTTTCCCGTATCCCCCACATACAGACAGGCAACTCCCAGTGTTACATAATAATCAAAACTATCACGATAAATTTCTCGGACATTTTCTAATGCGACAATTGCTTTGCTGAACTGCCTTCGTCTGATTAAGACTTTTGCAACATCAATAACAGGTTTACTCATTGTTATTCTGCTGCCTTACAATTGATAAAATTGCATCTAATTCTGCACTAAGCTGTCTTACTTCCTGACGGTCAACAGTTTTAGGATCGCTTTGCAGTGAATTAATCTTATTTATAAGCTGCTGAATATACTCAGGATCCAGTTGACGCTCAGTAACCGGTGGAAGAATAAAATCTACATCAGTTTTTCGAATTTCATTCTGCACTGAATTTGAGGCTGGAGTTTCAGCAGTTCTTTGTGCCGTCGCTTCAACAGTTTTTTCGCTGTGAGGAATTGAAGTTTCGTCAGATTTTTCCTCGTTTTTTTCATTCTCAGGAGTTTTTAATGAATCAAGATAATTTAATATTTGTGATTTTTCGCCGTCAAAGCCAATTCCAAGATAATAAACAAATGAAGCCGTCTCACCTTTTTCAAGTTTTAACTCATTCCAGTTAACGGCAACCCCCGAATTATTATATGCAGCAATCGAATGAAAACTTCTGTCAGAGACACTCACTGGAATCCAAGGAGATTTCAGAAGATTTGTCATATTAGAAACTAAAACCCGCTGAATATCTGAAACAGTTTCACCGCTCAAAACAATATCAAGAGAGATATTTCCATTCCTTGAAACTAAAGCCTTTTGTTTTTTAAAATCCGAATATTGAGTTTCTTTATATATTTTCTCACCGTCAGAGGTCGTAAAATGAAAATCTCCGCCCTCGCCGAGAATCGTATCAAAAACTTTTTTTACGGCAAAAGTTGATTTTTTATCACCGATATTTGTTACATAAACAGTAACTTTTACACTGTCGCACTCTTCATCCCCACGAGCACTGAAAATATGATAATCTTCAACAACCTGAACAGTTTTTTCGACAGTATATGCAAGCTGAACTCCGTCTGCAGTTTTCCGCAGACTTTTATCAACACCTGCATCTTTATTCAGCCTGTAAGCTGTTTCACCAGCCTTTACAAAAAGCGATGTAGAAGTCGAATCCTCATATTTAGAAAAAACCGCAGTGGACTTTCCCTTAGAATCAAGAGCATAAACGTTATATGTTCCGTTCGAGGCCTTGAATGTAAGTTTTAGTTTTCCCTTTTGTAAGGTATATTTTTTTTGAGGCAAATATACAATTCCAAGATATTTATCAGTACGCTGCATTGCTTTTAATTTTGCGGCAGCTTTTTCAAGTTTTTCTCTTTTTTTTGCCTCTTCTTTTTCTTCTTTTGTCAGCTGCTTCTTTTCAACTTCATGGTTCTGCAAGGACGAATCAGTTTTTTCGGTGCTTTCCGCAGAGACAGTCTGTTCCTCATTTTCATCAGGATTTTCCTGCGAATAAAAAGGTTGAGCACCAAATAAAAAAACAACTATGAAAAAAAATCTGCAAAAATCCGTAAACTTTACCATACTTTATTTCTCCCCTGAACGCTGTTCATCTAACAGATATTGAAGATATTTTGCTTTTTTCTTTAATACTTCAACTTCCGGGTCAACGAATGACACTTCATCTGCAGGCTTTACCTCAGCAGATGTCGTAACCTCCGTCTGTTTTTTTGTATCCTTAAGTTTTTCCTGTGCGGCTGCCTCTTTTTGAGCTTCAAGAGATGAATTCAGAGCATTTAATTCTTCATTGAGTTTCCGCTCATTTTCCAGTTCTGCTTCAAGTTCTGCAATTCTTGTCTGGGCATCAGACAAATTTTTTCTTAACCCAAGCTTATCCTGAGTTTGAAAAAGTTTAATCTGTCTTTCATAATCTTCCCGCGCAGCTAAATTTTCTTCTCCTGTTACCTTTAACAGATAAACAAGTTTTTCTTCTCGTTCACGCTGAGCAATCATTTCTATACGATATCTACTGTCTGTAACTTTTGAATCCGAAGGAAAGTCCGCAACAACCCTTTCATAAAGAGCACGGGCAGAATCAAAATTGTATTCAGCATAAAAACACTCAGCAATCCAATATAATGCTGACGGATAAAGCTCAGAATCTTGATTCTGATGACAAAAATCACTCAATACAAGAACAGCATCTTCGTTTTTATCGAGAAAATGAAGAGCCCTTCCCTTTTGAAAAAGCATATATGGTGCATAATGACTTGAAGGAAATTTCTGAATAAAAAGATTTGCATCAGCAAGGGCAGAAGAATACTCTCCTGCATTCATTTCACTCATAACAAGCATATACAATGTTTCATCATCATATCCTGTTAAAGAAGTTCCTGCTTTTCTAAGAAAGAACATCGCAGAAGTCCAGTCACCTTTTCTAAAAGACTCAAAACCCTGTATCTGATCTGCAGTATATTTTTGACAAAAAACAGAAAAAGAAAGAACAGACAAACAGACAGCTAAAAATATCTTTCGAAAATAAATCATCTTACGCCTCCCAGTTAAAAGAACCGTTAAAAAAAGCAGAGCCGGAAACAACAATATCAACCCCTGCATCAAGAGTTTGTTTTACTGTTTCATTATTAATTCCACCATCAACAGAAATCAGGTAGTTATAACCATTTTCTTTCCGCAAAGAATCAAGTTCTCGAATTTTATCTACACAATACGGAATTAATTTCTGTCCGCCAAACCCTGGATTTACCGTCATGACAAGAACCAGGTCTACGAGAGGTAAAACTTCTTTTATTGCAGAAACAGGAGTAGAAGGGACAATTGAAATTCCCGCTTTTTTACCCAATGAATGAATATGATTTATAAGGCGATCAATATGAACGGTTGCCTCGCAGTGAAAAGTAATCCAGTCTGCCCCACTATCAGCAAAGCTGTCCACCATAAGTTCAGGTTTTTCTACCATAAGGTGAACATCAAAAGGAAGTTCTGTTAATTTTCTGATAGATTTAATCACAGGCTCACCATAAGAAATCTGAGGAACAAAATGACCGTCCATCACATCTATATGAATAAGTTTTGCACCTTTTTTTTCGCAAAGTTTAACGGCATCAAAGAGGTTGGAAAAATCAGCTGATAGTAAAGATGGAGCTAAAATTTTATTTTTCATCAACTAAATATTCTAACAAAATAACGGTATAAAAACAACAATTTAATTTTTAAAAAAAATAAACAGAAATAACTATTGACAGATTTTAATAAGTGAAGTATAAACTTTGTTTCATTTTTTCTAATTTTATTCAAGTTTTATTGACTAAACCACCCATTTTGATATAATTAAACAAGAGGCTTATGAGTAATCAATCTGAAGAAGGATTAAAACAGGCTTATTCAATGCTTGCAAAAGGCAACCCTGAAGAAGCAAAAAAAATCCTTGAAAACATTTTGGAATTTAACCTCGAAAACAACGAGATTAATTTTGCAATCTGGTCTTGTTCATATTGGATTGACTACGTAAAGAAATTGCAGAAGCTGGATTATTATGAACGGGGAGAAACTTTATTCTTTCAGTGGAAATCTTTTGAAGAAGCACTTACAAAGAAGAAAGAAATCTACGAAAGGACACTTTTTTCAGTTCAAACCGGCATATTTAATTTAGCCCTTGAGAGTTTTTCTTCCATTCCTGCAGAAAGCGCAAAACTTCCTGCACAAAAGGCAGACATCATGCTGAAAACTGGTATCTGCAACAAAAAACTGGGTAAGTATGATGTAGCCAGAAATATTTTCATGGATGCAAACAGAATTATACCTGGTTCTGCACAGATAATTGCAGAAATGGCTGACTGCTGTGCACTTTGCGGAATGGAAAACGAAGCTAAAGTTCTTTTCAGAGAAGCATTTTTTATCGATGCAAAAAAAATCGATATTCATCTTCTCGATTCAGAACTGATTAAATGTTTAATAAAAAAAGTAAAGGACGAACACGGCTATACGGGCACCGAACTTCAATATTGGGTTCCTGTGTATGCGGTACTGTATGGAATTTTTAACATTAAAAGAGAGTTACGCAGCGTTGAAGTCCTAAAACTGAAGCAGGATATTTATGAAATTGAAACAGAAATAAAAAATCCTGCAAACAATATAAAGCAGCTTAAACCAAAGTTGATTTATATGTATTTTCGGTTGATTGATCATTATGTTCAGAAAAACCAGACAGGAAGTGAATTGAGCGATATTCTGCTTAAACTTAAAATTCTGGAAAAAGACATTTATGATCAATACGTAAAGTAGTTTATTTGAAAATAAATCAGAATTGCTTTAAGAGGGTTAGCAGCTCTGACAGCACGGATTATATAAGGAGAAAAAACATGTCCGCAGAAATCGTAACAAAAGTTCAGGAAATGCTCAAAGAAGAAACTTGGACAAGAGCAGCAATCAGTAATTACACAAAAAACAATTTAATTGAACTTTCAGAAATTGTTGAAAAAGCTAAGGCTGAAAACTGTGTAAGCGAATTAAAAGAGATTTGTGATGAACAGCTTTCTCACTCAAAGGAAAGTATAATCGCCCTTTACATCTCAGGAATGCTCGGACTGAAACAGGGAAATCTTGATAATTCATATTTAATAAGTTTGGTTGATATTTTCCAGAATAATCATAAAGAAACCGTTGTTACATACCTCTGCGAAACAATCCTCGATACAGATCCAAATAACAAATTTGCTTTAA
>JAZSJM010000133.1:0-1605 GCA_045534325.1 Treponema sp. | reverse complement strand
ATCTTTTGACTTATATTCTTTTGCCAGGTCTTTTGCCACATATTCCGTAATAAAAATAGTGCGTGGAACCTGAGGTTTTGTGTTACCCAGACCGTTCTGCTGTTTTTCTGTAATGTCGAAAGCCATCATTTCCATTATTTTTTTGCCGTCATCTGTAGCTGGAGTTACATTGTTGCCCCAGGCAAGGGCACTTCCGGCAGTAATGGTGTTTGAGTTTAAATTATAGCCGTGCTGAACATGATATGGTTGCCATCCGATTTTAACGCAGGCTTCTTCGTCTTCGCTAAATGTGAACGGTGTCAAGTAGCCGAATGTTCCCATGCGGTTTTCCTTTACGTAATAACCGCCGATATTAAGCATTGCCAGTTCTATAAAACGGCCAAGTGATTTATTTGCTTTTTCGCTTATCATTCCCTGCTGATTATCAATACCTAGCTGTCGGGCAAGCGGACCGTTTAACCATGCAAAAGGGGTCCATCCGTGCGTAGAAGCAAGGGGTTTTCTCCATTCACCATTGTTCATTCCCTCTACAAAAGCTATGCATAAAGGCATATACTCTTTTGGAACTCCTGCCATAACGGCATTAGCTGCAACTGTGTACACGCTGCATTCGCGATATGCCAGAGCAAAAGTGCCAAGAATGTCAGTTGCCTTATAAGGAGTAAAAGCAAGGTATTCCTGAATTTTTTCGTCTGTGGGTGGAATAACAGGGAGACCATCTGTCCAGTTATTTATCTGCATAAATTCCTGAACTTCGTCGTAATTTCCGTAATAGATAATTTCATCTGCAGGGCGCTTGCCGTCTGGTGCGTAAAGAGCGATTTCTTCTTTTGTAATTTTTTTTGTAAGTGCTTCTTTTATCTGAGGCCACAAAACTTCACGAGCGTTTTTCTTTAGCTCCTCTGTTGAATGGGAAGCAAAGGCTCCCGGATATTCTGCCGTACGCAGTACTGGAACGCCGCGATTAACGCCAGTTGAGTGAACTTGACTTACAAATGTCGGTGCCGCTACAGTTACAGAAGGAATTCCTATGTATTCGGCTGCAATGGAGTTTCCGCACTCTTTTGTCGTGCAAAGGCCGCAGCCACAGTTACCTGTAATCAGTGCATCAATTTTTAAATCTTTTAGTTTTTGTTCAAAAGCCTTTGTTTTGTCTGTTTGTCCAAATACAGAATATGGACCTGCAGCACCGACTTCTTCGAACATAAAGATTTTTGCCTTTGGATATTCTTTTTGTATGCATTTCTTTAGTTCTGCATGGGTTGTAGGAGCCATAAAACTTCCACCCACAAGGGCAATGTTTTTGCCTTCCAAAGTATCAAGTCGTTTTGCCTGTTTTATCATTTCTACGCTATGGTAGCCGACAGGAGAGACAATTGCATAATTTTCTCTGCCGTCGTCCGCATATTTTGGAACAAGACAAACTCCGTCAACACATTCCTCTGGATTTACAGAATATTTTGTAACTGCTGTCGTTAAGTTTAGGGTTAAAAAGCAAACCGTTAAAAAAAATAAAAGTCTTTTCATGGTATTCTCCTTTTGACGTGGGATTGGGGAGGAGGGGAAAGCCTTCCCCTGCGCCTCATCTAAAGAATCGGCTACCCC
>JAZSJM010000159.1:0-1519 GCA_045534325.1 Treponema sp. | reverse complement strand
TGATCTGCACCCCCAAAAAGTTACACATTTAAAATCGACTGGTGCCAAAAAGGTGACAGTTTTGGAGGACAAAATGGAAAGCGGAAGCGTACCAGTCGAGACAAGAATCAATGCAATTCTTGATTATGAAGTAAAAAATCTGAGTAAAAAGGCGATAGCCCGTAAGTATGGAGTCGGAGAATCCACCGTCAGGGGATGGATTCATACCAGGGATTATTTTGTGAATAAATGTCAGGAGATTGCTAAAATAGCCTCAGAAGGAAAATTGAATTATTTTCTTGATGAGGAAGTAATGGAACAGGAAGAAGAAAATCCAAAAGATCTTGCAAAACAGGTAAAGTTTCTGAAGCAGAAAGTTGCATATTATGAAGCCCTTGCAGAAGAATGCGGACTTAAGCTGAACGAAGTATCAAAAAAAAACGATGCAGAGCAATCAGGCGTGCAGCAGAAAAATCAGGAGGAAAACTGACAGTTTACTGCAGGATAGCAAACGTAAACCGAAAAAATTACTACGATTTTCTGAAACACACTGACGAACCGGAAGATGAAGAAATCCTTGAATTCATAAAAGAAAAGCAGATCAGCCGTAATTACGGAATCGGCTATAGGCCGATGACTAATTTGGTTCGTCAAAAGTTCGGGATAGAAATAAGCGGAAAGAAAATTCTTAGGCTTATGAAAGAAAATGCTCTGCTTTCGACAGTACGCAGGAAACGCTTTACGCCGGAAGAATACAACAGGATGAGGAAAAACAGGGAAGAAGTCCCTGAAAACCTTCTGAAACGCAATTTTTTCGCCCTGGAAAGCAATAAAAAGTATGTTTCAGACCTTACATACCTTTACGGGAAGGAATGTGTGAAGTACTTAAGCCTGATAGAGGATTTATACAACGAAGAAATCGTAGCATGGAAGATTTCTGAACATCCTGATGAAGAACTGTGCGGGAATACATTGGATTTACTGGCAGCTGAAAGAAATCCTGAAGGAGCAGTCTTTCATACAGACCAGGGATCAACTTATCTTTCTCCAAAATTCAAGGAAAAGATAAAGTCCCTTGGAATGAAACAGAGCTGCTCTGCAAGAGGTGTCTGCTGGGACAATGCGGCAATGGAAAGTGCAAACGGTGTAATAAAAACTGAATGCCTTTACAACAAGTTCGGGAAATCAAAGTTCAAGAACAGGCAGATTCCCATCGATGATGTCGTGGCAGAAGTTGAGCAGTTCATTGAGTATTACAACAATGAAAGACCTAAGCAGTCTCTTGGAGGATTGTCACCGGTGCAATTTAGGGAACAGAATCCGAAAGGCACTTACCTGATGGTCATAAAAGATTGACAGAAATCAGGATATTTGAAATGATAAAATCTGTAACCGTTCTGGAACAGAAAATTAAATTCTGTCACTTAAACGGCTGCAGTAAAATGAATATGCTGTGTTACAGCTGAATCTTAAATTAAAAAGTGTCACCAATTCGACACCAGTCATTTTTAAAACTGTCACCTTTTTTGGGTGCATATCA
>JAZSJM010000059.1:0-20940 GCA_045534325.1 Treponema sp. | reverse complement strand
GGTGCTATTGCCAAGGCAGAAGAAATCAAGGCAAATACTCCAAACAGTTTTATTGCAGGGCAGTTTGTAAATCCTGCAAATCCTAAGGCTCACTTTGAGACAACTGGCCCTGAAATCTGGGAAGATACAGACGGCAAGGTTGATATCTTTGTTGCTGGAGTTGGTACTGGAGGAACTATTACTGGTGTCGGCAAATATTTAAAATCAAAAAATCCTGACATAAAGGTAGTTGCCGTTGAGCCAAAATCATCTGCGGTGCTTTCGACAGGTGTTGCAGGACCTCATAAAATTCAAGGAATAGGAGCTGGTTTTGTTCCTGATGTTCTTGATACAAAGATTTATGACGAAATTATTGCTGTTGAAAACGAAGCTGCCTTTGAAGCTGGCAAACTCATTGGTAAAAAAGAAGGTGTACTTGTGGGAATATCTTCCGGGGCTGCTGTCTGGGCTGCAATTGAAGTTGCAAAACGACCAGAAAATAAGGGCAAGAATATTGTTGTTCTTCTTCCTGATACTGGAGACCGTTATCTTTCAACTCCTTTGTTCCAGGACTAAATGAACAGTCAGTTTTTGTAATTTCAAAAATACGTATTTTTAAGTCCGAAAAAGTGAAATATTAAAATTATATTAATATTTCACTTTTTTTTTACAGATGAAATATTATGTGATATAATTGTATATTATGAGTTTGTTTTTCACTTATTTACTAATTTTTGCACTTTGTGCATTTATCGGAGTGCCATTTCTTTCACTTACGATGAATATTTATATTCATCGGATTAGTTTTTCGGATTTTGTAGAAGGCTTGCCTACAACTTTTGCGGTGGCGATTTTTCTTATTATTGTGATTGCAATTTTGGTTCGCATACAAATTGCTCCAGTTTTAAGGGTAATTAATAAGGCTAAAAAAGAAAAACTGACGGAAGATGAAAAAGTTCTTTTTATTCCTGCTTTTAAAAAAATAAAAATCACAACATATATTTTATTGTTTGTTGGTTATGTAATAGGAACTGCAGGGGTTGTATTTATTAAATTTTTAAGAGGTGTTGTTGATCTTGGAAACACACCTGGTGAGCAGACGGCTACTTTTTTAGTTCTTTTAGGTTTGTGCTTGTGCTATGCATTTTTGCACACAAGCTACAATACAATTTTTTTCGAGATTTTTGCACAAAAATATATAAAACAGCTGGGAATCACTGATATTGGTGAACAGAAAATTGCTCACTTTACTGCCAATATCGGTATTGTTTCCATGATTAATGCATTTTTTACAGGCTGGCATGTTCTTTGTGTCGGATATGGAATTGCAAGGTTTAGTGACAGAGGATATGGAATCGATACATTCTTATCATCTGCAATTATAATCATAATCTGGTGTTGTGTTGCATGTATGCCGATTATATTTGTTCTTCTTGTTAGTTTAAGAAAACGCTTTGCAAGTACAGCTAATCAGTTGATTAATTTACGTGAAAATGGTGACTTGATTACACGTATTAACTTGGATTCCTTTGATGACTTTAGTGTAATTAATTCTGAAATGAATAAACTCCTTGAATTCTTAAAAGGTGTTATTGGAGAAGTCAAGGGACAGAATAAATCTGTTGATACAAACGCAACGAACCTTTTAGGTCATGTAGAAGAAAATCTGACCGGTATTCATCAGATGGTTTCATCGTTTAACGATATCAACACAAAGAATAATACCCGTGACGAACTTTTGCGAAATACACAGCAGAATATCGTAAAATTAAACGACGATGCTGAAAAAATCACAAACCTTGTAAGCGGTCAGACTGCGGCAATTGAAGAAAATGCCGGTGCTGTTACAGAGATGGTTGCAAATATCAAATCTATGACAGAAATGATTAAAAAGGCAAAGGATTTGTCTGTAAATCTTGCAAAAACAGCTGAAGAAGGTACGACAGAAGTTACAACTACTCTTGATTTGATTGAGCAGATTACAGAAAAATCAAAGCGAATGTCTGAAATTACACAGGTTATTTCTGCTGTTGCAAGTGAAACTAACCTTCTTGCGATGAATGCGGCAATCGAGGCTGCTCATGCTGGTGAGTCTGGGGCGGGATTCTCTGTAGTTGCAGACGAAATCCGTAAACTTGCAGAGTCAACAACAACAAGTACAAAAGAAATCAAAGATTTGATTAAGAGTATGGTTGACGTTGTAGAAAGGTCTTCTAACAGTATGACAGCTACTTCTGCAGTATTTACAAATATTAACAATGGTGTAAAAGATCAAAACCAGATTGTTGAAACTATTAACAATGCAATGGAAGAGCAGTCAATTGGTGCTACAGAAACATTAAAAGTAACAAATGAAATTGCCGCTCAAATTACAGAGATTAATGCTCTTGTAAAAAACCAGAGTGAATATAATATGCAGATAAAAAATGACATTAATAATGTTGTTGAACTTTCAAGATCTGTTAATAATTCAATTGGTGAGTCAGACAAGGTTGTTCGCGAATTTGAGGTAACAATGAACGGAATTGCCAAGGCTGCTCACGAAAATCAGAGTTCTGTAGATGTTGTTACAGAAAAACTTGAAGGATTTAAGCTAAATTAATAAAACTAAAAAAAAATCAATGCAGGAAGCCCTTGTGGTCTCCTGCATTTTTTTTGTTTTACAGACTGTTGTTTATTATTCACTATTTATAAAAAAACAAATAGAATAAAAACATGGCAGGTAATTTTGACCTTTCTCAGTTGTTAAATCAAAACGCATCGATTTCCATAAAAAAGCAGATAAACTATGTTTTTAAGCTGAGTATTCCTGGAATGCTTGCACAGATTTCTTCAATACTGATGCAGTATATTGATGCGGCAATGGTTGGCCGGCTTGGTGCAAATGAATCTGCGAGCATTGGACTTGTTGCTTCTTCGACCTGGGTGCTGGGAAGTATTGTTCATGCCCTTTCAATTGGTTTTACCGTACAGGTTGCTCACGTAGTTGGTGCAGGAGAAAAAAGTAAGGCAAAAAATCTTTTGTTTAATGCAATTGTTTCCTGTCTTGTTTTTTGCTCTTTTATTGTTTTGATAGGTTGTTGCATCAGTTTTAAACTTCCTTTGTGGCTTGGAGCATCCGAAGCAATTTATAAGGATGCCTTCTGGTATTTTTTAATTTTTTGTCTTTCAACTCCTTTTTATGAGACTGTATATCTTTTAAGCGGAATGCTTCAGTGTTCAGGAAATATGAAAATTCCTGGGATATTAAATGCCCTTATGTGTTTACTGGATATTCTGTTTAATTTCTTATTTATTTTTTTATTGAATCTTGGTGTAAAGGGCGCCGCTATTGGTTCCTGTTGTTCAGCTATAGTTGTTTCTTTAATAATTTCTTGGTTTACGCTGCTAAAATCTGATTATTTAAGCCTGAAAGGTGTTAAAAATTTTTTCTTTGACAGGGAGTCAGTCCTTAAGGCTATAAAACTTGCTGTTCCTATTGGTGTTCAGAGTTCTGCATTTAGCGGTGCACTTGTCGTTGTAACAAAAATAATATCGCCTCTTGGTCCTGTCAGCCTTGCTGCTAATTCCTTTGCAACAACTGCGGAAAGTTTATGCTATATGCCGGGATATGGAATTTCTGAAGCTGCGACTACACTTACCGGACAAAGTTTCGGGGCAAAACGAAAAGATTTGGTTTGTTCGTTCAGTGTTATCACAGTGCTGTATGGAATGATTTTTATGGGAGTGGCAGGAGTTTTAATGTATTTTTCCTGCCCTTATATTTTTAAATTCATAACCAGTGATTTAGAAATACAAAACCTGGCGGTAAAAGTCCTGAGAATAGAACTTTTTGCAGAGCCTATGTTTGGGGCAAGCATTGTTGCAATGGGTGCACTTCGTGGTCGAGAAGATACATTTGTTCCAAGTTTATTAAATCTTTTTAGTTTGTGGGTTGTACGTTTGAGTTTAAGTTATATTCTGGTAAAACCCTATGGTCTTACCGGAATCTGGATAGCAATGGCAGTTGAACTTTGCTTTAGAGGTTTTATAATGCTTGCAAGAATGTGTTTTTCGAAAGTAAAGCTCTAGCGGTGTTTTCTAATCTCTTCCTGACAAAGACTGTCGCAAACTTCGTTATATTCGATACCTGCGTGGCCTTTTACCCATTTCCATTCTACATTCATGGAGGCGTTTAATTCGTCCAGTTTAATCCATAATTCTTGATTTTTTACAGGTTTTTTATCAGCAGTTTTCCAGCCTTTTTTCTTCCATGAAAAAATCCACTGTGTAATTCCATTTTTTACGTATTGAGAATCTATATTTACTTCTATAGGAATACCAGAAAAGCGAGGGGTATTTTTTATGGCACTCAAGGCTGCAATTGCCGCCATAAGTTCCATTTTATTGTTTGTGGTAAGTTTTTCTCCGCCGGAGAGTTTTTTTGCCTGACCTTCCGCAATTATCACACAGGCCCAGCCACCAGGACCTGGGTTTCCTGAGCATCCTCCGTCAGTATATACAACAATTTTTTCCATAGAAAATATTGTAACAGAAATTTAAAATAGGGCAAACTGTGGTGTAATTTTTTAAGTCGAGGAGGCTGAGCGTTAGTGAACTGCGTAAGTACGGTATTTAAAAATTTTTCTTGCCGACTCTATTTAATTTTATTATTTTATATATATGGGCTTAGTAATAAAACCCTGCAAATTATGTATTTTTAATTCCGTTTTTTCGGAGTTGACAGGAGATATAAAAAATGGCAAAACAGCTTATTTTTAATGAAGAAGCACGCAAAAAGATGCTTTCTGGTGTTGAACAGATTGCAAGTGCTGTAAAAGTAACTCTTGGTCCTTGCGGACGCCTTGTAATGCTTGACAAAAAATTTGGTGCACCAACAATTACAAAAGATGGTGTAAGCGTTGCAAAAGAAGTTGAACTTAAAGACCCTTTTGAAAACATGGGAGCACAACTTGTAAAAGAAGTTGCTTCTAAGACAAATGATGTTGCTGGCGACGGTACAACAACTGCTACAGTTCTTGCATATGCAATCGTAAAAGAAGGTCTTAAATCAGTTGCAGCAGGAATTACTCCTATTGAAGTTAAGCGTGGTATTGATAAAGCCGTAAGCGTTGCCGTAGAGGCAATTAAAAAGAACAGTCGCTCTGTAAAAGGCAGCGAAGATATTACACATGTTGCTACAGTTTCTGCTAACAATGATCCTGAAATCGGTAAAATCTTGGCTGATGCAATTGAAAAGGTTGGCAAAGATGGTGTAATTACAGTTGAAGAATCAAAAAACATGGATACAACTGTAAAAATCGTAGAAGGAATGCAGTTTGACCGCGGTTATATTTCTTCTTACTTTGTAACAGACCGTGACAGAATGGAAGTAAACTATAACGATGCTTATGTTCTTATTCACGATAAAAAGATTTCTTCGATGAAAGATCTTCTTCCACTTCTCGAAAAAGTTGCCCAGACAGGAAAGCCTCTGGTAATTATCTGTGAAGATATGGACGGTGAAGCTCTTGCAACTTTAGTATTGAACTCAATCCGCCGAACATTAAAGTGTGTTGCTGTTAAGGCTCCAGGTTTTGGGGACAGAAGAAAGGAGCTGCTTCAGGATATCGCAATCCTTACAGGCGGTACTGTAGTTTCTGAGGAACTTGGACTTAAACTTGAACAGGCAGATATTGAAATGCTTGGACAGGTAAAATCTGTTAAGATTGATAAAGATAATACAACTTTAGTTGACGGTGCAGGACAGAAAAAAGCAATCACTGACCGCGTTGCAGAAATTAAAGCTCAGATTGAAAAATCAACTTCTGACTACGACAAAGAAAAACTAAAGGAACGCCTTGCAAAACTTTCTGGCGGTGTAGCTGTAATTAACATCGGTGCAATTACAGAAACAGAAATGAAAGAAAAGAAGTTCCGCGTAGAAGATACCCTTGCTGCAACAAGAGCTGCACTTGAAGAAGGTATTGTTCCTGGCGGTGGAATTGCACTCCTTGAGGCATCTAAGGCTCTTACAGAAGATGCATCTAAAGACTTAAGCGATGATGAAAAAGTCGGCTTTAAGATTGTACGCCGTGCTCTGGAAGAACCAATTCGCCAGATTGCAGAAAATGCCGGTATCGACGGTGCAGTTGTTGCTGAAAAAGCAAAGAACGAAAAGAAGGGTGTGGGTTACAATGCACGCACAGGAAAGTGGGTTGATATGATGGCAGACGGTATCATTGACCCTGCAAAAGTTACACGCTCTGCATTGCAGAATGCTGCAAGTGTTGCTGGAATGCTTTTGACTACAGAATGTGCAATTACTGATATTCCTGAACCTCCAGCTCCAGCTGCTCCAAATCCTGATATGGGTGGAATGTACTAGCTTATCCGCTTTTACGGGTAACTAAAAAGCCCTGCACATCCGGCGTATTTTGTATGCTGTATGTGCGGGGTATTTTTTTAGAATGTTTTATCTTTCGTTTTTTACAACCCGTATGCCAAACCACCAGTAAGAATAGTTCATTGAATAACGGCTCGGATATTGATGCCCTGTAAAAGATGGCTGGCAAAGTTTTAAGTCTGAGGTACAGCTTCCTCCTTTATAAATTCTGTAATGATCGTTGCCATTGTAATTATCCCAGCACCATTCCCAAACGTTTCCACTCATGTCGTAAAGACCGTTTTTATCCATTTCTTTTTGTGCTACAGGATGAGGAGTATTATCGCTGTTTTTTAAATACCAGCCGTTTTTATTAATTGTGTCATGGGTTAGAGCCTTTGTTTTTGTTCCAGAATAAAATGCTTTTTCCCATTCATCTTTTGTAGGAAGCCTGAAACCATCTGCTTCTTTGTTAAAAACAACCTTACCGCTTGTTATGCTCTGTCCTGAGTGGGCTTCATATTCCCATTTATCTGGATTTGTGCTTTTGTTAACGCTATATACGGGAGTCAGCTTTAACAGCATGCTTAAGCGATTGCAAAAAACTATTGCGTCGTACCAATTTACACTGTCTACAGGGCAAGAAGTTTCTGAGCGGTAATTGCAGGATGGATTTTCGCCGGTAACAGCTTCGTAAACTTCCTGTGTAATTTCTGTAGAAGAAATACTAAAAGATGTTCCCGGGATTTTATTCATCTGTATGTATATTTCATCCTGAATAAAAAATTTCTGGGCAGTTATTTTTAGCGGGTCTAAAAAAAATAAAAGAGTTGAAAATATAAAAAGATGAAATATTTTGAACTTCATTTGAAACTCCCGCTAATCTGTTTTATTATTATATTAAAGTTTTCTTAATTTTAAAAGCGTGCAGCGAAAGGTTTTAGGTCTTATTATTTATGGATGTTTTTGACTATTTACATTGGCGGGGAGATTTGTCTTTTGAACTTTCTCCATTGAACAGCGTTGATTCTTTAATTTTATGTCAGCTTTCTTATTTAAATTTTGAATCGATAATTCCTTTCTCTTTTAAAGAAAAAATTACCTTAAATAATGCTGCATCTATTTTTGCCGGGGAAGGATTTGAAAAAAGGCGGGATTTAGGACTTTTAATTAATCCCAGAACAGTTGACCTTTTGTTTGAATGTGCTAAAACTGCACGCTTTGCAAATCTTGAACTTTGCGGCTGGCGTGATACTTACAGTAAAAAGGATGAAGAGCAGTTTTCTGCCCTTACATTTGTAAGTTCCTTAAAAAAAGCGTCTTTTGCATTTTGCGCATTTCGTGGAACAGATGATACAATCATAGGCTGGAAAGAGGACTGCAATTTAGCTTTTAAGGAAAAAATAAAGGCACAGTGCGATGCCGCCTCTTATCTTGAAGAAGCCTGTCTTTCATTAAAAAAATATCCGGTTATGTGCGGCGGACATTCGAAAGGTGGAAATCTTGCCCTTTATGCTGGAGCAAAACTGAAAAAAAGTGAACAAAAAAAACTGACTAGGATATTCAATTTTGACGGACCGGGATTTTTAAAAGAGACTTTAGCTCAAAGTGATTTTTCAGAAGCCCTTAAAAAAACTTATTCATATTTTCCTTATGAATCGATAGTTGGAATGCTTTTTTCTCATGGCAGTGATTATAAAGTCATTAACAGCACGGCAAAAAACGTAATGCAACATGATGCCCTTACGTGGCAGACTCTTGCAACGGATTTTGAGTGTCAGGAAGAACTGAGTACTTTGAGTATTTTCTTTAACTCTACTTTTAACGAATGGTATTGTAAGCTGGATAACAAAAAGCGTGGTGAACTAGTGGATGTGGTTTTTGGGGCTCTGGAAGCAACGAATGTAAAAACAAACAGCGAATTGGCGGAAAATTGGGGAAAAAGCGGAATTAAAATCTTAAAAGCTCTTCATTCGCTGGATAAGGATTTAAGGGACGGAGCCTTAGACAGTGCAGGGCAATTTGTTAAACTCTTAGGATCTAATCTGGGGGAACTGATAAAGCGGCGTTAAATGTTGCGTAAAAAATAAAATGAAACGATTTATTGTTTTTTTGCTTTCTATTTTGCTTATTCTGGATGTTCTTCTTTTTTTAGATAAAAAAACTGAGATTTTTGGCGGAAATCTTTATTCTTACATTGATGAATATTTGACCACTTTTAAAACTAAAACAGTTTATGCCCAAAGTTCTGGGAATGTTATAAAAAAAACTGAACCCTCAGACTTACGAATTTTTAGAGAATGTTATCGGGATGTAAAATTTGAACCGCTTTTTGATAAGGAAAAAAATGATTACCTGATAAAAATTACGGCTCCAGTTTTTGTTGGTAAAAGTCAGACTAAACAAACACAATTGTGGTGGGCTGATGGCCGTCTTTTGCCGGAAAGTGAATTGGGCAATAAAGATAAATACTGGAAACTTATTTATCCATATTCAAAATTAAAGGATCCTGCGCTTTTAACAGATAGCGAAATTGAACGAGTGCGGAATTTTTCTTCAAGGCAGAACAGACAAAACAGCAGCGGAACGCCAATGTTTTTTTATGATTTTTTATATGCTGCTAAATCACAGATAATTATTGAAGACCATATAATCCAGACAAAGTTTTTGGGCTTAAGAACAAAAATTCATGAACGCTTAAAGGAGCCACTTTTTGAAGTTGAAAATAAAATTTATCAGGCGGCACAAAAAGATAAATCTATACAAGAATTTATTGACAGCTTAAAATCTGCCGATGCCTACAACTGGCGCGTTATAGAAGGTACTGGAGGAAGAAAATCTTTTCACTCTTACGGAATAGCTATTGACCTTCTTCCAAAAAGGCTTAACGGCAAGGCAATTTTCTGGAGCTGGACCCGAGATAAAGACCCTGACAACTGGATGTTGACGCCTTTCGAAAAACGATGGAGTCCGCCGCAAAAAGTTATTGAGATATTTGAGGATGCTGGCTTTATTTGGGGTGGCAATTGGATAATTTTCGATAACATGCATTTTGAATATCACCCGGAATTGCTCAAACGAAAATAAAATTTAGTTTTGTAAATATATTTTTATGTCAGGTAAATAATTTTTTTGTTCCCTGATATAACATATTTAAAAACTTATTATTTCGTTGTAACACTCAATTGCAAAACTGTCTGTCATTCCTGATATATATTCAATTACACATTTTTGAAAACTTTCCCAGTCTTTTACGTCAAAAACAATTGGCGTTTCATAGCGCAGGGTTCGTTTTCTGTCAGGAGAATCTGACGGAATGTAGTTTGAATAGCGGATAAGCCAATCTTCAAAGGTTGTGCTTAAATTCTTAAAATATCGCATTGCAGACGGAATTCGGCCGTTTTTTGCAAATGACTGAGTGTTCATCAGTGTGTTATAAATAGTACCTAGTATATTTTTTGCATATGACTTGAATTCTAAAAGCCTCCAATGTGAATAGATTTTCTCGTAACTGAATTTTTTTAATTCACTGATAAATCTGTAATATGAATCGCTAAAGCATAAGCCTTTTTCAGGATTTGACTGTTCACATAAGTCTACAATCATGTCATTTATTAAAACTGTTGTATTTACTGCCTTTCCGCCATTTTTTTCAAAGCCTAGAGTGCTCCCTACAATTTCCCTTAGCTGCCTGTAGCAGCCCATATCCAGAATGTGGTATCGGCGGGCATCCTGTAAATCCCGTCCTAAAAAAGCTATTTTATCGCTTATTTTTACCACACAGCCTTCCCAGGTAAATGGCTGCACAAAACCAGGAACTTTTATTTCGTAAAGGTTCATTGCCTGTTCCCTGGGTTTTATTCCCTGCTGATCAACTTCGCCGCAGTGGCAGATTATGCCGTCTCGTACCGCATAAGTTAAGTTCAATGTTTTTTCCTGGGCATTCGGATCTTGAAGAGTTTCAATGTAGTCTGCAAAAAAAAGTGAATTTCGCTCGTGCCAGAATTTTTTTGGTGCCTTAGCACCTGGACGAGCTTCCAGAAGAGAATTGAGTATATCTTCCCCTGTGTGCCCAAAAGGTGCATGCCCTATGTCATGACCGATTGCAATTGCTTTTGTAAGCTCTGCATTAAGTCCCAGGTGGCGTGCAATTGTGTCTGCAACGGAAGCTACATGAAGAACATGCTCCATTCTCGTGCAAACATGATCGTTATGAGGGGAATAAAAAACCTGCGTCTTGTGTTTAAGACGACTGAATGCCTGACAATGTAAAAGTCGCGTGTAGTCTCTGTCAAAATCAGAGCGGATTGAGTTTCCACGGGAATATATTTGTATTTCTCGTTTTATTGCCTGTTCCCATTTGTGGTTAAGTTCAGTAGTTGCTGTATTTTCAAAAGAATTTTTCATCTTTTAAAATATAGATTAATCTTTTGAAAAAAGCAATTTTTGCGATTTTCAGGATTTTATTTTAATTTTTTTATAAAACCTGTCATAAAAGGAAATGAAATGCAGGCACTTATTAAATCGCTTACGGATGGTGTAGCAATTATTCCATAAATTCCTTCAAAGCCCGCCCATTGCACAATTAACGGCAATAATAAAATTACCGGTACAAAAACGATTCCCTGCCTTGTAGAAGATAAAATGATTGCTTTTATTTTTACGCCAGCAACCTGTAAAAGCATGTTTGTAGCAAATATAATCGAATGAAATGGCAGTATAAAGCAGTTGAATCTGAGGGCAAGAGATGCAATGGCAATTACGGCTTCATCATCGCGAAATGAATGTGCTATCTGTGGCGCAAAGATAAAAACAACTGAGCCTGAAACTGTCATAAGCAAGGCTGTTACTTTTATTAAAAAATAAAGAGATTGCCTTACTCGTTCATATTTTTTTGCTCCCAGATTCATTCCACACACTGGCTGAAATCCCTGTCCTAATCCTATCGCAACAGACATTAAAAACATGCAGATTCGGTTGGAAATTGACATTCCTGCAACTGCCGCATCAGCAGTCTGCGCTGCACTCATGGCGAAACCTGTCATAATTGCTCCGTATTTTGCTGCTCCGATATTCATAAAAACTGTAGCAATTCCTGCCATGCCCTGTCTGAAAAAGCTTGGAAGTCCTGTTGTTATGATGTCAAAATAAATTGAAAAATGCCTTCCTAAATCCCTGAATCGAAACTCAACTACTGATTTTTTCATCAGAAACATTGAAAGTAAAATACAAAAGCTTGTAATCTGACTTAAAAGAGTTGCAATTGCCGCTCCGCTTATTCCCCAGCCAAAACCAAAAATAAATAGAGGGTCAAGAACTAAATTTAAAAGACCACCGCTTACCATTCCAATCATTGAAATAGAAGCCTTTCCCTGAAATCTAAGCAGATTGTTCATTACAAATGCACTCATCATAAAAGGGCAGGCAAAAATAATATATCGGGCATAGTCGAGTGCAAATGGAAGAATTGTTTTTGTGGCGCCCAATGATTCAACAATCTGTGTGTTAAAAATTGTTCCGAAAATCGACAGTAAAGTTCCAAGAGTAAAAGCAAGAACAATTGCTGTGCTAAGGTAAGTTTGTGCTTTTTGTGTGTTTTTAGATCCTAAAGCACGGCTTGTAATGGAGCCGGCACCCATCCCAATCATAAATCCTCCGGCCTGTATCATAGTCATCAAAGAAAAAATAATACCTACAGCACCAGAGGCACTTGTTCCCAGCTGACTTACAAAAAAAGTATCGGCTGTGTTGTAAATGGCAGTTACCATCATTGTGATTATTGTGGGAACTGCGTTTTTTATAATTAAAGGACCAACAGGAAGTGTTGTCATTTTTAGAACAGTATTGTCGCTAGAATTTTCCATGAATATAATTTTTACAAAATGAAGGTAAAAATTCAATTAAAGAGCTTTATAAACTTTTATAAAAATACGAATTTATCCGCATTTGCAAAAAAATCGTATTTTTGTTATTGTTTATTTATGCCAACTTAGCTCATCCGGTAGAGCAGCTCCCTCGTAACGAGCAGGTGAACAGTTCGAGTCTGTTAGTTGGCTTTTTTTTAGGTAACAAAAAAAGAACCTCTACGTGTCTTAAATACATGTAGAGGTTTTTTTATGAAAAAATTATTTTTGTTTTTAGTTTTTATTCCTTCATATTTGTGGAATGTATGGGCAAGTGATTTAAAAATTATTGCTATGGATAAGGAACTTGATTTTCCTCTTGAGGGTGTAAGTTTCTTTGCAGATGACGGTAAAACTATTCTATGTTCAACTGATGAAAACGGTACGGCTTTATTAAATCTAAAAGAGAGTGATTTACCGATTAAGATAAAGGCTCGTCTTGCAGGATATGATGATTGTTTTGCAGTAATTAAAAATATTCAAAGCGATATAACAGTGTATATGTCCATTTCTGGAGTTGTTGAAGGAGAAGAACTTGTCGTTAAGAGGCAAGGAACCGGGCTTAGTGAAGAAAAAACAGGTGTTTCTACTGTAATGACAAAAGAAGAAATGCATACCACGGCTAATATAGGTCTTGTAGAAGACTGTATGGCAAGTGTGCGGACTCTTCCTGGGGTTTCTTTTAGCAGTTCTTTTTGGGGAACAGAGCCTTCTGTGCGCGGAGGTCAGCCGAGGGAACTTGGATTTTGTCTAGACGGCATGTACATTATTTTCCCGTATCACTGGGGTGGAGGTGTTTCTATTTTTAATCCTGCAATGGTTGAATCAATCACACTTTCTAACGGAGTTTTTTCTGCGAAATACGGCAGGGGTTCTTCTGGTTTTTTAGAGGCAACGACTATAAAAGCAGATTTTGAAAACTATCATGGAAATTTTAATCTTTCAACAACTTGCGCAGATGGTTTTGTTCAAATTCCGTTTGGAAAGAATATTGGCGGAATGATTTTTGGAACACATTTGAGTTTTCTTGAGCCTTTCGTGTGGGCATATAAAAAGAGCGGGGGCAGTGAAATGGATTTTTTAAAACGAGCTCCTTATATTCGAGATTTTTTCTTAAAGGCAAATTTTACTCCTGTGCCTGAATTGGATGTCGCTGTTACAGGATTTTTTGGAAGTGATGGACTGGAAATTGACCAGAGTGACACAACGGATGGTATTACAACCCGCTCCGTTATGGATTACGATTATTATCAGATACTTGGAGGTATTAACGTAAAATACCTTTTAAGTGACAGAGTATTTTTTCACGGAACAGTTTCCTATAACAACATGATTGAAAATATGAAAATTATGATGAGTGAAAACGGTACCGTAAAATACAGCGATGATTTTGTGGACAAATATGGAGCTCTCTATTCTGATGTTGATTATGGCAAAAGTTATTCCCTTAATAATCTCAATTCAAAAAATAATGAAAATATCAGGAATCATCTTGTAACAGCACGATTAGACGGCGAGTTTGAAATTACAGAAAAAAATCATTTTACACTGGGTATAGAAGAACTTTTTTCTACTGCGGATACAGAAGAAAACTTTGGCGGCTGGACTGATATAGAAGCTGGAGGTGAGCGATACTTTAAGAACGTAAAGGCGTTTACAAGATCAAATGGTAACTGTATTTTTGACAACGCAGCTTTTGCATGCTGGAACTATGGTAAAGAAAATGATTTTTTCCAAAGTGAAGCCGGCGTCAGGGCTGAATTTGTTGTGCTTCGAAATACCCAGCATAACTACAATTTATGTTTTATTCCGGATATATGTCCCCGCCTGAATATGACTTTAACACCACTTACAGGCAAGGGCTCTCTTGAAAAACTTTCATTTACATTGGGAACTGGAGTTTTCTCCTCGATTCCTCGCGAAACTATGATTTTTACAGAGGAAATGGGCTTAAAGAGTTTTGATATGCATACTGATCGTGCACTTTTATTTGTACTTGGCTCTCAGGCAGAATTTGATGATGGCTTAAAAATCCGCCTGGAAACATATTACCGACATTACCTTTCACGTATTTATACATATGAGGCACTCTCTTCTAGCAGTGGTTACGAACATGCTGATTTTGCTGTAAAAACAAAGGGAAAAGGTAGAGTGTTTGGAGTGGATGCGTTTGTTGAAAAAAAGAGCGGAAAAATATGGGATGGATATTTATCTTATTCATTTGTGTATGCAAAATTTTTTGATGGGGCAAATATTGCAAACAATGAAACTGCTGATTCTATGTTCGGCTCGCCTTTAGATGAATGGTATTTCCCTTATTATCATCGTTTTCATACATTAAATCTTGTAAGTAACCTTCACTTTGGAAAAGGTTGGACATTTACTGCAAAAGCAACTTTAGCAACAGGCTGTCCAAAAGAAAAAGAAGGAAAAATAGCTTCTTATGCTTCAGTGATGGATGATGGAACCGTAATTCAGCGTTATTCAAGAAGTTATTCTTATTCTGATATTCTTCGCTCCAATTTAACATGTCCGATTGATTTAAGAATTTCAAAACAGTGGAAATCAGATAATGAAAAGAAACACTTTGAATTTTATTTTGCATTACAGGACATAAATTTTGTTCCGCAAGGGCAAAAAGAAACTTTTAATGCATATACAGGAAAAATGACAGAAGTAAGTGATGATGCAAACTTTAGTTTGGGAGTCCCGATTCCGTCTTTAGGTTTTAAGATGAGTTTCTAAAAAAAGACTAAAAAAAGTATCAGAATTCAAGTGTTTATGTGTCTAATTATTTAAGGAGACAAAAATGGAAAAAGGATTTAGTTTGATTGAATTATTTAATTTGGGAGGACCGTTTATGTGGGTACTCCTTGCGTTTTCTGTAGCGACTGTTGCAATTGTTCTGGAGCGCTGCATATATCTTTCCTGGCATAATTGTGCTGTATTTCCGCTAAAGAATAAATTGGAAAATTTTTTACAGTCAAACGATAGAAGTGGTGCAGAGAATTTTTTAATGTCTTATTCACGAAAACAAACTGCGGCTTCAATCTTTTTATCACTTTTACAAAATGCCAGATATGGGGAAGCAAGAATGGAGCGTGCTGCCGAAAGCGAGGCTCAGGAACGCTTACGACGAATGGAAAATGGATTTAACTATCTTACGGCACTTTCATCTCTTGCACCTCTCACAGGATTTCTGGGTACAGTTTCTGGAATGATTGGTGCTTTTCAGTCTATTGCCCAGGCAACAGATGTAAATGCACAGCTTGTCGCTGGCGGAATTTATGAGGCACTTATAACTACAGTTTTTGGATTAATTATTGCAATTGTTGCTCTTGTCGCTTATAACCTTTTGATTCAAAAAGTTGACACATTTTCTGCAGAAATCTCAAAAGCAGTAAATGATCTGGTTCCTTACCTGATTGAAGAAAATGCTTCTGGTGAAGGACATGGAGAAAGAGAAAATGATAAAGCGGTTTGTTCGGCATAAAAATGATGACTCGTCAACTTCCGGTTCACTTAATGATCTTTCTTTTTTGCTTATTATTTTTTTTATTGTAATCGCAGGATTTAATGTGAATCGGGGTTTTTTACTTAATCTTCCTTCAAAAGAAAAGCCGGTTTTAGTTAATAATGTGGATATTTTAAAATGCAGCTTAAATGCACAAGGAGAGATTTTTCTTGACGGAGAGAATTTAAATACAGAGGAACTGTTAAAAAAAGTCCAGACAAAACTTAGTTCATGGCCCAATATGACTTTTTTATTGACAATAGATAAGGACTGTCCCTATCAGAATGTTGTGGATGTAATTTCCTGTGTCAGAAACTTAAAGGTTGAAAATTTTTCTTTTAAGATGAAATAACGATGGAGAAAAAGAATGCTAAATATTAAAAAAAAGAGACGAAGTGTCAGCGTTACAACATCTTCTATGTCCGATATTGGATTTTTACTTTTAATTTTTATAATGCTGATTTCCCTTATGAATCAGCGTTTTGAAGAAAAAATTACTTATTCAGAAAGCCTCTTTACAGAACGTACTCAGTCGGAGGCAAACTTTGAAATTTGGATTCAATCAAATGGAATAATTTCTGCAGATTCAAAAGTTTTAAATGAAACCCTTTTGGAAAGTGCTATTATTGACGCTGTTTCAAACAATCCCGCTGTAAGGATTCATATAATTGCAGATAAAAATACACCTTATAAGTATGTAAACTCCGTTGTCCGTGTCTTGCAGTCTCTTCAACATAGGGTTGTAAGTTTTGTCGTAAAGGATGCACAGTAAAATGAATGAAAATATTATTTCAAAGATAATTAAATATTCCCAATTTATAAGACCATTTTTGTTTATGCTGGTTTTGCTTTTTCATATTTTATTGATTTTTATGTTTAATTTTAAAAATACTGAAGAATCTTTAGAAACAGTTGATTTCAGGGAAGCTCAAGTTTTTAAACTAGTCGATATAGAAGAATATGTAAAACCGCCAGTAAAAGAAAAGACGGTTGAAGTAGTTAATCAGGAAAAAGCTTCAGAAAATATAATTGAAACAGAAAAACAAGTATTAAAATCAGAGGAAGATTATCTTCCCCAGCATAAGATTTCTAATGTTCCTGTAATTCCTTCAAAAGAAGTCCTCTCAAGAATAGTTTATCCTCCTTTAGCACTTAAACAGGGAATTGAGGCATCTGTTTTCCTTGAATTATATATAGATAGTTCTGGTATAGTAAAAAAAATAAAAATTTTAAAAGATCCAGGACATGGTTTTGCAGAGGCGGCTGTTAATGCATTGAAAGGGCTTAAGTGTATTCCTGCCAGTGCAAATGGTAAAAATGTAGCCGTTAGGTACAGGTATCCGGTTCGTTTTTCGATACAATAAAATTTTATAAACCTACTGTAAACAATCTCATAAATCCGCTATAATAAAATTCTAAATCCTTGTGCAATCTGTGAATACTTTTTGGAGCAGAAAATGGCTATTGATAAATATGAAATTGTAATCGGCTGTGAGATTCATACTCAGCTTTTAACTAATACAAAGGCTTTTTGTGCCTGCGAAAATCGTTATGGCGGAATGCCTAACACCCGCGTATGTCCTGTCTGTCTTGGACTTCCAGGAGCAATGCCTCGTATTTCTAAGGGTTATGTTGAGTTGGGTGCTGTTGCCGGAATGGCCTTAAACTGTAATATTGCACGCTTTACAAAATTTGACCGTAAGCATTATTTTTATCCAGACCTTACAAAAGGCTATCAAATAACTCAGTATGATATTCCTTTGTGTGCTGACGGTTATGTTGATCTTCCTATGAATCATTATTCAAAAGATGAGCAGGAAGGTGGAGCTAAATTCCGTCCGAATAATTTTAAAGGTGAGCCATGTATCGTTGAAAATTCAGGAAAAAAATATCGCCGCGTAAGAATTGAACGTATTCACCTTGAAGAAGATGTAGGTAAGTCTCTTCATCTTCCAGGAAAACATTCTTATATTGATTATAACCGCTCTGGTACACCTCTAATTGAAATCGTAACAAAACCTGATATGACTTCACCTGAAGAAGCTGCCCTTTTTATGCAGACTGTTCAGGAGATTTTGCGTTATGTAAAAGTTACAAACGGAAATCTTGAAGAAGGAAACATGAGATGTGATGCAAATATCAACCTTAATGTTTGGGAAGACGGCAAATTGTATCATACTCCTATCTCAGAAATTAAAAACTTAAACTCATTTAAATCTATCAGAGAAGCCTGTACATACGAGGCAAAAAGACAGCTTGAAGAGTTTATAAATGACCGTCAGGAATTTAACCCTGGCTATAAAAACACAATGAACTGGGACGAAGAAAAGGGCGTAACTCAGGTTATGCGTACAAAAAACTCTTTCGTTGATTATCGTTTTGTAGTTGAGCCTGATATCAAGCCTTTTAAAGTTAATGAGGAACTTATAAGTCGTGCAGAAAGCCGTGTTGGTGAACTTCCTGAAGCAAAGAGAATCCGTCTTCAAAAAGAATATGGATTGTCGGATTTTGATGTAGAAACTTTGACCTCTACGCGTGAGCTTGCACTTTGGTTTGAAGAAGCTGCAAAAGGTGCAAAAGATGTTAAAAAAGTTGCAAACTGGATTCTTGCAGAACTTCTGGCTGTTTTAAATGAAGAGCGTAAGACAATAAACGAAGTTAATATTACTCCGTCGCATATTACACAGCTTGTTAATGCTATTTTTGATAAAAAAATTACTTCAGCACAGGGAAAAACTGTTTTTGCCCGTATGCTTGAAAACGGCAAAATGCCTGAAGAAATAATAAAAGAAGAAGGAATGGAAAGCGTAACTGATTCATCGGCAATCGAGGCTATTGTAGAACAGGTTATCGCAGAAAATCCAAAGGCTGTAAGTGACTTTAAGGGTGGCAAAACAAATGTTGTCGGCTGGCTTACAGGACAGGTAATGAAGGCAAGCAAAGGAAAAGCAAATCCTGGAATTGCATCCAAGCTTGTAAATGAAAAACTTTCTAAATTATAAAAAATGAATGAGACAAAACTTTCCAAAGAAATTTTCTCACGCTTCGGCACAATAAAACGTGCGCGGGGAAATTTTTTGTATACAGCAAAAGGCGTCCGTCTGACAGATCTTTTTTTAGAAGGCGGACGAGCTGTTTTAGGCTGGGGAAGTGATAATTCTAAATGCTGGACAATTTTTAAAAATATTATCAGTCGTGGCATTACAGGAAGCTATATAACCGATTTTAATGCATATTCTAAAGATTCGTTTACAACACAATTAGACAGGAGTATCAGTTTTTTATTAAATAGTGAGCGAAAAACTTATATTTTTAACAATAAAGAAGAAGCTCTAAAAACAGCCATAACTATAAATCAATCTTCTGTAAGTGTTTATAAACCCTGGGCGTGGGAAGATACAAAAATCGAATCTGTTGAATGTGTAGTTATTGCTTCTCCCCTGGCTTGGGCGCAAAATATCTGGATTTTAGCTGTAAAAAGGGAACTTAATACATTGATCTTAGACCAGATAAAATCTTTAGTTTTACCAGCTCCCCTTGAAGCCGCTCTTATCAGAAGTGTGTGGGATTTAATAAAAGTTATTCAAAACAGAAGCGAAAAAGATTGGTTTATTTATGATAAAATATTAACAAAATATTGGACTCGAAAAGGACCATGGTTGTTTCCTAAAGTTAAAGAGGATGATTATCAGAACTTTGTTTTGCACTGTCTTGACTGTAATATCGTGATAAGTCCTTTTTACACTGTTCCGAGCATTGTTCCTTTTGGAGCAGATTTTGGGGTTTTTAAGAAACTTGAAAAAAATCCTTTTACACTTTAACCAGTAATTGTTTTCTGTGCCCTCCGTGGTATGCACCTGCCACCTGGGCTTTATAAGGAGAAATCACAATGGCCGAATCACAGATTGTTTTTTATATAATAAAACTTGTTACTGGCGGTATAGCAGCTTTTTTGGCAATTTTATTGTGGAGTAAAACACGGGATGCTGCATGGATGGCTTTAGTTGCCGGAGCTGTAACAGGTTATGCGGGAATAGTTTATGAACTGCTTGTAAAAATTGGAATTGTTTCTGATATGGGATTGCAGATTTTTGGAGTTTCTCTTTCAAGTTTGCTTTTTACGCTTATTCCTTATCTGTTTTTTATTCTTGGATTTATTTTAATGCTTAGAAGGACAAAATGACTTTAGCTGAATTTTGGAAAAACTTCTTAAAAAAGACTAATCAAAAAGAAAAAGATATGCCATTTAACGGCGAACTTTGTTTTGAGGATGAAGGCTGGACTGGTTCTAGTCAGCTTTCTCTTGTATTGCAGAATAAAAAAACAGCTATCTTTACACCATATCCCTCATTTGAAATTAATCGCGAGAAACTGCCTTCTGCGGGTGAAGTTTACATTGTAGAAGATACAGCAGAAGAGCCCTGTGCTGTTATAAAAATAAAGGACGTAAAGATAATTCCGTTTAATGCGATTTCCTGGGAACTTGCACAGCTTGACGGCGAAGACCAGTCATTTGATGATTGGAAAGATAAAATGACAGAATTTTTTGAAGAAGAAGCTGCTTTATGTGGTTTTGATTTTAATGAAGACATGGATGTTGTTGTAGAAATTTTTGAACTTATATTTCGTGAAAAATAAAAATATCGTGCTATAATTTAAATAACTTTTTTTACAATTTTAAGGAGGAAATAAATGGCTAAAAAAGGTTATTCATTAACAAAACTTATCATCCAGCTTTCACTTGGTCTGCTCCTTGCAATCGGTGGTATCTGGGGACTTCAGGGTGGCGGAGATTTTGGAATCAAAGCTCTTAGAGATGTATTTGACGGAAATGCAGAAAAAATCGTTGTAATAGTATTCTCTGTTGTTGAACTTCTTGCAGGTCTTTACCTTGTTCTTGAACTTTTTATCGGTGATCTTGGCAAATTTGACAATATCCTTATGCTCATCATTATGATTGTATGGATTGTTGCAATTGTTCTTGCTGATTTTATCGGTGGTGATTTCGATCCATTCCTTAACTGGTTGTGGAACTTTGCAAGTCATCTTGTAGTTCTTGGTGCTATCTTCTATTGTAAAGACTAGTTCTGTCGTGTATTAAGTTGCAATTGCAATTTAATCACAGTGTAAAGACCGCTTCGATATATCGAAGCGTTCTTTTTATTGCTAAAGAGTTGACC
>JAZSJM010000138.1:0-3133 GCA_045534325.1 Treponema sp. | reverse complement strand
ATATGAAAGGTGTTGTCGTGTAAAAATCTTTCGTATTTATTGCATGACTGAGCATAAGCCGATATTACAGAAAAGAAAATCAATGCGGATAAAAATACTTTTTTCATTTTAGTTCCTCCAGTTAGCGTGGTGGCATTTATACTTATTTCAATTTTACCTTAATACACCGATTTTTCAAGAGTTTATCCAATCAAATAGGGATATAAAAAAATCATGGAGTTGTTTTAGTAAATTTAACTTGAATAATAAAATTCGTCAAGTTTAAAAATCTATGCTACAATAAACGCATGAAAGAATTTTATATCGATTGTGACGGCATACGTCTTCATTCAAAATTAGAAAAACCCGAAGGTCTTGATAAGTGTCCCTTGTGCATTTTGATTCATGGTTTTACAGGGCAGATGGAAGAAGATCATCTTCTTGCAGTGCAGGATGCGATGGTAAGCTGTGGTGTTGCTGTTCTTCGTGTCGAGATGTACGGTCACGGAAAAAGTGACGGCGAGTTTAAAAATCATACTTTGTATAAATGGATTGCAAACGCGCTTGCTGTCGTTAAGTATGCTAAAAAGCTGAATTTTGTAACGGACCTTTATCTCTCTGGTCATTCACAGGGCGGGCTTCTTACAATTTTAGTCGGCGGAATGTGTAACGATGATTTTAAAGCAATTATTCCGCTGTCGCCTGCGCTTTGTATTCCGGTTGATGCAAGAAAGGGGTCGATGCTCGGTGCAGAATTTGATCCGATTCATATTCCGGAAACAATCGGCTCTGGAGACTGGGAGCTTTCTGCAGACTATGTTCGTGTAGCGCAGACGATTCACCCGGAAGACGAAATTGCAAGATACGAAGGTCCTGTCCTTATTATCCACGGAACCGACGATGAAACCGTTCCTTTTTCGTATGCTGAACAGGCGCAGAAACTTTATAAGAATGCAAAGCTCGTTGCGATAAAAGGCGATGACCACTGCTTTACAAGGCATGTTGATAAACTCGCTGAGGCGGTAAAAAAATTTTTCGAAGCCGGTGTTTGAGGTGTTGTGATATGCCTGTCTGCAGACTAGACACCATGCTGTTTATTTTATTACATATTTTATAATTTTATATTCTTCTATTAATTGTTCCATAGTCCACCGAATGTTTGCCGGGCTTGTACTTGGCAGACATTGTGCAGTCAGTAAGAAACGTTCTTCGTATTCTCTGGCGCAAAATTTTTTCCAAAGTTTATATGCAGTTTTCCCTGTACAGAAAACATGATGGATTGGTGCACTTTCAAAAATTTTTGTAAAATCATTTGGGACTGCCTCGCGGATACTGGAATCTGCAGCGCCTTTGATTTGGCACGAAGCCAGCACATCCCATACTGCTATGTTATGGCGCAAAAGAAAATCACGACGTTCGGTTATAGCTGCCTCAATTGGCGAATCACTAGTGTTACTTAGTATTTTATTAGGGAACAAAAGTTCTTCTCCAAATATCGTACTTATTACGTTCCAGAATCTGTTCCGCGGATGCATATAAAAAAATCCGAAGTCACGACTTTTTGGAGAGGGCATGGTGCCTAAAATCAGCACTTGACTTTGTGAGTTATAGACTGGCTCGAAAGGGTGGCTAATTGAATCCATATGATTATTATAGCACACAATTTTTATTTTTCCTGGTTTTGATGACTGCCTTTGTGAAACATTACGACAGTTTTCTACGGGGATTGTTCGGTAAAAATGTTTGAAAGAAATACAATCAACAGTACTTAAGATTTTTTTGGCACATTCCTAACCATCTCCTTTAATTCCAACAGATTCAGAGCTTTTGTCCCGTTAATAAAAGACATTATCAAGGGTGAGTTTTTTGGCAGAGTATATGATTAAGGAGGGAGTATTGTGAATATACAAATTCTTATTAAGGTAGCCATTTATTGATAAGAATTTGAGACTGTAAAAGAACGAATATGTGTGTTAAAATAGTATTCAGATATTATGAATAAGTATATTTACGGGAAGTCATTTCTGGAATAGAGCAGTTGTAAAAAAATATTATAAGCTATCTATTGAAAAAAGTTATGGAGATGTGAAATATGGATCCTACAAATTGGAACTTATTTAAAGCAAAGAATAATAATAAAGAGTCTAAAGCTTTTGAAAATATGTGTTATTTGCTCTTTTGTGCTGAGCTGGATAACAGAATAGGTTTGTTTCGCTATAAAAATCAAACTGGAATAGAAACAGAACCATTAGAAAAAGATGGTGAATTATATGGCTTTCAATCAAAATATTATGATAATTCTATAGGAGAGAATAAGTCTGATATCATTGATTCTATAAATAAAGCACACCGAGAAAATGCTGGGTTAAAGTATTTTTATCTCTATGTTAATAAAGAATTATCAGAAAGTTCAAGGAAAGGGAAAAAGAAACCTGTATATCAGGAAGAAATAGAAGCAGTAGCAACTCAGAATGGATTAACATTAATTTGGCGAGTTCCTAGTGAAATAGAATTACAATTATCACTTCCTGAGAATCGTTATATATATGATTTGTTTTTTGAGACAATTAAAACTGAAGCAGATTTAATAGATGAGATAAAAAATCATAATGAATTAATACTTCAAGATATAGAAAATTATATAAGCTTCAATGAAATTAATATCAAGATCAGCAGAAGCGTTCTTTTAGAAGATATTAATTCTAAACTGAATGACAAAAAGAATATTATTATTTCTAGAGAAGGTGGATGTGGAAAAACGGCAATTTTAAAGGATTTATATACATCATATCTAAATAACACTCCTGTTTGTATATTTAAGGCTTCGGAACTGAAGGTTGATAACATAAATCGAATTTTTAATTTTGGAATAGATTTTACAAGCACACAATTCAGTAATTGTTTTAAAGATGAAGAAAAAAAATATTTTGTAATAGATTCTGCTGAAAAACTTGCTGAACTACAAAATACAGATGTATTAAAAAATCTTCTTAATTTTTTACGGAATGAAGGATGGACATTCTTATTTACTGTTCGTCATTCTTATATTTCTGATTTGGAATTTCAATTAAAAGAAAACTTTAATTTATCATATGAAATAAAAGATATAGAAAATTTATCTATTGAAGAATTAAGAAATACCCTAACTGAAAAT
>JAZSJM010000282.1:0-7731 GCA_045534325.1 Treponema sp. | reverse complement strand
CATATAACGGCTCATTATCTCAGCCTTCCAAGCTGATGACGAGGGTTCGACTCCCTTCTACCGCTCTTATGAAGCTCGTCTGTTCAGGCGGGCTTTTTTATTTTATTCTCAATATTTTTTTTACCTCTTCTTAAAGCTGTGGTATAATGGATTAATAGTTGTTTCCATGGAGGTTAATTAAGATGGAAAAATTTTTTAAAATCAATGAGAGGGGTTCTTCCATAAGCCGGGAAGTTGTGGGAGGAATTACAACTTTCCTTGCTATGGCATATATTCTTGCTGTAAATCCTGGAATTCTTTCTGGGGCAGGCATGGATTGGGGGGCTGTTTTTACAGCAACTGCCGTTTCTGCTGCTATTGCTACTCTTGTAATGGGATTTATTGCTAATCTTCCTGTTGCACTTGCTCCAGGGCTTGGATTAAATGCTTTCTTTACTTATACCGTTGTTCTTGGTATGCACTGTTCATGGCAGCTTGCTTTAACCGCTGTTCTTGTTGAGGGTATAGTATTTATTCTTCTTTCTTTATGCGGTGTTCGTGAAGCAATTATAAAATCAATACCAGAAGGGCTTAAAAAGGCAGTTTCTGTCGGAATCGGGCTTTTTATATGTATTATCGGGCTTGTAAATGCAGGAATCTGTAGAGGGGATACAGGAACATTGATTGGCTTTGTTAATTTTTCTTTGGAATATAAAAGTGCCATCGTTGCTGTAATCGGTCTTGTTCTTACAATTGTTTTATTTTCACTAAAGGTTCCTGGTGCAATTCTTATTTCAATTATTGCAACGACAATTATAGGTATTCCTTTTGGTGTTACTTCTGTTCCTGAAAATTTTAAGCCTTTTTCAGTTCCGCAAATGCCATATCTTTTTCAGTTTGATTTTAAGGGAATCCTTTTTGATTCAGAAACTGGACTTGCATCTGTGGTAGTACTGGGAAAATTCTTTGTAATATTCTTTACTTTCTTATTCACGGATCTTTTTGATACTCTGGGAACTCTTCTTGGAGTTGCTGATCAGGCAGACCTTTTAACTGATGACGGTAATGTTGAAAATGCTAAGGGTGCTCTTCTTGCTGATTCAATCGGTACTGTTGCCGGCGCATGTTTAGGTACTTCTACAGTTACTTCGTTTGTAGAATCAACTTCTGGAGTTGCTGCCGGTGCAAGAACAGGATTTTCTTCTGTTGTTGTTGCCATTATGTTTGTTTTATCTCTTTTCCTATCACCGTTATTTTTCCTTATTCCGGCTGCAGCTACTGCACCAGCCTTGATTTTTGTAGGTTATTTAATGATGAAGTCTGTTGTGGAAATTGATTTTGCTGACCCGACAGAAGGAATTCCTGCCTTTATTACAATTATGACAATGCCTTTTTCTTACTCGATTGCAAAAGGAATTATGTGGGGAATTATTTCATACGTAATTGCTAAATGCGCAGGAAAAAGAGCCAAGGAAATCCCTGTGATTACCTGGATTCTTGCAGTAATATTCCTTGCTGATATTGTATTTGAGGCATGTAAACCTGTTTCCTGATTCGAGGGGAGGGTACATACCCCGAATGTCGCTGGAAACTTCGTTACTAATCTGAGTCGGGTGGCGATCATTTTATATCTGATTAGTTAAATCACTTTTCATAAAAACGGATATTCTTTATTATTTGAATATCCGTTTTTTTTTGGAGGGATTATGTCTGACGAAAAATATATTCGACCAACCTGGGATGAATATTTTATGGAAGTTGCAAGAACTATTGCAAAAAGGGCAACTTGCGATAGAGGAAGGTCAGGTTGTGTTATTGCACGGGATAATCAGATTCTGGTTACAGGATATGTTGGAAGTCCCTCAAGTCTTCCTCATTGTGACGAGGTAGGTCATTTGCTAAAAAAAGTAATTCATGATGATGGCTCTGTAAGTCAGCATTGTGTCCGAACTGTTCATGCTGAGCAGAATGCAATCTGTCAGGCTGCAAAAAGAGGTATTTCAATTGATGGCGGAACTGTTTACTGCAAAATGACACCATGCCGCACCTGTGCAATGCTTTTGATAAATTGTGGTATAAAAAGGGTAGTGTGTGAAAAACATTACCACGACGAAAAAGACAGTCTTCAGATGTTTCACGATGTTGGAATTGAAATTGAACATTTAGAAGATGAAGTTCAAAAATACACTAATATGTAGAATGGGTGTATAAAAAAAAGCCATTGCCTGTTACTGAAAATTCAGTGTTCTGGCAATGGCTTTTCTCTGTTAAAAAAAATTACAGATTTTCAAGAAGCCAGTTCCTGAACTGTGCATAATCGTTGTTCATAGGAATTGCCTTATCTTCTAGTTTCATTACCTGTTCAAGTCTGTCTGGAATTGATGGAGTCTTTCCTGTTGCTTCAGCAACGATTGAACCGAATTTTGCAGGATGAGCAGTTTCTAAAATCACACCGATTGCATTTTTATTTTTTGTTACATCATCCGCCCATTCAGGAATATTTGGTGTAAGTCCTGGTTTTTTCCAGTCACCCTTGATTCCGCTTTGAAGTGAAGCTAATGAGCCGTTTTTAATATCACTCCATGCTTTCCAGCCAACGGCTCCATGAGGATCAATTGTATATCCTGTTTTTGAATAACAGTCTTTAATGGAATCCATGATTCCTTCATCATCAAGCCAGTAAGAAGCAAAAAGATGTCGAACCTGATCTAATGAATACATGGCAGCAATTCTTTCATAATTACTTGGAGCTCCTACATCCATTGCATTTGCATATGTTGCTACAGAAGGTCGGGGATTATAATCTGAAGTTGCAATCCAGTCAGGAATTGTTCTGTTTGTGTTAGTTGCAGCTACAAAACCTTTTATTGGAGCTCCCATTTCGCGGGCAATAAGTCCTGAAGTAAGGTTTCCGAAATTTCCGCTTGGAACAATCATTATGATTGACGGATTTTCGATTTTATTATACTGCCATGCTCTGTTTTTAACATAAAGAGAGGCATACATGTAATAAAAACTTTGAGGTAAAAGACGGCTTATGTTGATTGAATTTGCAGAAGAAAGACGGAGTTTTGAACGAAGTTCATTGTCAGTAAATGCAGTCTTTACAAGTTTTTGACAGTCATCAAAAGTTCCTTTTACTTTTAATGCACGCACATTTCCGTCAAATGTGGAAAGCTGTTTTTCCTGAAGTGGAGAAATTTTTCCTTCAGGATAGAGTATTGTTACGTCAAGACCTGGAACATTATGAAATGCACTTCCAACCGCAGAACCTGTGTCTCCAGATGTTGCAACAAGGATGTGAAGAGGGGAAGTTTCATTACGGTTAAAATAAGACATTACGCGAGCCATAAATCGAGCACCAAAATCCTTAAATGCACATGTTGGTCCGTGGAAAAGCTCAAGAACGTATGAATTAGGATCCAGACCTGATACTTTTGCAGGGAAAGGATAAGCATCATTTATAAGGGAACGCAAATCACTGTCAGGAATTTCTCCTTCTACGTATGGTTTAGCCATTTCAAACGCTATTTCCCGTAGATTTGGTTCTGGATCTTTTTTTAAGATTGAATCACTTAGTTTAGGAAATTCAACAGGAATATATAGACCTCCTGTTTTTTCATTCATTCCGTTTACTACAGCTGTTTTAAAATCAACTTTTATGGATTTATCTCTTGTATCTGTGTAAATCATTTTATCTTCCTTTTTGTGTTTATAATCCGTAATTTATATCCTGTGCAAACATTGAAGCAAGTTCTGAGCGTGCTTTAGGCAGACAGTTCCATTCTTTATCTTCTGTAACGCTTACTTCTCTCTCTTTCTCAAATAGAATTGAACCGTCTTTCATGTTTAAGCATGTGATTTTGCCATTTAAGGTGAGATGATATTTAGAGTCATCAGTCTGTTTTATCTGAGAAGCGTATTTAACAGTTCCATAAACTAAAAAAGCCGAGTTATTTCCTAAAAGGGATTTTGCGGCCTTAAAAACTGTATCTTTATCATCTTTTAAAATTGAATTTGTAAAATCAGCATTTCCAATTCTTTTAAATCCGAGTTTCATTAAAGACATTAAAAGATTTGATGATGAAACTGAATTATTTGTAATCGGCTTATTGTTTGAATTAAAATCAACAAGTGCAATTGTACCGCCTGCTAAAGTCAAGTTTGTTTTTACTTTGTAGGGAATTGTCAAACTTAATTTTGAAGCTGCTTCGGCAATTTCTGGAATAGAAACATCTCCAGACGGGTAAACAGAAATCTGACTGTCAAAAGAAGTCTGTGGAGTTGCAGGCATGAAAGTAATTTTTCCTTCTGTATCTGTTGTTAGTGTTGCAATTCCAAAAACTGTTTTTCCTTCATTTTTTGCTTCAGGAAAATTCACTGTCAGTTCAAGTCCTTCTGCCGCTGTTCCGTCGCTGTTTTCTGCTTTAAAGATGAATGGAAGTGCAAAAGCTTTTCCTGCAGTTGTTTCTTTTGGATTTGAAACAAGAGAAAGTTTTATTCCCTGTGTTTTTTTTATGTAAAGTGATTGAGGTGTTTCCTCAACTCTTGCTGGAGATTGGGTATTTATGACTTTTAGCGTTCTTTTTCCGCTGGATTTATCTGATTTTTCAGTTTTTATTTCTTCAGTTTGTGCTTTTGCAACTTCTTTAGGTGTTGAGCCGCAGGAAACTGTAAATATCACGATAAGTGTATAGATTAACGATTTTATAATTAACTTTTTCATAATTCTCCCATAGTTATCATAGATTATTTAATATCTTTTAAGTATATAAAAAATGCTTTTTATTCTCAATATATTGTCGATTTTTTATTCTGAAATAAGGGGAAAGAAATTAGGCGTGGCATTTTTAGAGCTCTATTGCTTAATTAAATTTAAAAAACTATGATAGAAAAATATGAGACCTACATTTGCCAGAATATATCTTTCTAATTTTGAACATAATTTAAAATATATACGCTCCAGAATGAAAAATGGAACAAAAATGTGTGTTGCTGTAAAAGCTGATGCTTATGGTCATGGTGCAGTTGAATGTGCAAAACGGGCAGTTAAATGTGGTGCAGAATATTTGGCAGTTGCCTGTGTCAGTGAAGGAATTGAACTTCGTGATGCTGGTATTTCTGTTCCTGTTCTTGTTTTGAGTCTTGTAAATAAAGATGAAATAAGTGAACTTTTAGATTATAAACTTACACCTCTTGTTTTTGATGAAGAATACATAGAGCTTATAGCAGAGGAATGTAAGGCAAAAAAGATTGCGAATTATCCTGTTCATCTTGCTGTTGATACCGGAATGGGGCGGATTGGCTGTTATCCTGAAAATGCAGGGAAAATTGCCCGCTTTATTACAGATACTGGTATTTTAAAACTTGAGGGAATGTGTACTCATTTTTCTGTTGCTGATTCAATAAAAGCAGAAAATGTTGAATACACTAAAAAACAGTTTGAACGATTCTGTAGTGCAGTTGAAAATGTAAAAAAGGAAGGCATAGATCCTGGAATTAAACATTGCGCAAATTCTGCCGTTACGCTTTTAAATCCAGATATGCATATGGATATGTGCCGCCCTGGTATTATCTGCTATGGATATTATCCTGATGAATACACAAAAAAATACTTTGAGAGTAAAGGTGATAAAGAATTCTTAAAACCTGTAATGGCTTTATTTTCGAAAGTTGCAGTTATACGAGACTTTAAAAAAGGAGAAAGTGTTTCTTACGGAAGAACCTGGACTGCAAAGAATGATACAAAAATGGCTGTATTACCTGTCGGGTATGGGGATGGAGTTTTTAGACGGTTTAATTCCAGTGATAAAAACGGGGAAGGGGATTTAAAAGTTTCAATCAAATCAAAAGTTTTTCCTGTTCGCGGAAGAATATGCATGGATCAATTGATGGTCGAGATTGGCAAAAGTGATGATATTGAGCGATGGGATGAGGCTGTTATTTTTGGACCAGAGGAAACCGGTGCTGTTTATAGTGCGCAGGATATTGCTGACTTAACAAAGACAATCAGTTATGAAATCACATGTGGAATTTCAAAACGGGTTCCGCGTATTTATGTTGATTGACGTTTTGACAGTCTTATTTTTCGATTATTTTTTTTACTTCTGCTACAAGGTAAAATGAACCTGTAACAAGAATCAGGGCATTTTCATTGTTTGCCTGGGATAACGCTTTGTTAATCTGATTTTCGTAGTTTTCGTCGATATCGTAAGTTTGCTTAGTTCTGTCGAAAGCATTTTTTATTTTTTTTAAATCGGAAAGTTTTGTTGAGCCCGGTTTTGTTAGATATATTTTGTCAAATTTGTTTTTAAAAAGAGGTGCAATGTCATCTATATCTTTGTCGGCAGCACAGGCAAAAAGTAAAATTTGCTTTTGATTTTTTTGACTAAAGCATTTTTGCATCGTATCCAGCGTGTTCTGTATACTTTTTACAGTATGGGCACCGTCTAAAATAAGAGATGAAATTTTTTTAAATTTATTTATCTTTGCAGAAACTTCAAATCTTGCAGGAAGATATGCTTTTGAAAGACCTTTTTCTATTTTTTTTAGACTTATCTGAGGAAAGGCTGTTTTTACGGCAAGGGCTGCAAGGGCTGCGTTTTTTGCCTGAAATTCACCTGCCATTTTTAAATTTGTTTTAAGAGGTCTTTCAAACAATGAGCTTTCGATTTCTACAGACATTAAATTATTTTTTGATAATTTATATGAATATGTATGAAATTTTATACTGATTCTAGGGCAAATTTCGTCAACAAAAATAATCGGTGCATTTTTTGTATGTGCAATCTTTCTAAAGACTTTTTTAACGTTTTCGCTTTGTTCTGCAATTATTACAGGAGTGTTTTCTTTTATGATTCCGCCTTTTTCTTCTGCTATTTTTTCCAGAGAATCTCCTAAAAATTCTGTATGTTCCAGTTCAATTGTGTTTATACAGCATACAAGGGGCTTTATTACATTTGTAGCATCAAGTCTGCCTCCCAGCCCAACTTCATAAACAGCTGCATCAGTTTTTGCATTCTTGAAACAGAAAAAAGCATACATTGTTACAAGTTCGAACCACGTTATATTTCTTTCTTTTTGAATTCTTTTTACCTCTTGGGTATTTATCAATTCCATTAATTCTTTTGCAGATTTTTTGTAAACAGAAGGTTTAAAGAGTTTTTGATTTTGTGTAATTCGCTCAAAAAATGTTTTTATGTGTGGAGATGTATATAAACCTGTTTTTAAGCCTGCCTCATTTAAAATTGAACTTATAAAGGCAGCTGTTGAACCTTTTCCTTTTGAACCTGCTACATGAATTGAAGGGCAAGATATATTTATGTTTCCTGACAGTTTGCATAGTGTTTCCATTGTATCAAGCCAGAACATGTTTTTTTGAGGCAGTTTTTCAAAGTTCAAAAAAGAATTAAGCCAGTTTTCGAAATCAATAAGAGTTGGTGAAGTAAAATTTTTCATAATTTTATAATACTCAAATTTGCGGCTTTGAAAATACAGTGATAGAATTTAGTTATCAGGCTTGATGAAGGAGGCTTTTATTAAAAATGAAATTTAGATTAAAAATTTGTTCAAGTGTTATTTTTGCGTTTTGTTGTGTTTTAATTTTTACAGGTGCAAAAAAACAAAAGCTTACAAAAATTACAATGTGGTATGGGGGAACTGTATGAGACATAGGAGAACCTACTAAGGATTGGATTGTATACGATATTGTTCGTGAAAAATTGGGAATTGATCTGAAATTTACGATGTTGC
>JAZSJM010000245.1:0-3514 GCA_045534325.1 Treponema sp. | reverse complement strand
TATACCTTTGGACTATCCAGGCCATGCAAAAGCATGTTTGTAACACAAAGCATGTATGGGAATTGTTTTTTCTCTATGCCATAAATTGAGTTATAGATCTTTTCTGATTCCTCGTTTGAAATGCTACCTTTAGCGTCTTTTACTTCTTCAAGTTCTTTTATCCAACTGGAAAGGAAGCCACCGGTTCCGCAGGCAAAGTCTGCCATTGTTTCACCAATCTGCGGCTTAATCATTTTTGCCATAAATTGAGTTACGGCTCGTGGTGTATAAAACTCACCGGCAGAACCTGCGCTCTGGAGTTCTTTAAGAATTGTTTCGTAGATTTCGCCAAAGGCATGTGTTTCTTCGTAACTTCCAAAATCAAGTTCATCAATGATGTTTGCAATCTGGCGGAGAAGTACCCCATCCTTCATGTAGTTGTTAGCGTCTTCAAAAGTAGTGCGTACAATACTCTGGCGGATTGGTGTGTCAGGTGAGATTTCAAGATTTTTAAGAGTTGGGAAAAGCTTATTGTTTACAAAGTTCAAGAGCTTGTCGCCTGTAAGCCCATCACCTTGATTTTCTGTATGTGCCCAGTTACGCCAGCGAAGTTCTTCAGGGATTATTGATTCATATTTTTCATCTGCTGCTTCAGCTGCAAATTCCCAGTCCTCTTCCTTTGCGTCATATACCTTTAAGAAAAGCATCCAGGCTATCTGTTCAATTCTCTGTGCATCACCGTTAATACCGGCATCGTTGCGCATTACATCGCGAATACGTTTTACAAAGCTACTTAAGTTACTCATATTTTATTTCCTGTTATTTTGTTATTTTCATTAAACATAAATTTTTGTTCTTCAAAAGTTATATATTCAACAAGTCGCAATATTTTATTTTCTTCGACTAATTTTTCAACATTATATTTTATACGTTCATAGCTTGAAGTCTTAAAATGTAATAAGATTTCACTACCATTAAAAGAACGCTCATAATTTTGTTTGAAAAATTCATAAATATCTTTTCTGTTATTTTTTGTAATTTGTCTACTAATATTTTGTAATCGCTGATCATTATGAATCAAAAAATGCTCATCTCTAGTTAAATAAATAAGATTTTCGGGTCTATTATCTAAAGCATTATTATTAATATGGTGTATATCGTATAATTCTCGATTCTCTATTGGATCGAAAGCTAATTTTACTAATTCATAAACATTCTCATCAAATAAACCTGGGATTTTAACTTTTGCACAATTAAGGAATGCACCAACATAATAAAAATCCAAGAGCTGTCCATTATATTTTATATTTCCATGATTACTGACTTCTAAATCAATAATATTTCCATATCTTTCTATTCTTATTTGGTTATATATTTCAGTATCATAAAATTGGCTAACAGGCTCGTAATGAGGATATTGAATTTTGGGTAAGACTATTTTTTTTCTTAGTTCTATAATTTCTTGTTCTGTTAATTTATGGTATCCATTCATAAAATTAATTCCAATTTAAGCCACATATAGTTCTGTTTCAAGTTCTCTTATTGCCTGTCGGTATTTATCACTTCCACCGAATAAAGCAGCAATGCGGGCTGGCTTTCCATATTTTGTAAATGGATTCTGTTTAAGAATCTCTGTTGATTCAATATCATAAATGCCTAGTTCGGCATACTTATCCAAAAGTGCATTAATTACTTCGCGTGCAGCTTCTCCGTATTTTCCAAAGATGCCCCGTTTTTTTACATTTTCTGCACGTTCTCGTCTAGTTAATGGCTTTTGATTGAAAGCAATATGGCAAATAAAATCAAAGTCATCTACATCAGTCATGTTCTGGTCTTTCTTTATCAGTTCAAGGTCAATGCCTTTTTCTTTTAGCATGTTGCGGATGATTTCTTTTTTCTGTTCCCCGTTCCAAGTTTGGATAAAATTTTCCAAGGTCTGGTAAGCTCCAAGAATACTTTCTTTTGTGTAATCTTCGATGGATTCCTGTTTCAAAAGTTTTCCGTCTGTATCATAAATCGAAACTAAACGTTGAAGGACATTTACTCTAACTCCACCTTTTCCAATAATTTGAACTGTGCGTTTTTCAGTTTTTTGTTCATCTAGTCCGTCACTTCGACTACGCTCAGTGACCGAGTTTTCTTCATCAGACATTCTCTGTTCGTTGAACGTTGTCGGATCGAAATCTTCATCCTGTTCAATTTCACCATCCCAGTCAGGGTCTGCAAACAAGCGGCTTACTCTGCGAAAGTCCATAATTGTAAAATGAGTTTTTCCATCATCATAGCGAAGTCGTGTACCACGGCCGATAATCTGCTTAAACTCAGTCATTGAATTTATCAGTTCATCAATAACAATAAGCTTTACCATTTTACAGTCACTACCGGTAGAAAGCAGTTTTGAAGTTGTTGCAATTACCGGGTAAGGCTGTGAAACAGAAATAAAATAATCAAGTTTATCTTTTCCGTATTTATCACTTCCTGTGATGCGAACAACATACTGCTCTTTTACATTTCCCTGATTATCTCTAAGCACCATATCAGTATTCAGATTATTCAAAGCCATACGCATTCTGTCTGCAGCATCTTCTGTAGGACAGAATACAATCGTTTTAGACATACGGTCTGTTTCTTTCAGGTACTTTGTAATTTCAGCTGCAACTTCATCAATACGGTCTTGAATAATAATGTTGTAATCATAATCAGAAAGATTATATTCACGGTCTTCAATTTCGTTACCGTGAATATCTTTCTGCCCTTTTCTTGGCCGCCAGCCGTCATCTATATTTGTATGTACATTTATTACTTTGAACGGAGCAAGGAATCCGTCTTCAATTCCCTGTTTTAAACTGTATGAATAAACAGGCTCTCCAAAATAATCAATATTAGAAACATACTTTGTTTCCTTTGGAGTTGCGGTCATACCAATCTGTGTTGCACCGTTAAAATATTCAAGAATCTTACGCCATCGAGAATCAGCCTTTGCAGAGCCGCGGTGACACTCATCAACAATAATCAAATCAAAGAAATCAGGTGTAAAGAATTCTTTATATTTTGAAACCTCGAGTTCAATTTCTTCTTCTGTTTCTTCCTCTTCGTCATTATGATGTTTTGTAGAATCCAATTGCTGATAAAGAGCAAAGTAAACCTGATAAGCAGAGATTTTAGATTTATCTTCTTTCTGAAAATTGATTTTATGAATTACTTTTTCCAGAGGTTTAAAATCCTGCTGAATAGACTGGTCCACAAGATTATTTCTGTCTGCAAGATAAAGAACTTTCTTTTTCGTTCCTGATTCAATCAAACGCCAGACAATCTGAAAGGCTGTATAAGTTTTTCCAGTTCCTGTAGCCATTGCAATCAGAATACGAGCCTGATGTTTTGCAATTGCTTCAAGAGTTCTTATTACTGCATTGCCCTGATAATAACGAGGTGGATAACAATCTGCTCCAGAATAAAAAGGTGTGTTCATAAGGTTCTCTTCAAAACAAAGAGGAACATCATAAAACTTAGTATTACCATCGATTGCATATTCCAT
>JAZSJM010000018.1:0-7699 GCA_045534325.1 Treponema sp. | reverse complement strand
GACCGCTTGGCCTCCGACTTCCTGCTGCACCAGCTGCTCCTGGAGCTGCTGCTACTGCTACTGCTGCTGTAACACCAAATTTTTCTTCCATTGCTTTAACAAGTTCTGATGCTTCGAGAACTGTCATGTTTGCGATTGCGTCAAGGATCTGATCCTGTGTAATTGCTGCCATATTATCTTCTCCTAATTAGGCATGTTTAATCTTTTTGATTAAACTTATTTTTTTACCGCGGATGGAACAAACTGAACCATGTATCCGCAGTTTTTGTGGAAACAAAGTTTCCGTTTATTGATGCAGAGACAGTCGACAGCTTTTGAAGCCTGAATCTGCTTCAACAAAAGGTTCTAGTTAGCACCTTCTGCTGATTTTTTATCAACATAAGCCTGCAATGTAGCGGCGAGTTTCTGAACTGGACCGTTGATTGTAGACATGAGCATAGCAATAAGCTGTTTTTTGCCAGGAACTTTTGAATATGCTTCAATTTTAGCCTGGTCATAGATTTCGTTACCAATGTAACCACCCTTGATTACAAGAGCAGGAGCATCTTTAGCAAAATCAAAAAGAACTTTTGCTGCTTCGTTACTGTCTTCTTTAGCCATAACAATTGCTGTTGGACCAGAAAGATAGTCAGAAACGTTATCAATCTTCATTTCTTCAAAAGCAACACGTGCAAAGTTGTTTTTTACAACTTTCATCGGTGCTTCATGCTCGCGAAGTTTATCACGAAGAGCAGTAATCTGTTCTACTGTAAGTCCGCGATATTCTGTAAAAATGAAGTCATTATAATCTGAAAGAACTTTTTTTGTTTCTTCGATAGCTGCTGTTTTAGCAGGCTGGAGTTTTTTTGCCATGATTGCCATAGATTATGCCTCCTCCTTAACATCTACCCAAACACCAGGTCCCATAGAAGAACTTACTGATACTGAGCGAACAAAGTCAGCCTTTGCATCTGCTGGCTTTTTACGGTCAAGTTCTGCAAGGAGAGTTGTTACGTTTTCAGCAACTTTATCTGCATCCATTGAAACTTTACCTACAGCGATGTGGATAATACCTTCTTTATCAGCACGGAACTCTGTACGACCTTTTTTAAGTTCACCAATTGCATGAACAAGGTCATTAGTTACTGTGCCAGTTTTTGGATTTGGCATAAGACCTTTGCGGCCAAGCACCATACCAAGACGACCAACATCTTTCATCATATCAGGAGTAGCAACAGCAACATCAAAATCAAGCCAGCCACCCTTTACTTTTTCAATATATTCTGCTGCACCAGCGTAAGTAGCACCTGCATCAAGAGCTTCCTTTGCGCGTTCATCAGGACAGAATACGAGAACTTTTTTCTCTGCTGTAAATTGATTTGGGAAAACCAATGTATCGCGGATTGTCTGGCTCTTACCAAGACGAAGAGCAACATGAAGTTCTACAGTTTCATCGAATTTTACGAAGTGAATGTCTTTTACAACTTTGCAAGCCTCAGCAACTGCATAGTGTTTCTGTGGGTCATACTTCTTAAGAGCTTCAGAATATTTCTTTCCGTGTTTCATTATTCAGCCTCCACTTCAACACCCATACTGCGTGCAGTACCGGCAATAATTTTTTTTGCAGCTTCAATGTCATTTGCATTGATATCTGGCATTTTTGTTGTAGCGATTTCTGTAAGCTGAGCCTGTGTAAGTTTGCCTACTTTATCACGAAGAGGATTACCAGCACCCTTCTGAAGACCAAGTGCTTTCTTAATAAGAACAGCAGCTGGAGGAGTTTTTAGTTCGAATGTGAACGAACGATCCTGGTAAACAGTGATGATTACAGGGATGATAAGTCCCTTTTCCATTGACTTTGTTCTGTCATTGAACTGCTGAACAAATACAGGTGCAGAAACACCATGAGGTCCTAAAGCAGGTCCAATTGGCGGTGCAGGAGTAGCTGCTCCAGCTGGACACTGTAATTTAATGACAGACGTTACCTTTTTTGTAGCCATTTTATAGCTCCCTTAATTGGTGTCGGACATTGCCTTTCAAATGAAAGGCAGTCACTAGCGAAATACCTTTGTCCAACGGACTTGTATTTCTTCCAAATATAGGAACTTTGGAAAACAATTGTTTTTCAAAGTAACTAACTTTTTTTCTAAGAACAATATGGTTTAAAAATCAAACCAATTTTTCAACCTGAAGAAGATCTACTTCAACTGGAGTAGCACGTCCAAAAATTTGAACCATAACACGAAGCTTACTCTTGGTTGCATCAATTTCTTCAACAGATCCACTAAACGTAGCAAACGGACCATCAGTAATCTTAACCTGATCACCAACAGCATAATTCTGTTTAATCTTAATATTCTTTTCGCCTTTAATTTCACCGGCTTTTAAGAGAAGGTTTTTAGCTTCATCAGCAGAAATAGGACGAGGACGCTCTGAAGGATTTGTACCAACAAAACCCGTTACACCCTGAATATGACGCACTTTTCCACAAAGATCTTTCCAGCCTAATTCAGGAAGATCCATTTCCAGCATAATATATCCAGGAAGAATCATATTCTTTTTTGTCTTCTTTTTACCGTCTTTAATTTCAATTACTTCTTCTTCCGGAACTTTAACATCTGTAATGACATTTGAATCAAGTTCACCGGCCTCAAGCATCTGGTTAACAGTACGGAGAATCTTTTTTTCATAACCTGTATAAGTGTGAACGATATACCAGTTTTTAGCCATTTAATTAAACCCTATTATGCAGATGGAAAAAGGAAACTCATTCCAGCAGAGAATAAAATATCAAATGCTCCAAGAATTGCAGCAATAATAATTGTAGAAACGATAACAACTTTAACAGAAGCAATTACATCTTCTCTTGAAGGCCAAACCACTTTTCTAAGTTCAGCACCACATTCTTTTATAAAATTAGTTACCTTTGCCATAACTTTCCTCTAACCTTTTTAATTTAAATAACAGGCCGGGCAAGACTCGAACTCGCGACACTCGGTTTTGGAGACCGATGCTCTACCAACTGAACTACCGACCTAAAATATATCAAGCTGCCTAAAAGACAGCCTTATATAAAATTTAATAAAGCTTACTTAGCTTTTGTTTCTTTATGCAGAATTTCCTTGCGGCAGAATGGGCAATACTTGTTCTTTTCTAATTTACCGGTGATATTCTTGCGGTTTTTTGTAGTTGTGTAATTCTTGCGCTTACATTCTGTACACTGGAGAGCGATAATATCAATCGCTGTCTTTTTCTTGCTTCCCATTTTCTATATACTCCTAAACTTAATATTAGTTTTTATCAGCTCCCGAGCGGAATCGGACCGCTGACCTCAGCACTACCAATGCTGTGCTCTACCAACTGAGCTACAAGAGCAAGTCAACAATGACGTGTTCTAGAACTTTAAAGAGTTAAAAGGCTTTAGTCAAGAGCAAAAGAGAATTTATTTCGAAATATTGTAGTATTTTATTAAACTTTATGCTAGTTTTTTATATAAGGATTTATGATTAAATTTTTATAAATTCAAGAGGTAACCCTTATGGATATGCACAAGCTTGTTGATCAACTTCTCGATTCTTACAAAGATGTTGGAGGAATAAATAAGGCAGATGTGAGTATTTTTCCGAACAGAGAAAATGTTGTTGCAGTAATAAATGATTTACAAAGTCTTGTTTTTCCAGGATATAGAACAGCAGAAGAAATCAACGATCAGAATATCCGTTATATTACAGGTCAGCGCATAAACCGAGTTGCTGATGTCCTTACAAAAGAAATCCAAAAAGCACTTATTTACGATAAAACAATTCACAATAAAAATATGACTGAAGATGAAATAAAAAATTCAGATTGCTTTAAACAGGCTGAAAGAATAACTCTCTCTCTCTTAAATTCACTTCCAGAAATTCGCCAGACAATTCATCTTGATGTTAACGCTTTATACGAAGGCGATCCGGCTGCAAAAAGTGATGAAGAGGTAATTGTATCTTATCCAGGCCTAGAAGCAATTGTAGTTTATCGTTTGGCTCATTTTATTCACGAAAATAAAGTTCCCGTCATTCCGCGTATTATGACTGAATATATCCATGGAAAAACAGGAATTGATATTCACCCTGGAGCAACAATTGGCGAAAGTTTTTTTATCGATCATGGAACCGGTATTGTAATCGGAGAAACTACCGTTATTGGAAAAAATGTAAAAATCTATCAGGGCGTAACATTGGGTGCATTAAGTGTTCAGAAAAATTATCAGAACAAAAAAAGACATCCCACTATTGAAGATAATGTAACGATTTACGCAAATGCAACAATTTTAGGTGGCGAAACAGTAATTGGAAAAGGAGCAACCATCGGCGGAAATACCTGGATTGTAAAATCAGTACCGGCTGGCACTATCGTAAATCAGTAACTTATCAGAAGCCTAAATTTTACTAAACTATCTCAATTATCTTTGGATAATTTTTTATTTGCGATTTAAAAAAATAACAGGGATACCTAAAAACAACGTTTCCAAGTATCCCTGCCGTCCAGCAAGCTGGACATCGGAGAGAGTTTATCAGCTTTTTTACAAGCTAATATAAATATACTCCGCCCTAAAAAAAACGTCAACCTTTTTACTAATAAAAACAGGTGATAATTTTATAAAGTTTCGTTTTACTGTGGTCGTTATAGTTCAAATTTTAAGATTATTTTAAAAGAAATCATTTTTCTTTCTCGAATAAAAAATCTTTGTCTTATCTGTTTTTTTTTCTTGCTAAACCATACAAAATATACTAGTATTTTGTTTAGTGGAGTTTGTATGGCAAAAAAGAAAATTTCAAGTGCTTACAAGTGCAGTGAATGCGGTTATTCTCAACCAACATGGCTCGGCAGATGCCCGGAATGTGGTTCATGGAACACAATGGAAGAGTGTATCTGCGATCCAAATTCAACATCTTCTGCATTCGGGGACAAAACTTCACAAATAATTAAACCGGTTCCCTTAAGCACGGTACAACCTCAGGAAAATGAACGGATTTTTACAGGAATAACTGAATTAGATAGAGTTCTAGGTGGCGGAGCAATGAAAAGAAGCGCCATTCTTATAGGAGGAGAACCAGGAATCGGAAAATCAACTCTTATGCTCCAGACTGCTTCATGTATATCTTTAAACAAGGGAAAAGTTCTATATATATCAGGCGAAGAAAGTGCCGGCCAAATAAAAAACAGAGCTGACAGATTGAACCTTGATACCCGGGAAATTGAAATATTATGTACAATGCGTCTCGAGGATATCAAAGAAGCGCTAAAATCTCTTAACCCCCTTTTTGTTATCATCGATTCTATTCAGACAGTTTATTCTGTTGAAGCAGGGATTGTGCCAGGAACTATTAATCAACTCAAATTCTGTGCCAATGAACTGATTGGCTGGGCAAAGGAACGGGACAGTATTTTAATGATGTCTGCACATGTAACAAAAGAAGGTTATATTGCAGGTCCGAAAAGTCTTGAACATATGGTGGATACGGTTATTTCCTTTGAAAGAAATGATGATGATGTACGTTTTTTGCGTGCACAAAAAAATAGATTCGGTTCCGTAGATGAACTAGGAATTTTTTTAATGAGCGAAAAAGGTCTCGAAGGAATAAACGATCCAAGCTCAATGTTCATTACCAAGAGAAACAGTCAAACTCCGGCAGGGATAGCTAATACAGCTGTTTTTGAGGGTAGCCGGACTTTTATAGTAGAAATTCAATCCCTCACAGTACCTGCAAAAGCCTCTGTAAGCAGAGTATATTCTGACAAAATTGACTCCGCCCGGGTTGCACGGGTTGCAGCAGTTCTGGAAAAACGGACAGGATTAAAGTTTAGCGACCAGGATTTATATATAAATGTTGCTGGAGGTGTAAAACTTTCTGAAAGTTCAATTGATGCCGCATTAGCTGCAAGCCTTTATTCAGCCAGAACTGATATTTCTATAGGCGAAAACACTGTTATTACCGGAGAATTAAGTCTCGCTGGAGAAATACGCCCCGTAACCCGGCTAAAACAAAGGATAAAAACAGCAAGAGACCTTGGTTTTTCAACTATCCTTTGTCCCGAGACAGAATCAGGTTGTAAACAAATAAATAGCGTAAAAGAGATGATTAGGATTATTTTTGGGAAAAATTAGGGTTATCCCGCCAAAGCTTCCACAGGATCAAGTTTGCTTGCCCTCATGGCTGGACTTAATCCAAATATTATCCCTACTACAACAGAAAAAATAAAAGAAACAAGACACGCACTCATTTCAACTGCAATTGGCTGACCTTTTACATACTCAACGGCAAAACTTATGCCGATTCCAAGAAAAACGCCTATAATTCCGCCCAAAAGCGTTATGCTGGCACTTTCTATAAGAAACTGACGGCAGATTGCAAGCGGACTTGCCCCCAAAGCCTTTCGTATTCCGATTTCCTGCTTACGTTCTGTTACAGTTACAATCATAATGTTCATTATTCCGATTCCGCCGACAAGAAGAGAAATAGCGGCGATTCCCGAAAGCATGATTGAAAGTGTACTTGTAATTTCGCTCATCTGTTCAATCATAGTCTGCATCGACTGTACCCTTACAGCACCTTCAGTCCCTGCTTTTAGATTAGTAAAGTCTGTAACATCTGTTACCATGCTTGTGCAATATTTCGATGCTGTTGCCTGAAGCATTATCTGATCTGCAGTTGGATTTGGGCTTATTTTTTTTGAATAAAATCCACGCGGAATATAAATTCCTGTTGTAGAGTTTTCCATTCCAGATGACTGTTCTTTTAAGACACCGACAATTTTAAAAGAAAATGGTACACTGCTCGTAACTACAAGGACGTTTTTTCCTACAGCATTTCCGTCTGGAAAAAGTGATGAAGCAACTTCGCTACCGATTATCATTTTCTGACTACCTGCTACTTCATCTGTAACAGAAAAGTATTCGCCGTAGTCTAAATTAAGTCCATACATTTCAAGATAACCACTTTCAATGCAGTATGCGGTGGAACTAACCGATGTTTCACCATAAGAAACAGTTACGGATGCCTGATTCTTATACCAAACTTTTTGTATATTTTCGATATTATTAAAAATCTCTTCCCTAAATGCTTCATCAAACTTCAGGCTGATTGAATCCCTGTTACGGCGCATAAATCCACCGGCACTTACACTTACTATATCTAGACCTGATGAGCCAAAGGTATCTTCAATCTGTTTTGTTGACGATGATCCCATGCTTGTTATAACGATAACACTCGCTACACCGATTATTACGCCAAGTAAGGATAAAAATGTTCTTGTCTTGCTACGGGCAAAATTTCTGAAAGCATCGATAAAATCTTCAATCATTTTTTCATTGCCTCCCTAAAAGAAATCGGCGACTGTCTGTTATCCTGTTGAATTAGCCCATCCAGTATTCTAATACATCGTTTTGTTGCTGCCCCTATTCGAGGATCGTGGGTTACAATTACAATGGTCGTTCCCGTATCATTAATCTGAGCAAACAGTTCCAATACCTGTTCACCGGTAGTAGAATCAAGCGCGCCCGTGGGTTCATCAGCAAGTATAACTGAAGGACGGGTTACTGTAGCCCGGGCAATGGCAACGCGCTGTTTTTGTCCCCCTGATAACTCATTAGGGAGATGATTTATCCTTTCTATTAAACCAACTTTTTCTAAGGAGTCTAATGCCATATCCCGTCTCAAGTTTTTTTCTATTCCCTGAT
>JAZSJM010000049.1:0-1752 GCA_045534325.1 Treponema sp. | reverse complement strand
TCCTATCACGGAAGGTGAATTTTACAAACGAACAAAACTGCCAATATTAGCCTCACAAGCTCAAAAATTATCAGAAGATTTTGTTAAATTTTATTTGCCTGACCATCCGCTTGTAATAAATTCTTATTTGGTAAAAAATATATTATTTAGCTTTATCAAAGACAATTGCACTGACAGGTCGGAATATATAAAAACATGGTAGGTTATTGTAAAGAATTGGGGCGATTTAATTGATGATTCTTTTGCCGAGGAAGAAATATTTATTGGAGTAGACCAAAAACTTTATTCTGGCAAATCCGTGTATCTGCAAAATAACAAAAAGGATCTTATTGCTCAGCAACCAGTAACAGGAGTTCCGTATCCTTTTATTGAGTTAGAATCAGTGTTTTCTGATTTTATTTCCAATCAGGAGATTTTATTTAAATTACTTCCTTCTGTTTATGCGTTAAATTATAGGCGTTGTTCAAGCTTAATAAAGCATTTAAAGGCAACTGATGATGAGAATGCTAAAACTGTAATTTTTCAAACAGTCATCAGAAGTTTTTATCACATACTGGAAGGAAATGATGATTTCCTGAATCAGTTACAATTACCTTGTGTGGATAATGAGTGGCACACCATTGATGTAATTCACCAAAGCAAGGGGTGGGGACTCCGGGATGATACTTCTATAAAGTTTTTAGCCCTTTGCGGTTCGACAAAAAAAATAATTTGTCTTCGTTCTAAAAATGCAAAAATATGGCGGGAGGATGGGCTTATTGAACAAGTCTATAATCTTGTTAGTACAAGATTAAAAAAAACAAGCATCATACTTAATTACCCATCTGGTGAATCTTGGAGTTTGCATTCCAATAATTTTAGTGTTGTACTTGATGATGTTATAAAAAAAGCAACGAAATATTCTTCTCAATGGGGCGACGACACTGGCTATGTCAGTCGCTGGGATCGTTATACATTACGGGATAATTTTTTGTTTTTCTTGCCAGATTTCAATGAAATGACGGAAGAGCACGCAAAGTTATTATTTGACTATTTTCAAAGCATTTTTTTTCACGATTTTAAAGATGATGTAAGTAACAGAATTTTCTTCCGAAGAAGTGCTTATTCAAAATATAACTTTTTTATTGATTCTCCATTGAAACTTTTTTTGATAAATAATGATTGGATTCCATCTGCTAGCGGAAAACTGATAAAGCCGACAGAGATATATTTTTTAGAGAAAAGTTTACGTGATCGGTATCCCAATTTAATTGGATTGGAAAATATCAGTCCAAATGTAGAAATAAAAGATGTAATGCGATCTTTTTTAGTTACTCTTGGTGCCCATGAAGTACAAAAAGAAACAGAATTATCATACGACATTGTCTTGAGTTTTTTAGATAAAGATGTAAAGCAATTAAATTCATATTTGAAAAACTTTTGGGGACTATTAACACCCCAATCGTATATAGGTGTAATTTTGCCACAAATATTGCCTGTTCGCGATTCTAAAGGAAAAAGATGTTTTGCTGATCGTAATAATACGAAAATTTACATTGCAGATCGAACCAAACCTGAAAATGGAAAATTAAGAGATTTTTATTCTCCGTGTTTGGATATAGATTTAGACACATTTGACAAGCTGTCTTATTCCAATCAATCATTATTCATCAAATATAGCTCATTGCCAGATGAATACATTTACAACAGCGAGCAGAATGGAGAATTTCAAATTTTTCCTTTAATTGAATTTGCAGACGGTCTATTGGCTTT
>JAZSJM010000129.1:0-19283 GCA_045534325.1 Treponema sp. | reverse complement strand
AAGTTTCCAGATAATTTTTTCCCTTACCATCTCGCCTAGGATCCTTATCAGGTCCAAGACCTGCAACCAGACAGATTCCACCAAGGCTCAATCTGCCAGAATCTGTATTCAGATACTTAGAACATATACCTTCAAATGCTTTTTTACCAGCAACCTTGAATTTTTCATCTTCAAGGATTCCTGTTCTGATTCCTTTTAACAGGGAATAGGCAAAAATTGCAGAACCAGAAGTTTCCAGATAATTTTTTCCCTTACCTGCACAATCTGGAACCTGCCACCACATTCCGCTTTCATCCTGGAATTTAAGCATACTTTCACACAAATCAAGGAAAATATCCTTAAGTCTGTTCCAGTTGCTGCTTCCACGGTCGCCTGCAATATTTAATGTGTCAAGCAATGCCATACTGTACCAGCCTAAAGACCTGAGCCAGAAATTCTTACTTAAACCGCTTTCTTTATCTGCCCAAAACATTTTTCTGGAACTGTCATAACCATGATAATAAAGTCCTGTTTCTGAATCCCGCATGATTTTATTTACGTTAAAAAACTGATTGTAAATGTCATCAATGTTTTTTGAATCATTAAACAGTTTTTCATATTCCATATAAAAAGGCTGCGCCATGTAAAGACCGTCTAGCCAGACCTGATCAGGATATATTTTTTTGTGCCAGAAATTACCCTCTTTTGTACGTGGCTGCCCCTTTATCTGCTCATAAAGTTTGTCCAATGCTTTTTTATATTTTTCTTTTTTTGTAAGGCGATAAAGTGTAAAAAGATTTTTTCCACCGTTTAATTCATCACAGTTCCATGCATTGATATCATATCCGTCAATTGAACCGTCATCATGGATTCTGAAATCTTCATAATAATCACAAAAATCAAGATATTTCTTGTCGCCGCTTGTACTATAAATTTCAAGCAATGCCATAATCATGCAACCGTCAATATAATCCCATCCTGACTTTTTTCCAGCACGAGCTTTTTCAATATTCCATATAGGGAATTCTGCGGTAGATTTTGTCATTAAATCATTTATATACTGTTCGATTACTACTGTATCCATCAGACACGACTCCTAAAACCTTATGTCGATTGTAAATAAACTCACTTTTTGTTATTATATCTGAAAATAAATTCAAAGTATAGATAGAAAACGGGGCACTTTTCATGGCTGATCCAAAAATAACATTCAAATCATTAATTAGAAATGCACTAACACAAATCATCAACGAAAAAAACATTGAAGAAACTGTTGATTTAGAAAAAATAGTTGTACAGGATTCGCCAAATAAAGAAATGGGTGATTTAGGCTCACCTATGTTTGTTTTTGCAAAAGCATTCCACATGGCTCCTCCTGCAATTGCACAGGAAGTTGTTGAAATAATAAATAACCAAAATGTTGAAATCGGTACTATTTTAAATGTCGGACCATACGTAAATATTAAATTAAATAAAGACAGTGCTGTAAAAGATATCCTTACAAAAATTGAAGAGCAGAAAGAGTTTTATGGATCTCTTAACAATGAGGGAAAAGTTTTTTTGGACGGTGAAAAAATCATGATTGAATTTTCTTCACCAAACACAAATAAACCGCTTCATCTTGGACACATGAGAAACGATGCATTAGGTGAGTCTGTAAGCAGAATCCTAAAAAAAGCCGGTGCACAGGTTTATAAGGTTAATATTATAAATAACCGCGGTATCCACATCTGCAAATCAATGCTTGCATACAAACTTTTTCATGAAGCTAAGGGCGAAACACCAGATTCTCTTGGAATAAAAGGCGATCATTTCGTTGGACAGTGTTATGTTGAATTTGAACGATACCTGAAAGGTGAAAAAGATAAGCCGGAAACAGCTCATCCTCAAGCTCAAACTATGGCAGAAGAAATGCTCATTAAATGGGAAGCTGGGGACAAAGAAACACGTGAGTTGTGGCAGAAAATGAACGACTGGACTTTTAACGGTGTAAAGGAAACCTACAAACGAACAAATGTAAGTTTTGACAAATACTATTTTGAAAGCGAAACCTATCTTAAGGGAAAAGACGAGATTCAAAAAGGACTGGAAAAAGGAATTTTCTTTAAGGCTGATGATGGTTCAGTAAGAATTGACGTTACAGAAGCTGTCGGAAAAGGTAAAGACGGCGAAGATCATGAAAAGGTTCTCCTAAGAAAAGATGGAACATCAGTATATATTACACAAGACATCGGCACAGCAGTTTCACGCCACAATGACTGGCCGTTCAATCAGCTCGTATACGTTGTTGCTTCTGAGCAAATTTACCATTTTAAGGTTTTATTTTTCATCTTAAAAAAACTCGGGTTTGAATGGGCGAAAAAACTGTATCATTTAAGTTACGGGCTTGTAAATCTTCCAAACGGAAGAATGAAAAGCCGCGAAGGAACAGTTGTTGATGCTGACGATTTAATAGATTCACTTCATAACAATGCTCTTGAAGCTATAAAAGAACGTGGCAGGGAAGAAGATGTAGGAAACGCTGACGATGTTGCAGAGAAAGTTGCCCTTGGTGCCCTTCACTACTATCTGCTTCAAGTAAGTCCGGTTAAAGACATGGTTTTTAATCCAGAAGAAAGTCTAAGTTTTAACGGCAATACAGGTCCATATTTACAGTACATGGGGGCTCGAATCGCCTCGATTTTAAGAAAAGCTGACGAAGAAGGAGTTACTCCAGCATTGCCAGCTGATGCTGCTAAATTTTTAACTGCCGAAGAAGAATGGGATTTAGTAAAACGACTTGGCGAATATCCAGACACAATCTGCAAAGCCGCTGTTAATAAAGATGCATCGATTGTTACAGCATACCTATATGACATAGCAAAGTTGTTTGCAAAATTCTACCAGAACTGTCCTATTCTCGGTACTGATAAAAAAGAATTAAAAGCTTCACGCCTTACCCTTGCAAAATCAACTTTACAAGTATTAAAAGAAGCTATGGGACTGGTTTTAGTTCCTTATCTCGACAAAATGTAAAAAAACTGTTCAAGACGTCAGCAACAATTTTATACTATAAAAGCTGCCTGAACACACATTTTTTTACTTTTTTCGTCAGGAGAGGTTTCCATCGGTAAAAATGCAGATTGCCGACGGAAACTTCCAAAAACGTATTCCCCATCAGAAAATACTGAACAACATGTACAATCTCTTGCAACAACAACATTATTTAGAGGAATACCTGATTTTTCGATTACGTAAAGATTTGCATCAGTTAAACTTAAATTATACTCCAGTAATTTTCCGTCAGAAGTAATTTTAACGTTACCATTAATTTTTTTTCTTACGCAATTTCCAAAATTTTCTGTAAAATAATTTTTCCGATCTTTATCAATACAGTAGCAGTCCTGACAAATATGGGGTCCAATCGCAATACAAATATCTTCTTTTTTAGAGCCGAACTTTTCTACGGCGAGTTTAATTGCATTCCCAATAATTCCCGTACCTTTCCACCCAGAATGAACAACTGCAAAAACATTTTTTACATTATCGTATAAAAAAACAGGAACACAATCTGCCACTGTAACAACAGGAACAAGTAAATTATTATCCGTGATTATTCCATCACCTGTTTTAAATTTCGTGTCTGTTTCAGACTTGACCTCGTAAACAATTTTTGAATGAATTAACTCTAGGGGAACAATTTTATATTTACAATCACATTGTCCTTTCTCACTACCGCATGCTCCGCTGCAAACGGGGGGATGTTCCGAAACAATTATTTTATTAAGAACTTCTTCCCTATGCGGATTTTTTTCATTCCACCGAAAACGCATTGAAGAAGCGGCAAGAAGGGTCATACCCCATTTTTTGCCACTACTCAGCGGCTTATTGTCTTTATAAAACGGCAGAACAAAATATTCAGAAAGTTTAGATTTTTTTTCTACACAATCTACCACATTTATGTAATTAACACTGTTCATTTATTTAATCAGACTGGGAGTATCTATCGGTTCAAGTTCCCTGATAAGGTCAAAGCAATTGTTTATAGACTCTCTGGCAGCTTTTAAATTTGCCTGAAACACTTCATTATTTTTTCCCTGGATACGAGTAAGGTTTGAAAGAGAATCATATCGACTGTCTTTTTTTTCTAAAAATATCCCGGTAAAACAAAGTTCTAAGGTTCTGCACGCGTCCCCAAAGGCTGAAAGCATTGACCGCACATCAGAAACAATACTTCTTACTATTGATTCAACCTTAGAATGTGCCTGGAGAGAACGTATACGCTCATCTCTAAGTTTCAAAAAGAGCATTCCATACTCACCACTGGCAGAAAGTCTTCTGTTCATAGCCTGTAAATCTACTGAAAGCTGTATCATTTTGTTGAAAGCTTCATTATACTCGGTTCTGTTTTCTTTTTGAATAAAATCGCCTTCAAGCATTAATGTTTTTAGAACAATCTCATGGGTCGGAAACTGTTCTTTCATATACCAGTTTAAAAATCCTGCAGTCAGTTCGTATCTGAAAGGAACGCCTCCCCAAAGTTCAGCCCACGGACGTTCAGGAAGAAGAGGAAAATTTTCAAGCCCGAAATTTCTTGTCAGATTTATGCGCAACGTTTCTTTTTTACAGTCATGGCTCCATGCTTCCCATTTCTGATCAAACAATTTTCGCCAGTTAGCCTTATAGCGCTGAAACCAGTCCTCTCCGCCTGTAAAATTCTCAGGAGTCCACATCGCATCGGAATAGACAACTCTTCCCACAGAACGCATTGGAACTGTCGTGATAAACATACGCATCATATCAATCTGAGACTTTGCCTTTTCCATAAAATCCGCTGCCTTGTCCGAAGTCTCATCAAGAGAAGACATGGAACGGCCGGCAGTATTACGACGAGAAAAAAGGAACAGCGCTTCAAATACTTCCTGAGGAATCTGCATTCCATTACATAAAACCTTGGCAAAACTTGAAATTTCATTTTCTAAAACACTGAACGAGCAGGAATAATTTCCTTCAACAATAGTAGAAAACAAACTTATAAATCGTTGAAAAGGAAGTTTAGAAAACTGCTTTAGCCACTCTACAGAACGCACTTCGTAATACATTAAATTACGTTCTTCCTGAGAAATAGAACCGATAACTTCTTCCATCTTCCGTAAAAGATGCATCCGCTGCTCAGGACGGGGACCGTCAGAAAGAGGAATTGAATAAGGATCAACTTCTTCGTTCATTTTAGTTTCGATGTCTGGCATAACAAGGGAACCTAAAAAAACTAAAAATGAATTTTCGTCCTCTTCCATTAAAGAGATATACGGTCTGAAAAAATCTGCGCAGAGTTTTAGTTCTGTCAGTTTGTCATAAAAAGATGACAAAAGAACTCCTCTTTTATTATCAAGCAGGTGAGGACTTACTTTATCTATATAACGGGCAATTAGAGAAATTTTATGTTCATTGTATAAAATTTCCATTGAGGTATTTGCAATAAGAGATTTAATCCATAAATAAATTCGATAAAAGACAGACTCATTCTTAATTTGCTGTGCAAAAGGAATCTGGTCATCTGTCTCATATTTATCTTCTGAAGCCAAAGACTGTGTTGAATTACCGGCAGTCTTCATTTTTTCAAGCATGTCTTTTCTTTCGCTGTCAGTTAACCCAGAAACAAGTCTGTCAAAGGAATTATTTTCCATATTCTTATATTTTAGTTTAAAGACGAAGTATAATCAAATAAAAAACTATTTTCGTCTTTCATTTCTCCTGGAGTTGCTGAATGATTTTTTACCTTGAAATGAACGGTTATTCTTCCTGCCTCTTGGAGCACCTTTTCCCCCATGGGCTGAAAGTTCAGCACGTTCTAAAGCCTGTCTTTCAGAAGCAATTCTGTACGCTTCCATTTTCTCCGGGTTATAAAAACCGTCCTTCCAGTTAAACCTTGAAGTCTCAGCTATTACCTGACTTTTTGCAATACTGTTTAATACCATTTTGCATTCCTGACGGGTAACTTTTGTTCTGCTGAAATCTACAAGAATTCGCTTAATTCCTTCCTTTTGAAGTTGAGTTGTCTTATCAGTTATGCTGAATGGATTTTCAGGCATGACAACAGCGCCATCCTGATTTGACAAAACCTTAAAAGGCATCTCTTCTTTATCCCAAAAATACATAAAATCGTAACTGTCAGGAAGACTGAAGCGCATTCTAAAAAGAGCCGGATAAGCATAAACACTAACCATAACTCTATCACGAACTTTTCTATCAAATGTATTAAGGAGATTATCCCTGTTATTCTCAACAGGAGTTATAAACGCACCAATATTCTGATTTTCAAGCCAGCTTACAGCCCAGCGGTTAAACGTATACAAATAAGGACCGGCAATTAAGTTCACGCCTTTTGTTTTTAGAATCTGTATCTCTGCAAGATTATTTACAATAAATGTCTTAAAACCATCATCCACTAAAATGGATAAAGTTTTTGCTAAAGACTCACAGGACGCCTCGCTAACATACGGAGGAAGAGAAATAATCGTCTGTTTTTTTGAAAACGGTAGGACTGTCTTATGAGCAAGAAGTTCTTTTTCAGTTTCAAAATTTAATTCCAATACAGCGCGAACAGGATTCATTGTCTGAATCTGAAACATATCAGCTACCGTACTTACCTGAACATACAGCCCCTCAGGAAAATAAGCAAGTTCATTTTTAGCAACTGGAGTTAAGTCCATAATAGGAAGAATCTCATCCCCCGGCTGCATCCTGAATTTTCCAACATCACTGGGAATCACCCTCGGATATCTCTTTGACATCGCTTTTGTCTGTAAAAGATAAACTTCATCATCATGGCTGAATCCTCTCGGAATATCAATCCATCTCTGTCCTTCCTCGTCAAATTCAACCGTGCGAATTTTATGACTAACCCGCCCAGAATCATCCTTTCTGTGCAGACGTATTGAGTCGCCTGGATCTGGATCATAACTTCCACCAGACAACACGGCCATCAAAATCTGATAATCCTTAGGGTCAGCATTTTCTCCTGCTGCAATTCTTGCCCTTTCTTTTGCCTCTTCACTGGCAGCTTTAATTTTCGTAATTCTGCCAAGATAAATGCCTGTTCCCCCAGCCTGATTTGGATTTAAAATCAAATTTCCGGCATTCTTAACACCATCTTCATTTGTCTTAAAATTATACCAATAAGTTGTTTTGGAGCGGGCAAAATCTGTACTCAGCATTCTTTTAGCAGCTGCAATCGAACCTTTTCTGTCTTCCTTATAATGATCCATCAGATATCTGTAGGCAGCAGTAACAGCACCAACATATTCAGCACTTTTCATTCTTCCTTCAATTTTAAAAGATTCAACTCCCATGTCCATTAAATCAGGAATCTGATCGATTAATTGCAAATCACTGGGAGAAAAATAATATCCCTGCTTTTGACCAGATGCTGTTTCCGCAGTATAAAAACGACGGCAAGCTTGTGTACACATTCCTCTGTTTGCAGATTTACCGCCTAAATAACTTGAAAAAAGACATAAACCACTTTCGCTTACGCACAAAGCCCCGTGAACAAACATTTCAATTTCACAGTCGGTACTTTGTTTTATATGACGAATCTCTTCAAGACCAAGTTCACGTGCAACAACAACACGAGAAAGTCCCGCCTTCTGCAATAATTTAACACCCTCAGAACTTTCCACATTTATCTGAGTTGAGCCATGCAGTTCAAGATTAGGAAAAAACTCCTGACACATTCTTAATACGCCATAATCCTGAACAATCAAACCATCAGGACCGACTTTATTTAGATAACTTAAAAAGCGATACAACCGTTCAGTTTCATCTTCCTGACTTACGGTATTTACAGTTACATATATTTTTTTCCCTAACTTATGAACTGAATTTACAGCTGCCTCAAACTGATTCCACGCAAAATTTGAAGAGCGTAAACGTGCATTAAAACTTTTTAAACCTAAATAAACAGCGTCTGCTCCTTCACCGATTGCGGCATCAAGAGCTTCGATATTTCCTGCTGGTGCTAATAATTCTGACATAACTAGAATAATAGCATAAATAAAGAAAGTTTGTCAGTTAATCTTATAAATATGAACCACAAATTATTTTACTCACCAGCCAAACGAAGTTCGCTATCCGCTCATCCTAAAGATTATTAATAATCTTTAGGACTAAAGCTTCTTATGTCTGGGGTAAGTTATTTCGTATAAACTGCGTTTGAATTTTCTGCTCCGGGGGTTGCACCACTAACCAAACTCCAGTCCATCTTACAAGAAGGCGAAAAACCATTTTCAATTAACTCACTTAAGTTCAATCTTGAAATTGTTCTTGTTAAAGAAATTCCATCACTGCAGACAGAATTTAATATTGAAGAATCTCCAATCCACAATCCTGATTCTACCAATTCCTTTGCCAGATACTTTTGTCCTGAATAATACCAATCTGTTTTTGAACTTGAACTGAATAATACGCCGTCAACCAATTTATTTCTGCATGCGTCCCGCAAAGCAATAACATCATTGTCGCTAATTCTCCCCTCTGTATTATTAATCCATAAGTCCCTGCCTGAAGATGAATCCGTTCCTGTACTCAACTCCAGGTTTTCACCAGTTTCATTTATGCACTCCCCTTCCCCCACAGTCCTGTAGTGAACGACAATATACTCACCTTTTTTTACATCTATTGCAGGAAAAATATATTTTTTTTCTTCTCCGTCACTTCCGCTGATAATCTCATAGCCAACTGTATTTCCTTCTTTCAGAACATAAAGTTCAATAAATTCCGCCTTTTTTATAACTCCAGAAGATGCTGAATGTTTTGTACGAATTTCTGACAAAACCAGCGAACACGGATTACAATTAAATCCGACAAAAGGCAGACTGAATGACAGGGAATTTCCACTTAAATCTTTTATGCAGCCATCTATGATATAATCTTTTCCAGCTAAAGTACTTTCACTCAATGTAAATTTAACACAAGTATCATCATCTAAATACTCACAAGAAACATTATCAAAGAAAAACGAACCATCTTGACCTCTGGCATTTACATTTTCTACTTTTATTTTTTCGGAGCAGACAAGAAGAAGATTTTTACTGTCTGCCATTTTAAAAGATAAGATTTTTGGAGAACTTAAATCTCCTTCAAGAATTGTTATGCCGTCTTCAGTTATCCTGCATGAAGACGGAACTGTTATAGCCCCAATTACTCCAAATACAATCAGTAAGGTACAAAAAACACTTTCAGTTAAATTCTTTAATTTCATTAAAACCTCCTTACACTATATATTGCTAATGAAAAGAAGAATTTACATAAAAGTACAAAAAAAATCGCCCTTTCGGGCGATTAATTCATTTTATAATCTGATTGTTTCAACCATGTACCTTATACAGACACCTGTTTCATTTTCAATTTCTTTTTCTACGACAAAAACAAGATTTCTGCCAGATTTATCAGTAAATATCCTGTTAATCATATATCCTGTTACACCTTTTCTCTTAATGTCAGGATTTCCAACAATATTGCGGCTAAGCACATTTCCATTTTCATCCTGTTTTTCAAGAGAAATGAAAAATGAAGATTTGCAATTTGCACCATATCCCTCAACATTTTTTATCAGCTTAATATGATAAAAAACATTACGCTCCATTGTTGAGCCTTCAAAATCCTTAAAAATAATTTCACCTTTTGACGAAGGAAGTTCCCGTGTAAAAAGAAGGTTGTCAGGTTCTGATTTTTTAAGATTGTATTTTTTTAATGTCCAGTCTGCTTTTTTAAGAAGCTCTTCATAAACTTCCTTACCGCTTTTTTTCGCAGTTAAAGCAGAAGGAGCTGTTCTGAATACTTCTCCATCAATCCAATCATTTTTTTCAATATCTACACAATAAATCTCTGCATATCCCTGAAAAGATTTATCTGTTTTTCCATATTCTGCAAAAACATAGGTTTTACCGTCGTCTGAAAGTCCTAAATCAACAAAAGCCGCAGCATCTCCAGCAAATGCAAAACCCGCTGCAAGAAGTACTAAAGAAATCAAAAGCTGCTTTTTCATTTTTCCCCCATGGCTAAACTTAGCCTTATTAAATTTTCGGATTTTTTTTTATAAGTCTTTACTTAATTTTAGTTTGCTTTTAATATTTTTTCATGACTTTAAGGACAAGAAATAAAATAATGCAGATGTTTTTCTACTTTTCTCTGTGCTGCATTGCAATTGCTGCCGCATGTTTTGTTGTCGCATTGATACACAAAGCAATCATTCCACCACCAATACTCCGGCTTCCATCTTTCATTACAAAAATTCCTGTTCTAAAATACAGCTTTGCGGCTACAATACTTTCTATAGCCTTAATAATCTGTTTTACACCTTTTACTATTTTTCATTCACGAAAACTTTTTGAAAACACTCAATGCTCAGAAATCATTTACTTTCTAGCTTTTCTTTGCGGATGTCTTTGTGAAAGTGCACGTGTTTTAACACCTTTATTTGGACTTTGGTCAACTTTCTCAAACCTGCTGTTTTTCTGTGGAAGAATTATTTTTATCGGGCGATTATTATGCCCTTTGTCATTTGTTTTTGCCGCAGTTGCCAGTTCTCCAGAACAGAGGCAGGATGTGGAACGCAATATGAGCATTCTTTTTGGAATCTGCATTGTTTTTGCAGTTAGTGCACCCATAAATACCGCCCGAATAACATCTGCCGGAACAATTACATGGGGATTTCCTTCGCTTTTCTTTTTAGCAAGACTTTTATTCATCGCTTTGGCTTTTATTTCATTCTGGATAAGTTATATAAAACAAAACGCAAAAGAATACAAAACCCTCGCTTTTTCAATGCTGTTTGTAATCAGCGGCTATGGGCTTCTTTGCATATCAGACAACTATATCATGACAATATGCGGGTTACCGCTTTTAGTAACAGGGACATTTAAATATTTAAAAACCCTTCATACATTATATATGTGGAAATAAAAACTGACATACTCCGCCGAGCACAACAGGAATACAGATATTATCAAAATCTTTTAACGGAAGAACTTCAATTAAAGTACCGCACAGGGCGGCTATAAAACTTAAGGCCGTATTATTCAAAACCAAAAAAGAAGTTATAAAGATTGCTGTAAAACATGTAAGAGAGCCTTCAGCTGTTTTACCACCTGTAAAAGGAATTTCTACCCTGCCGTAAAGTTTTCCTGACAGACTTGCAAGCCCATCTCCAAATGCCAGAGAATAAATTCCCACCGAGGCAAACATCCCGTCCCACAAAAACGCACACAAAAGACATCCGGCAACAAGAGTAACCGGACCTAAAACAAATCTATTCTGATCACGCTTTCGCGCCGCTGCTTCCGTTATTGATGCAATAATCGGAACGTTAAATCCTTTTATTCTAAGAAACTCGCTTAATGTATAAATCAGTCCTGCCACAAAAAGAAAAATCAAGGTCTGTTTTCTAAAAAAATATAAACAAAGAGGAACAAAAGCCGTACAAATATGAATGGATTTTCTGAAAACTTCTTTTTGAAGAGAATATAAATGCTTTTTTACATCAATACCGATTCTTGGACAAAAAATTATTTTCATATAAAAGAGTTATTGTAATACTTTTTCATCAACCAAAGTTTTTGGAATATCAGTATAAATAGCCGGTTCATATTCAGCCTTTGACGATGTTATATACTTTGAATTCTGCAAGGCCAGATTACTTCCACCCAGTCTTACCATTGATACAGGATTTCGTGTCAAGGCATCCCATGCCCTTATTGAATCAGAGAGTCTAACAAGACTTTCCGCATTTTTTCTGCTGTCTCCTGTCTGACGTGCAATTTTATAGAGAGTAACGCCTAAATTGTTATTTACTTTTAAATACATCTCTACAAGTTTGTTGTCATCTTCTTTTTCTTGCGGGAAAAGCATTAAATGACGAGCTTTTTCTGTATCAAGTAAAGAAAGCAAGTGGGAATAATACCCCTGAGAAGCAAAATTATCCCCTCTTAATGACAAAACATTGCCGAGAGATAACAATAGATTAATGTCTGAACTTTGAGTTTCAAATGCTTTTATAAATGAGGCAAGAGCCTTATCATATTCCTGATTATTGTATCTGATTGCTCCGATACGATAATTCAGGCTGGCAGTATCATTTTTGTTAAGAATTGAATTTTCATAATTTTTCAGGGCAGCATCCATATCACCGGAAACAAAATACTCAATATCTCCCATATCGGCATATAAAAGTCCAGTATTCTTGTCTCCCTCAAAACCTGTAGATTCATTTTCACTCTGATACAGATTAATACCACGGGTATACACTTCCTGTGCTTTTAAATACTCCCTGGTTTCTGCGTATAATTCACCTAAAAGTCTACATGTATCAATTTCCTGATAGCAGTTTTTCTTATTTCTAAACTCAATTTTATCAAAACAATCAAGCGCAGTTTTTAGTTCCCGGCGGGCAGATTCAAAATTATTGTTGCGAATAAAATATCTGGCCATATTATAATGTGCAGCTGGAATGGAAGGATCTGCTTTTTCAGCAATTTCAAGCATTGCCCTAACATCCTCAATCTGAGAGCGGAGATATTCATCCGAACGGCTCAACGGACCATACAATTTATCAAGAAGATAACCAGAAAGTTCTACCCAATCCTGAGCAATCAATGACTTTTTATCTGGATAGAATCTGTTTTTTAACTCAAGAACATTACGAAGTTTGTCTGTGCGGATAAAATACCGCATCATTCTTGCCATATAGATGTTAGTAGCACCATAAAGCTGAATCAAATTGGAATAATGCTCTCTGGCATCTTCATATTTCTGAGAGTCAATTTCACCCCACTCAAGGAAAACATCTCCTAAAAGCAGAAGTGCATCAGGGTCATTTATATGATAATCAAGAATTTCTCTGCGGACAATTTCTTCAGAACGCTCAAAATTTGAACGGTCATAAAGTTCCATTTCAGCCCATTCAATACCGGCCTGCTTATCATGGTCAAATACACCTAAAATATTTCTGTACATCTGACCTGCCCTTTCATACTGTTTGTGAGAACGGTAACCATGAGCATATTTAAAGAACCATTTTTTTATCGGTTTATATCTTGTTGCCGCAATAAATCTTTCTTCAGACTGAGGATACTCGTTATTTTCAAGAAGGGTATATCCCTGCTTATAAATGATTTTTGCCATCGTAGGATTATATATAAATATTTTTCCTGCCTGAAACAGCAATGTACATAAAACAACAAAAACAATACCTGCAATTCCACCTGGTATGATTCTATTTTTTAACTGATACTGAAAAGACTGTTTGTATGCTTCATATTGAGCTACCGAGCGTCTCTCATAATCACGAGGAACATCAATAGAAATATCAAGCATCTTCTCAAGATGTGTAGCAAGTTGACGTGCTGATACTCTCTTTAATATTTTTTCAACAACTTCAAATACCGCATCATCTGTAAATTCATTTTTAACAATTAAATCTTCTACAGCAAGACGTAAATTTAACGGATACTCTGATAAATTATCGCGGAACCGTCCATATTCTTCATCGGTTAATGTATTTTTAGGTTTTCCAGTTCCAGCCTTAGAAAAATCAACAGTATCTACCTTTGGTCTTCCCTTTTTATCGAAATTAGCTGTTTCAATATCAGAAAATCCAGGGATTTCAAAGTTATCATCATCCAAAAGAAAATCATCATCAGCCTGTTCAACTGGTGCGCTGGTAACAGGAAATTCTTCGGCTGCGTTTGTTGAAGTTCCAAAATCAATTTCCCCTACATCGCCCATTTCATCCATTGCGCCAGAAAAATCTTCGCCAGGAACATCCATTGCAGCATCAACAGGTAATTCATTTTCCTTTAAAATTGCATTGGCGGCTGTGTCGTCTTCTAAACCTTGTGCTTCAACAGGACTATCTTCCTGACTGTTCATTTCCTGCGGATTATCAAAATCAGGTAAATCAAAGCCCTGACTTTCTTCAGAAGATGAAAAATCAGCAGGAGCATCTAAATCCTCTGTAGAAAATAAATCCTGCATGGATGGAGTTTCAGAAGCTGAATCTCCGTCAGCGGATATTTCCTGTACACTTTCTTCACTATTGTCTTTATCCAGAGCTTCACTTTGCTCATCAAAAGGCATTGCACCGTCTGCTTCTGCAATATCTTCTGGAACATCTTCATTTAAGTCAATCGCACTTCCGTCGAAGGCAAACTCATCATCCATGGAAGGAAGAAGCTGATTATCGGAAACACTTTCATCTTTATCAATCTCAGCACTTTCATCTTTTTCGACCGAGCTGGCTGCATCAGCTTTCTCTTCATTTTCAGCAGACTCTTCTTCTAAAGATACTAAGGCTGGATTTTCACTATCAGAAAGTCCTCCATCATCTAAAGAAGGAATTTCTTCTAAATCTTCTATTGAAGCTAAATCGCCAACATCGCTTAAATCAACGGCTTCTTTCGGCTTCTCTAAATTATTTTCTTCTTCTGCTGCTGCTTGACTATCTTCTTCTGCCGGTTCTGACGGTTTTAATAATGCATCTAAATCAAGGTCTTCTAAAGGAGTTTCTTCTGGTTCTGGCTGTACAGCAGGAGAATCATCAAAATCACTTAAATCTGGAACCTCATTTGTGCCGCCTGCAACACCATTAAGCAAAGCATCAAGGTCTGGAGGAAGTCCTTCACCTGTGTCCTGAGCATTAAGGTCAATTTCAAAATCATCGGCAGAAGATAGTTCCTCTGTATCAGCTGACTGAGAGTCCTCTGACTGGTTTTCATTTTTTTGTTCTGGTAGACCTAATACAAAGTCCTGTGAATCATCGTCTTCAGGGATACCTTCCGGGAGAGGAACAACAGCAGGCTTTTCGCCACGCTGGGCACGAATTTTTACTTCGTCACCAATATTTTTTATGTCATTGACAAATTGTTTAAGCTGATTTAATCCCGGCATTTGTCTTTAATTTTACTCCAGATAACAAATTGTAACAAGCAAATACACCCTTACTATTTAAAAATCGGAAATATCCACATCTATCTTTAGAAACAAAAAGTATTAAAGTAGTAAATAAATTATACCAGATTCCGAAAATTTAAACATGAAGAAGTCCATTTTTATATTAATATTTTTTTGCATTTCATTAACTTTAGGTTTTTCAGCAGAAAATAAAGTGACAGAAGATACTTACGATTATGACCAGATTGTAACTTCGGTTAGAGGAGTTCAGCAACCGCTTATAATTAACGACTGTTTGATTTTTACTGTTGATTCATCAGCAAGAAACGTCGGAATAGCCTTTGATTTTGAAAATTTCAAACAGATTCACGCATTTTCACTAAGAAAAATTTATGATTTTGAAGGAGAACAGACTTCCTCATGGTATTTTTATGTATTAAAAATACCTAAAAAAACAACCCGTATTTCTTATAAACTGATAATTGATGGATTATGGACATCAGACCCTGTTAATCCAAAAATACTTTATGACGAAATAAACGGCGTCCAGCTTTCTTATGTTGATATTCTTCAAAGAATCGAATCAATAACTGAAAAAAATGAACAGGGATTCACTAAATTTATCTGTAATTCAAAACCAGGACAGAAAATCCGGCTAGCAGGAAATTTCACAAACTGGGACAGCTGGATTTACGAAATGACAGAAGTTTCTCCAGGAAAATACGAAATAAGCCTGCCATTACCTGCTGGAACATACTATTACGCATACTTTGACGGATTAAAAAGATTTATTGACGATACTAATCCAAACAAGGCGTATACAGCTGACGGGAAAATGGCAAGCAAACTGGTCGTTAATAATTAATATTCACTAAAAACCGCCGAAACCACCAGGAAAGCCGCCTTTGCCACCGGCAAGACCTGCCATACCCTGCATGAGTTTAGCCTGCATTCCGCGGTTTTTTGTAAGCTTTTTCATTGTAAGTTTTGTCTTTTCAAACTGCTTTATAAGTTTATTAACTTCAGCGACACTCGTTCCACTGCCCTTTGCAATTCTTTTTCGTCTGGCAGGACCGATTATAAGATGATTATTTCGTTCTTTTTCCGTCATTGACTGAATAATCGCTTTCTGATGTTTCATTCCAGACATATCAATCTTACTTTCATCAATCTGTCCGGAAAGGCCTGGAATCATATCAAGGAGAGAAGAAACACTTCCCATTTTTCCCACATTTTCAAACTGTGCAAGCATATCATTTAATGTAAACTCATTGCGAGCCATTTTTTCCTGTAGTTTTTTCGCTTCTTCCTCATCAACAGTCTGCTGAGCCTTTTCAACAAGAGAAACGATATCACCCATACCAAGGATTCTGCTTGCAATTCTATCAGGGTGGAAAGGTTCCAAGTCCTCCGTTTTTTCACCAGTACCAATAAACAAAATTGGTTTATCTGTAATAGTTTTTAATGAAAGAGCCGCACCACCACGAGCATCAGAATCAAATTTAGTTAAAATTACACCAGTTAAACCAAGCTGTTCATCAAATGATTTAGCGATTTCAACTGCATTCTGACCAGTCATTGCATCGGCTACAAGAATTACTTCCTGAGGTTCAACCGCCTTCTTTACAGAAACAAGTTCCTCCATCATATCTTCATCAATCTGAAGACGTCCGGCAGTATCAACAATTACAGTATCAAAACCATTCTTTTTTGCATAAGAAAGTGAATTTTTTGCAATTTTTACAGCATCTTTTCCGCCTTCTTCAGAATAAACAGCAACATTTATTTTCTGTCCAAGAGCCTTAAGCTGTTCAACGGCAGCAGGACGAACCAGGTCACAGGCAACAAGAAGAGGTTTTCTGCCTTCTTTTACAAGACGGGCAGCTAATTTATGAGCGGCAGTAGTTTTACCGGCACCCTGAAGTCCTAATAAAAGAATTACAGACTGTGTGTCAGGTCCTTTAAGTGCTAGGTCAACTTTTTCGTCGCCAAGCATTTTTACGATACGATCATAAATAATTTTTACAAACTGCTGGCCTGGGTCAACTGCCCTTAAAACTTTTTCACCTTTTGCTTCTTCAATTGTTGCATTAACAAAACGACGGACAACACGAAGATTTACATCAGCTTCAAGAAGAGCCATTTTAATCTGTTCAACAGTTTCTTCAATATTTTTTTCTGTGATAGTAGATTTTCCGCCGATTGTACGGACAATATTACTGAATGTATTTGTAATTTTTTCAAGCATGTTTATTTTCCTTTTTTTTAATAAAAACCCCGGTCAATTTGCCGGGGCCATAATTTAATCGATTTTTCCAGTTGTCAAAAGACGATTTATAAGTTCTTCAGGTTTTATTTCTTTATTAAGAATTCTGTATAGACCTTCACAAATTAAAAGTTTTATTCCCAACTTTGTAGAAATCTCATGAACATACTTACATGCAACAGCACCTTCTGACAAATAGCCAATTTCACTGATTCGAGCTATAAGGTCATCAAGATCCTTAAATTTTTCAAGCATATCAGTTTTTATCATATCCTGACCAAAACGACGATTGCGTCCATATTTTGAACGGCAGGTTACATCAAGGTCGCCAACTCCAGCGATAGAAGTAAAAGTTTCAGGATGAGTAGCACCCATCGCCATTCCCAGAGTCTGAATTTCATTTAAACCTGCTGCAAGCAAAAGGGACTCTGTATTATCTCCGAACTGATCAGATTTTTCTGCGATTGCATCAAGAGCACCGTAAACAATGGCTATAACATTTTTTGCTGCTGCACAGATCTGAACTCCGATAACATCCAGTGATGAATAAACCATAAGTCCAGGAACATGCATCAACTCACGAAAACGAATTGAATTTTTAGCATTTTCAGAAGCTGCAATCAAACCCGTAAGTTTTCCTATTGCTACTTCTTCTGCGAAGCTTGGGCCAGCAATATATACAAGCTGACCTTTATAACAAGGAGGAAGTACACTTTCAAGAGTTTCAAGAACAAGTTTTGGACCTTCAGGAGATGTGATAAAACCTTTAGTTATAACACCAATTGTAACTTTTCCTTCGCGGATTTCAGGAACATCAAGCAACTGTTTTGCAGTTGGAGCTAAATACAATGAAGGAGAAGCAAGAATCAAAAAATCTTTTCCTGAGGCAACTTCTTTTATATCTGAAGAAGCAGTCATATTTTCTGAAAGCGGATATCCAGGAAGATATCTTTTATTTTCGTGGTCATTATTAATACCGTCAACAACATCCTGTTCACGAGCCCACATCTGAACCTTATGTCCACCACGGGCAATTGCCTGAGCAAGTCCTGACCCCCAAGCTCCAGCACCAATAACACCAACATTCTTTGAATCCATTTAAAAACCTCTTAATCCTTAATTTAAGGAAATAAAAACACAATTCATCATAAAATTGATAAATGTATATTATGTAATTATATCATTTTTTTTGATACTCGGCAATTACAGAGCTTAAGCCAAAAACAATTACACAGAAAATACCTCTTTGAGTTTTTATATTGGCATTTCTTTATCTGCAATTTTTATATAATGCACTTTCTACTTCATCAATAACATAATCAGGTGTACTTGCCCCTGCTGTAAGTCCCACGGTATTTAAATTAAAAAAAGATGCAGGAATTTCTGAAGCGTTTTCTATCAATGCAGTATGACTACAAAGCAAATTCGCCTTATCATAAAGGCGATTTGTATTTGCACTATTTTTCCCACCAATAACAATAACTCCTTCAACTTTTTCACATAAATCATCTAGACTATCCTGCCTATCAAAAGTAGCAGGGCAAATGGTACGACAAATCGTAATTGAAGGAATAAGTTTTTTTAATTCCGAGGCGATTTCGTCAAAAATTTTTACACTGAAAGTTGTCTGACTGATTAAAACAATTTTAGAACTTTTTAAATCCTCTGAAAGTGCATCATAAGCCTTTAGCGCATCTTCCTTACTTTTTATAAGCGTAAAATATAGGTTTTTAGAAGAAAGTTCAGCACCGCGCCGTGCATAGCCTTCTATACCGATGACTTCTCCGTGATTTGCATCACCCGTAAAAAAAATCACCGCCCCTTCTTTTGCAAAATCCCTGCATTTTTTTTGATTTGCCTGAACTATAGGGCATGTTCCATCTAAAATATTTGCGCCCGTAGATTTGAGTTTTTCTTTTATAACAGGTGGAACTCCATGAGCCCGTATTACAACAGTATCAATATTATTTAAAATTGAAATTTCGTCTTCTTTTAAGATTTTTAGTCCACGTTCCTCATATTTTTTAAGGGCTTCACCATTATGAATTAATGGTCCAAGAGAATAAACTTTTCCGTATTTATTATTTTTTAAGGCCTCATCCGCTGTCAA
>JAZSJM010000270.1:0-7459 GCA_045534325.1 Treponema sp. | reverse complement strand
CATTCACTTTCTTTTATACCCATATATTCCGCATTTATTTTCTTAAGTTTTTCTTCTTTCTCCTTTAGAATCTTCGTTTCTTCTGCTTTCTGTCTTTCAAGTTCCTTCTGTTGTGTCACTTCCTCCAGTTTCTTAGCCGTAATATTATGCATGATTATAACCAGCGAACACAATGCAATTACACAAAGCAGACTTATAAAGAGCAATTTCTTTATATCTAAGTCATGTTTTATTTCTTCATTTGAGATATAAACATCATATTTCCCTTTTTTATCCGTGCGTATAATCAGAAGTTTCTGTTCTTCAACTTCAAAGGGATATATATTCAATAATTTATTTTTAGCCTCAATAAGGCGTTTTTTCTGCGTATGAGATTTTAACAAAAGAGTAAATTTCGGACAGTCTGCTAAATGAAGCTGTTCTGTCATAAACTACCCCCTTTGTACATAATATCTTTTTCAATAAGAATATATTTATCTATTTTTTTCTGATTATCTTTTTCTGGAACCGCCGCAACAATTGCATTACAGCTGCATTTATCAGTTTCAAAACTGATTTTCCAGAACAATGTCTTAAATCCAATTAAGTCAAAAATAGAATGATTTTCTCCAATTTCAAGAATAGAAGCAAGTTCTTTTGACGTAGTTTCTGCATTAAGTTTTTCTTTTACAATCTCAATTTTTCTATCTGGATTTTTAATTTTAGAATATTCAAGAACAGCCTTCAAAAATTCATCAGTCATAAAATGAATATTTAACGGGGGCATATTATTTGCTAAAGGGAATGTGTTTTTGTTTTCAAAATCTCTTGAAATCCCGTCAAGGATAGTTTTGTCAGCAAATTTTGGATTAATCCATCCGTATTCTGTAAATGCAGTTTCTTCATTTGAAATCACATATTGATAAATACGTTCATTTTCCAATATTTCAGAGGAAATAAAGTTTTTGTTTATCCCGGTTGATACATCCTTGACCATTATATCATAATCACATTCCCCGGATATCAAAGATAACACCTGGTATTCATCTATATCCGAAGGATATTCTTTTAATTCCTGCAGATCTTTCTCAATAGAAAATATTATTGAATCAGCTTCTTTACGTGCATCAACAGTTTTTTTGTAAGAGTTTATTTTCTTTCCATCCGCATTCACAATCATTGCAAAAGAAAGTGTGATAACACAAAGAGAAAATATAACTGTCAAAGCAAATGCCGTAGAAAAACCGCTTTCCCTATTCTCCATTAACAATCCTCTGCTTTATAAACTCCTGGCAGACATATTTTCTGCCGTAAATGTTCCATTCAACTCTTATACCTTCAGAAAAATTCTTTCTGTCGTAAACACACGATATACCGTTAATCTCAAAACCGCGCGATTGTCCCAGAAGTCTGAGTTTCTCTTCAAGAATGATCTTTTCTTTTTCAAATTCCCTGTCAAAACTTTTCCAGTAAGGTATATCTATCTTTTTTATTTCTTTTCTTATAAGTGCATCCGTATCAAGTAATACGACAGCACTTTTAGAAAAATCCTCAGACCTGCTTACACTACGCCTTACATTTATAAGGCTTGCAGTAAAAACTGCACATGCTATGAGAAAAATAGTTATTGCAACAATCAACTCAGTCATTCTCATTTGCGATCTCAATAATCCTTTCTGCAATGTTTAACTGTCGCGAAGCACTCCGCTCAACAGCAACTACACCACCAACAATCCCAGAGAGAATAAATAAAAATGCTGCAATAACAAACATTTCTCTAAACAATCTTCCTACTCCCAGCTCTTAATATCAGCGTTTTTATCTTCCCCGCCTTCAATTCCGTCTGCACCAAAACTTCTTATCCCATACGGAGATCCGTCAGGAGCCGGGCTTATGTATTCATATTCATTACCCCACGGGTCTTTTGGTGCATCTTTATATAAATAAGGTCCTCCCCAGTTATCCGATGAAGGTTCTGTTTCAGGCTGTTTTCTTAAAGCACTGAGCCCCTGTTCTGTCGTAGGAAAGTTTCCGCAGTCTATATAATATGCCTCAATTGCGGTTGCAAAACTTTCTATCTGGGTTCTTGCAGCTGCTACCCTTGATTTTTCAAGACTGTTTATAGCCATAAAACCTACCGTTGTTGTAAGGATAAGGATGATTGCAATTACAATCAGGGTCTCCATAAAACTCCAGCCGTCTTCATTCCTTAATATTTCTGTCAATTTCTTTTTCATAATGCCCCCAGAAGATTAAATACAGGAATTACAAACTGAGCTATAACGCTTATGATTATTGCTCCTGTAATAAGAATAAAAACAGGTTCAGCAGCCTGCGTTATATCAGAAAGAATATTTTCATTTTCAAATCTGTAATAATCAGATATTTCTCTGAATGCTTCTGATGTATTACCGTTCTCTTCTGCAATCTTTACCCAGACGGTAAAGTACTTTGGAAAAATCTTTTCTGTTTCAAAAGCTTCTCCGACTGACACACCGTCAGTTATTCTTTTACATGCAGATTCAACAGCTTTCTTTATACATCTGTTATCCAAAACATCCTCTGCCTGAACAAGACTCTGAACTAAAGGAAAATGAGTATCAGACAAAAGTTTCATGGCAAAAGAAAAATCATTCATCTGTATTGTCATTACAAGTTTTTTTATGACAGGGATTTTTACTAATGCACTGTCTATCATAAATGCAATCTTACCCTTTCCCCTGCGCAGTACTACAGCTAAAACTATTGTCAAAAATAAAGCAGCTATAACAATTGCCATAACAATAAAGCGAGTTTTAATCTTTATCATCTGCCCTGCTATATCAGAAGATGCAGAAAATGCTTCGAATATTCCTTCAAGCCTAGGTATTACAAATACAGTTAAAATAATTACTACAGCAACTGCCGTTATAAGGACCATTGCAGGATACATCAGAGCCTGAATTATTTTCTTGTTCAAATTCCTCTTGGTTTTTAGATAAGAGCTCAGATGTCCAAACACCTGACCAAGCGTTCCGCTGTCCTCTCCAATCGAAACAAGAGAAATATACAACGGGCTGAATTCCTTTTTATAATCCGTCAGTGCCAGAGAAAATTTCTTTCCCTCATTAACTTTTTTTATAATACTAGAAACTAGCATCTTTTCTCTTTTATCTGTAAGAATTTCAGAACATACTTTAAGGGCACTCTGGAGAGAAAGATATGATGATAAAAGTGAATGCATTGTCTGAGTAAAAAGAAGGACATCTGTTTTCATAAAAGTCCCTCCCTCATCATCTCTTTTCTGTTTGATATTCCATCTTTTATCTTAAGCAGAGCATTTTCTTTAAGTGTCTTAAATCCACACGTTTTTATATATTTTCTTATTTCTGCGTCACTTACTTCTTTTTCAATCATCGAGGAAACCTTTTCATCTACATCAAAGATTTCACTTACGGCTGTTCTTCCTCTAAATCCTGTAAAGCCGCAGTTTTCACAACCTTTACCCTTACATTCCTTACATGTCTTTCTCACAAGACGCTGTGCCAAAACTGTCCTTAACGTTCCAGCGATAAGATAAGGTTCTATTCCAAGGTTTTTAAGACGTGAAACTGCACCTACACTGTCGTTCGTATGAATTGTCGAAAGAATCAAATGTCCGGTAAGGGCCGAGCGCACTGCAAGTTCTGCAGTTTCCTTATCACGGATTTCTCCAACCATAATCACATCAGGATCATGCCTTAATACATGACGAAGAATATTTTCAAATGTAAAGTTTATCTCATCGTTTACCTGTATCTGTTCAATTCCATCAATTGATTTTTCAACAGGATCTTCTATAGTCACAATCTTTAAATGTTCTCTGTCCATTTTCTTAAGAAGGGCATGAAGAGTTGTTGTTTTTCCGCTTCCTGTAGGACCAGTTGCAAGAATCATTCCGTAAGGGTAATTTAATGCAGCGTTCAGCTTCTTTAAATTTTCTTTTGAAAAACCAAGTTCTTCAAGAGTAAGTTCTTCATCCTCGCCATTAAAAAGACGAAGTACAATGTCCTGACCAGAAACAGACGGGACGACAGAAACACGAAAGTCGAGCTTCTTATCCTGCACCTGAACACTCATTCTTCCATCCTGACAAAGTCTGTTTTCCATAACATTAAGACCAGACATAACCTTTACACGGCTTACAAGGCTTTCAAAAACATGTTTTTCGAGTTTACGGACACTCTGTAAAACCCCGTCAATTCTTAAACGCACATCAACATAATCTTTTGTTCCCTGAATATGAATGTCACTGGCACCTCTTCTAATTGCTTCAAGACAGATGGCGTTAATTATGTTAACTACAGGAGAGTCTCTGTTTATATCTTCAAGTTTGTACTCATTATTTTCTTCATCAAAGGCTGATGTAATTTCTGACACACCATCTACAAACTTACCTATAAACTCAGCAAAATCTGAATCTTTTATAACTACAGTTTTTAACTCTTTACCTTTATGAACCTGTTTAAGAATCGAAACATTATCTTCACAACTCTGTGCGACAGCAACAATAACATCTGTTTCTGATTCATTTATTTTTACACAGCGTGAATTTTTTATAAACTGAACATTATACTGACCATCTACATTTTTATAATCAGAGAATTCGAGTATATTAAATCCGGGAGTCTTACTTCTTTTCATTCAACACCCCCGCCATATTTCTTTTTAAGCCGCAAAAGATTTTCTTCTTCGCTTAACACTTCACTTTCTGTTTTTTCAACTAATGGAATAAGATAAATTACAAATTCGGTTTCAACCATTGATACAACTTTCTTTTTAAATAAGAAACCAAGTAACGGAAGTTTTCCTAAACCAGGAACTCTCTTTTCTGATATTTCTTCTTCCTGCTGAAAAAGTCCTCCGATTACAACAGGTTCACCACTTTTTGTCCTTACATTTGTACTTACCTTCTTTTCAGAAGTAGAAGGTGGCGGAGTTGTATCCGTTGAATTTCCACTAGAAGAAGATTCTGAACTTCCCTGTTTTGAAACCTGTGCATCAACTTTGACCGTTACCATACCGTCTCCGCTTACCCAGCCGTTAATGGAGATAGTAAGTCCACTTGAAATTTCCCTTGTCGTACTTGTATACAAATCACCTTTCGTGTCAACAATAATGTCTCTATACCTTGAAGTATTCGTATTAGAAAAGCTTAGAGACTCACCGCTTATTCCGTTGATTGTCGTATCAGCAAGTACGCGTGACTTTCCTTCTGAAAGTTCAGCATTCAGATTTCCAGCAAACTGAACACCAAACTTTGATATTATGTCAAAATTAATGTTAAAAATATTAGAAACTGCACCGCTCCATGAATATCCTGAATCTGCAGTTGTACTTCCTACATTAAGCGAAGCTCCTAAGTTTAAACCTTCTGTTTTCTGTCTTTGTATTACTAAAAGCTGATACTTAATCTGCTGTCTTGGTCTGTCAATTTCCTTTAGATCTTCTATAAATTTTTCGTACTGTTTTTCCGTTCCGCTAAAAAATACCAGAGTCGGCTCATTTGTTTCTGTAATACTTTCTTTGCTTACCGAAGGCGGAAGTGATTTTATAAGTTCATCACTCTTTATATATTTTAGTCTTACGGCTTTATTCTTTTTCTGACTGTCAATAATATTTATAAAATCAGAAAGCTTTACTTCACTTTCATCAGTTACCTGGGTTACAAAACCGTTATCAGACGGAAGCATTATTATATCAGATAAAAGAAGCGTTTTCGGAATCAGATTTACAGCCTCTTTTGCACTTACATTTTCAAAATAAAAACTTTTATAATTCCTGTCATCAAGCGGAACATCAATCTGTTTAATAAATTCTTCAATCGGATTTATTTCAGATGCACTTCCTGTAAGGATAAGTGAATTGGAACTTTTATCCTGTTTAAGGAACCCCTGGGCATTAAGTTCATTCGGAAGCAGCGTAATAAGTGTTTCAATACTTATATTTTTAACCTTAATAATTCTGGTTTCTTTATACTTTTTTATAACATCTTTTTTCTGAATCTCATAAATGTAATAGAGGTTTTCAGTTACAGAAAAATCAAGATTACATTGATTAAGAATCAAAGAAAGGAGTTCGTCAAAACTTTTATCTGTATACACCATATTTTCAAGTGTTACGTTTGGTTTTGAAAGAAGAGAATACTCTTTACTACCTTTTTTAAATAAAGTTTCAATAACATTTACAAAAGATGCTTTCTGTATATTACATGAGAATTTCCCATTAACTTCTGACATAGTAAAAATATCTATGTTGCGTTTATTAATCGTTCCTGCACTTTTAGTAATGTAAAAACCGTCTGCAATCCGCTCAAGGCCAAAACCAGGTAACTTTACTATCGTAAGATTTAATACATCTTCAAGACTTGCCTCTGACACGCGAATTGTTACGGTAGCATTGGGAAGATTATCAAATAGAATTGTTCTATTGGTATAACGGGAAAGCATATTAATAAACGGCTCAACCTGAACATTTTCTGTGTTTATAGAAAGTTTTCCATTTGTAGTTGTATTGATTTTTACCTTGGTGACAGAATAAACACCGTCATTCTTTTCTACATAAAGCTGACAGTGCTTTGCGAAACGATTTAATGCAGTTTCAAAATTCTTATCTTCAAAACGGAATGTTGCATTTCCACTGACAGTTTCATCAATGATTACAGATTCTCCGCAAACGTCTGCAACAGAATAAATAATGTCAGAAATTTTTTGATTTCTAAAGTCCATGTATATGGATGAATCAGTTTCCTGAGCATAGATAGGACTTAAAAAGAGAATAAATAAGCATAAAACCCCTCCCAAAAGGTTTTTAGACTTCACGTCCATCTCCCCCTAAAGCAAACAACAACAAGTGCTCCAATAAAAATAAATGGTGCAAAAGGTAACCTCTTTAATCTTTTACTACCAAAAAATTTGTCTATTATAAAAAAAATAATTCCAGTAATGCATGCAACAAGACAAATGAATAACGAATCAAAAAATCCGAAAACATATGCAATACACGCAGCAAGCTTAACGTCTCCAAAACCTATTCCGCCGAATATCCTATAGACCAGATAAAAAATCAAGAACATTATGCATGATGCAGCAAATGACATTACAATCCCTTTCGGATTCTTTATCACATCAAAAACCACAGCCCATACAAAAAGCACTGCCACAAGGACATCAGGAATTCTGTATGACACCAGATCAATGACGGCAATCACACAGAGCAACCCCAGAGCGATAATAAATTTAATTAACATTAAAAAAATGAATAGCCTGTACTTTTTTATTTATAAACTTTCTCTTTAATTATTTTTAACATGAGTTTTTTCTGTTGTCAAGTTTTTACAACTTATGAAATTAAAATAAAATTTAAATTTATTTATTTTCTAAAAATTTTAAAAAGTGAATATCGTTATATTTTTTTTATTTTTACAGGATGATAATTCTATTTTTAGATAATATTGTCATAT
>JAZSJM010000269.1:0-13938 GCA_045534325.1 Treponema sp. | reverse complement strand
TTATCGCAAGCGGAAAAGTAATGCGTACTACCGTTACCGAAGAGGGCGGATACGCTTGCGCCGTAGCAAAAGGTCTTATGGGCGATATGACGGGTTTTTCTAACCTTGTTCCTTTGGATGTGACAGCGATTGGAAAGATGGCTGAAGATGGTGGACATCGGAGGCGTTTTGAACTGCTTGCGAAACTTGCGGCTTTGTTGGCAAAAATGCACAATGTTGGGATGGTTTATTGCGATTTGTCTCCGAATAATGTGTTTGTGACAAAAGATCCTAAGTTTGCAACTCAGAATGTTTGGCTTATTGACGCGGACAACATTTTTATTCCTGGTGAGGATTCTGAGAAATTGGTATATACGCCCCGTTATGCGGCTCCGGAATTAATTGAAGGGAAAAGCTGTAGTACAAATAGCGATGTATATTCCTTTGCCACGTTAGCCTTTGAAACTCTTGCTGCACTCCATCCGTTTGCAGGAAAAATGGCCAAGGTTGGAGGAAATGAAGATGGTTGGAGTAAAACCGCTCAAAAAAAAGAAGATGAACAAAAGCAAGTTGATATAGATCCACGATATTCTGGCAAAATTCCTTGGGTTGAAGATTTTAGCGATGTTTCGAACCATACAGATGATGGCTTGCCCCGACAGAATTTCTTGACTGACGAGACTTTTACTTTGTTCAACATGTCATTCTCAGAAGAAGGACGTGAAAATCCGAAAACTCGTCCTACGTCGATTCTTTGGGCAAGAGCGTTTGCCCATTCGCAGGCGCAAAGCGTGCGTTGCCCCGATTGTGGCATGAGCTTTGTGTATGATGAATCTGCTGACAAATGTCCTTGGTGTAAAAAAAAGCATTCTCCGAAGTTGCTGTTGAAAGACGAGATTGGAAAGGTTGTTTTTGCACATGAATTGGAATATTGTGAAGAAAATCCAGGTCCCGAATTTTCTTTGCCAGAGCATGTGTTTATGCCGTTTGATGTAAACACTTTTTATCGTGGAGTCTTTAAAGTCCGCACAGTGAATTATAATGGCAGAGGTATTGAGTTTTCTTTGCAACTGCAGTTTGCGGATAACTGTGACTTTTTTATGCGTGTAAATGGAAAAGAAGAGAAAATTTCGGGTCGTTACATTCTTCAGATAAGGAAGGGCGGAACGTATGCCTTAAAGTGTGTTGGACGCAACGAATGGTCTCGTACTCTTTCTGTTGAAATTGTGGGGAAATGCTGATGATGAATGTAAATCATATTGAAACTATTCCGTTTTATGAGAATATTGAAGCTAAGGTTATTGTTGATAAAGATGCTTCATGCATAAAAGTGGGTTCTTTTACAGTCGTGCCGAATCCCATTCATCATAACTATATTATCCGGATGAAAAATCAAGCTGTTGAATTTGATTTCAAGAATAAGAAGGACAAAGAAAATGTGGATTTCTGTTTCCGTAGGAAACAAGCGCATATTTGCGAAGTAAAGTCGGTCTCAAAAGATGGTGAATTTATTTTTGATTTTTATGTATTTGCGGGGGCTGTTGTAGAATTTGGCGATGTTGCTATTCTTGCAGAAATGGAAAAATTGGGCAAACTGCAGGATAAAAAAAGCAAAGATATTGAAGAATCCCGAAAGAGGCTTGCCGAAGATTGCACGGTGATGCTTGATGGTGAATCTTATTTTATCATGCAAGGGGATTACGAAACTCCAAATGATGAACAGGAAGAGGATGCCGACGATTCGGATGAATCGGAAAAAAAAGAAATTGGTAGCGCTTTTTCAATTCTGTGCAGTCATTTTGGTAAATGTTTTGCAATAAAGGTACAACAGAAAAATTTAACCTCAACCGGAACTGAAAAATATTTTACGGTAACCAGTACGGCTTTGCGTAAAAATATTCGCCCCGCTTGTAATTTTCACTTGGTAAAGGCTAACATTTCTTTTTCGGATCAGAAAACAAAGACTTCTGAATACAATCTTGAAAAGCTTAAAAATCTGATTGAAAAAAGCGGCAGCTATTTAAAGGCTTGGCGTGAATATACTGCGGCTCGCGGCAATCGTATTCTTGAACAGGCTCGAAAGTTCGGCGTATTGCATTATGAACATTGCACTCCTGTTTCAGAAGACTGCATAAAGCTCTATTTTAAAGAAAATATTGCTGAAAAAATGAAGGAATCTTCGGTCGAAGAAGCTGTCCTTTGCTTCAATAATGTGGAACAGCCTCTTTTTATGCAGGATATAAAATGCGATTTCCTTGAATATTGTGAAAAGAAGAGTATCGCTACGAAGGAACGTAAGGTAAAAGAGGCAAAAGAGAATCAGGCAAAAAAGAAAGTAGCTCAAGAAGTAGAAGTTGTATGTGATGTCGCCAATTATGAAGGTAATTGGATCCAACTTACGCTCCCGACTGATAAAAATGCTCCGACAATTTCAAACATTCCTCAGAAAGGCTGTATTTGGATGTCCATGACTGGCGAAGAAAGCCAAATCAATCGACAGCAGGATGCTTGGAATATGATATCTACGGGACGTGCAGGCATCAATTTTTTGGGAAATATTTTGGAAGGCAGTTTTGATTTTATGTCGTTTGGTAAGAATCCTTCCAAGATGCATATTTCAAATCGCGTGCAAGAAAAAATATTTAAAAATCCACCAACAGATCGACAGCTTGAAGCGATTGACGTGGCGCTTAGCACTCCTGAAATTGCTCTTGTGCAGGGGCCTCCTGGCACCGGCAAAACTACAGTCATTACGGCTGTTCTTGAGCTTTTGAATGAAATGCAGGATAAACGCGGAGTCACTGCGGGTCGTGTCCTTGCGACGTCGTATCAGCATGACGCTGTAGAAAACATGATTGAGCGAATTCGCATCAATTCCTTGCCGACTTGGAAATATGGAAAGCGTCGTGACGCTCATGGAAGCTACAACGAACATATAGATTCTTGGTGTAAAGAAATTGAAGAAAGAGTCTTATCGCTTCATCCGAATATCGAAATTTCTCATAGCGAAGAAATCTTTGCAGATAAAATTGCCGAATATAGAATATCACCGTTACCAGAAAATAAAGAGAGCTTGCTTGAATATGTTGCTTTGCTCCCTGTGTCAGAAAAGCTTGCTTCTGAAGCGAGAAATCTTTTGTTGCGAAAAGATAAGGCTATATCCTCTGTGGATAAGGCTTTGTTGAGAAAAATCCTTTCCATCAGAGCTTCTGAAAAAACGTATTCTGATGATGGACAAAAGCGTGTAGAAGAATTGTATTTTGCGATTGAAAGTATTTGGCTTCCTAAGCATCGTGATTGGGAATCGTTTTTAATGGATTTGATTGTTGGAAACGCATCGCCATCGCTGGAACAGCTCCAAAAGCTTGCTGAATTGAAATCAATTTTGCTAGAGGAATTTTCCCCAAGACCTGCATATTTTGCATTCGAGGTAGATGACGAGGTGATCTCTTTATGCAATAAAGTTGTTGATTTCTTGATGTCGTTCCATAGCAAAAAAAGTAAAAAAGATCAGATTATAGCGGATTGGGTCGAGGCTCTTCGTTCGGGGCATCAGGCGTTTGCCCGAACATTGAAGGAATGCGATTATGTTTATGCGGCGACAAGCCAGCAGTCTGTTGGGAAGGATATAACGAAGCAAAAGAAATCTGTTGAGCAGGCGAATAGTTCCTATATCAAATTGTATGATACCGTTATAGTGGATGAAGCGGCTCGAGCAACACCTCCCGATTTGCTTATCCCGATGTGCAAAGCTGTAAAACGTATTATTCTTGTGGGAGACCATAGGCAGTTGCCGCAACTCGTAGATGACGACCTTTGCAATGATGTTTATGAAAAAACGCAGCAGGAAATGGAGTCCAAGAATGATTCCTCTTCGGAGTCGTTAGAAAATGTGAATGACGCTTACGAGAATGCTTTCAAGTTAAGCCTATTTGAGCTGTTGTTCAAAAAACTCAAGGAATTAGAGGAAAAGGATGGCATAAAGCGGACGATTACACTAGATAAGCAGTTCCGTACTCATCCTGTTTTAGGACGCTTCTGTTCTCGTCTTTTTTACGAACCTTATGGCGAAGGATACGAATCTCCAAGACCAGCAAGCGACTTTGAACACAATCTTCCTGGAATTGAAAACAAGGCTGCGGTTTGGATTGATGTTCCCAAAGAATGCGGTAGAGAAGAAAAGTATGGGACGAGCCGAATTCGTGATTGCGAAGCCGAGTGTATTGTTGAGACTATGATGAATTTTGTACGGAGTCAGAGTCATCTTGCTAAAGAAAAGAAAATGAGCTTTGGTATCATTACGTTCTATAGCGCTCAGCGAAATCTCATTCTACAAAAGCTTGGACGTTACAAAAAGGAATTGAAAGATTCTGTAACTTACAAGGTTGGAACTGTTGATGCATTCCAGGGAATGGAATTTGATGTCGTCTTTCTTTCGGTTGTGCGTTCTACTGGGGCTATTGATTTCCTTACACCCAATAGACTTTGCGTCAGTATGTCGCGCCAGAAAAAAGTCCTTATTGCTGTTGGATGCAAAGATTTTGTGACATCTGAAAAGGCTAGGGCTCAAAAGGTGCCTGCTTTGGCGGAGTTTTATGATTTGTGCAATGGAAAAAATGACGAAGGTTATGGAGCTGTTTTGACATGGAAAAAATAATCGGTGGAAAAGAATGGAATGGTGTATTCCCTGTAAGGATTCGCCAAAAAATATTGTGGCCTTGTTATGAGTTCATTGCCCAAGCTACGGGTGTTGATGATTATGAGAGAAACATTATCGAAGAAGTAATCCTTCGGCTTGCGGATATCAATGTGACTGATATCAAGGATATTGCTTCAAGTACAGGATTAGAAGAAGATCTTATTTCTTTTATGCAGTCGCGTCTTGAACAGCATGGAAGCCTTGATGGTTGTTTCAAGATAACAGATATTGGCAAACAAAGATTGGGTGAGATGATTGAAAATCACAGTAGTTCAATACATGTTTATGTTGATGCGGTGTCTGGAGATGTCGTTCCTTATTTTAGCATGTTGGATGACAATGACCGATTTAATTACTCTTTTGGAAAAGAGGAGCGGGAAGAATCAGGAAGGTCTTTTTTCAAATATAAAGGTTACTCGACTGCAGGAACCGAATCGGATGAATTTGAAACCGCTTACAAACTTCAATATGACAAGAATTTGAATTTTATCCCGCGAAGTGAAGACGTTTCAGCGATGCTTCATAAGCTTTACCCTGGTAAAGACGGAATCTACGCGCGTGTAGAAGAAAAACAAAATACGTCAAAAAATCTCAGATGGATTTTGATGGATGTTTTTCAGCCAGAAGGCTCTTCTCGAGACTGGGTGTTTACTGATGGCTTTGGTAAGGTGACTTCGTTCTTTTCTGTTCAGCGGATTAATAATGATATTGATAAAAAATATATTGCAAGCCTTCGTGAAAGTGTCCAGGTAAGAACAAATGCGAATAATAGTTCTTCTGTAAGCAAGTCTGTTGAACGGTACTCCAAATTGAAGGAAAAGCTAGTCCCTGTACAGAAATGCATGAAGGAACTGAATTCTTTTGTGGATTCTCCGGACAAAGAAGATAAATTGCGTTCAGCGATGGTTGATTCTGTAGTTTATTTGATTCAACTTGTAGAATGGACCCTCTTCTATATTTTGCATAAGCGTTCTAATGAGTACTGCGCTAAAACGGTTCTCGACAATAATAGAAGAATGTTCAGTAGCAGAGCGTCTTCCCATATTATTGGAAGTTCTGCTTTTAAAAGTGCGCAAAAACTTGGCTTTGATGTCGGCTTGAATGAGAGGAATGCTTTCCGTCAAAAGAACGGGAAACTTTGGAATGCCTTTGAAAAGACTCCAAAGCTGTTACCCCTTTTGGATTTGCTTCTGATATCTTTAGATCAAGAGTCTTGGCTTAAAGAATTTGCAAGCGAAAATCCCGATTTTCTGAATATCCTTGTAGATTTGAATGAGAAACGCAATCAAGGAATACACGAAGGTTTTGTTGGGAAAATTGAGGATTTTCCTGCTTATGTAGAAGAAGCGTACAAAGAAATACTCCTTTTGATGCAAAAGGGACTCAATGTCAGGGTAAAGGAAACAAGTGAATTTTCTTTTGAAGAAAAGATTGCTTTGCAGAATGAACGAGATGAGGCTATTTCTAGAATGGAGCTGGCTCTTGGTTTTTCGTTATGTAAAACATTGAATGCAGGCTTGATTAGTTTTATTATCGATATGGAGCGCCGTGGTACAAATGCAGAAAATTTGAATAATGCGATTATTCTTGATCAATATCGAATTTTGGAGTATTTGTTTAAATCGGTAAATGAAAGTCTCGGAGATGAACTGAAAAATTCAGTTTGGGTGGAAAAGGTAAAACGTGCTGGTTTTGTTATCCCTGAAGAGAATGAATTTAAAACGTTGCTTAAGACAAAAGAGGATAAAATTCATTCTGCACTGAATAGGAGAGATGCTTCAATGAATGCGGCCTGTATCGCTTTTTGTACGCTAGCCGATGTTAATTTGTTGCGAGGAATTTCTGCTCAATGGCGTGAAATGCTCTCGGATGTATGTTATGTCGTGCATAAGCGGTCTCATGGAGAAATCCCAGATTCTATTGATGAAAAAAAGACTCTAGAAATAAAAAAACGAATAATTGATTTAATTCATTATTTTGCGAAGAACGGATTTTTAACAAGTTATTTGTTTAACGGCTAAAAGAAAGAATTTAAATATTAATTGGAGATAAAAACTATGTCTGAAGAAAAAGATTATACAAAAGAAGAGAAAGTTTACTCTAAGGAAGATGTCAAAAAACTTCTTGATGCATCAAAGAAAAAAATTGATGAACAGAAAAATCAAATCACGGATTTGAATAATCAACTTGAAAATTACAAGTCCCGCGAAGCGTCTATCCCGACGGAAGAAGAAATTAAGGCCTTTAATGAGCAAAAGGCTGATGTTAAAGCTCGTGAAGTTGCGCTTAATGCCCAAGAAGAGGCTTTTAAAAAGATTGAGGCATCGCTTGTCGTTGCATCTCACGATCTTGCGCAAAAGAAAGCTGAACTTTTTGAGAAAACAGAAAAGCTTGCTGCTAACTTGCATGAAAAGCGTATCAATGAAACCGAAGAAGAAATTCAGAAAATGCGCAATTCTGCAACAGAATACTGTGAAACGTTGCGTGAAGACGCGAAAAAGGCTGCTGAAAAAATCCAGAGTGAAGCCAATGATTTTGCAGAAAAAATTCGCTTGAGTGCAAAAACGGAATATGACCGTATTGTCAATGACGCTAATGGCAAGGCTAATGGAATTATTAAAGCTGCAAAAGTCGATACTCAAAATTTAGAAAAGCAAATTGAAGAACTTAAAAAAGTAAATGCGGAACTTTCTGGAAAGAATACGGAACTTGATGCCCAAAATAAAGCACTTCGTGAAGATAAAGAAGGTCTTGTCAATGAGTTAAAACGGCAAAAAGCTGAATTCGACAAGACTACCGCTACTTATGAAAAGACGATGGCGAATTTTGAAACTCTCAGGGTTCAACTTGAATCGAGTGGAAAGAATGTTGAAGAATTCTCGAAGAAAATTGCTGAGATGGATACTCGCGAGCAGAAACTCAACGCCAAAGACGATGATTTGAACGGACGTAATCGTATTCTTGCCTTTAAAGAAAAACGTAATGAAAATAAATCTGATAGTCTTGATGAGAGAGAACAAAATATTGATGAAGAGATAGAAAAACGTTATTCTGAAATCCTTACTGATAAGGATCGTACGATTGAACGGATTGAAAAAGAAGCTGCGTCTTTGCGTAATTCAATCCATGCTAATGAAAGCATTATTGCAAAATTCGAAGACCTTAAGGCTGAATTTGACGGCAAAAATCCTGCGGAAATCCTTTTGGATTACCAGCGCGTAAAGGAGGAGCTTGCTCTTGCTTTAGAAAAGGTCAATAATACACCGTCTTATACGTTGCAGAAAACTGCAGCTGATTTGGCAGAAGAAAAAGAAAAGCTTGTAGAACGTGAAAATGCTGTTGCGGAAAAGATTCTTCAGAGTGAGGCTTTGCATAGTCAGCTTACACAAGCATTAGCTGAAAAGGATTCTTTGGGTCAGAGGATTGACGCTCTTGAAAAAGACAAAAAAATTGTGGAAGACCAGCTTACTCGTCTTCGCTCGACTTATGAAAATCCTGCAGAACGTGATGACCGTATCAAGGCAATCAATGAGCCGTTGATTAAGGAACATTTAGACCGTAATAAATCGGCGGATCTTAAGGAAACGGAATGGCTTAAGGGCATTAATGATAAGATTGAACAAAGCGGGTTCCATTTCTCGAACCGTATTCTTAAAGCTTTCCATACGGCTCTTAAAACTTCTGAAATGTCTCCGCTTACGGTGCTTGCGGGTGTGAGCGGTACAGGCAAGTCGGAACTTCCGCGTCTTTACTCCCGCTTTGGCGGTATCAATTTCCTTTCGATGCCTGTGGAACCGAACTGGGATTGTCAGGAAGCAATGCTTGGTTATTACAACTCGATTGATAACTGCTTTGAACCGACGGATATGCTCCGTTTGCTGGCGCAGTCTCAGCGTAATATTGATGATCAGCAGGGGCTTAATGATGTCATGACGATGATCCTCTTGGATGAAATGAATCTTGCGAACGTTGAACTTTATTTTGCGGACTTTTTGAGTAAGCTTGAGACTCGTCGTGGCCTTAAGGAAAGTGATCGCTCGTTCCCGTTTATTGGTGTGAAAATCGGAAGCAAAATGGCTGATTTTCCGCTTCGTTTGGGACGCAATGTTCTTTGGACGGGTACGATGAATAACGACGAAACGACAAAGACTCTTTCGGACAAGGTTCTTGACCGCGGAATCGTGATTAATTTCCCGCGTCCCAAAACGTTAATCCGTTCTAGGAAAAATAGCGTCCTTGCAGAACCTGCACCACTTCTGTTGAAATCCAATTGGAGCTCTTGGCAGACCGCAGTTGATTTTGAGGACAACCTCATTAATGACTACAAGGAAAAAATCGAAAAGATTAACGAGCAGCTTGGAAAGGCGGGACGAGCCTTGGGCCACCGTGTCTGGCAGTCTATTGAGAACTATATGTCGCTTTATCCTGATGTCATTGCTGCTGAAAGTGATTCGTCTCGTAAGCATGCTATGGATAACGCGTTTGAAGATCAGTTGGTGCAGAAGGTGATGCCTAAGCTTCGCGGTCTTGAAACTCGCGGTACGCAAAAAGATGTGCTGGATGCGATTAAAAGCATTATTCCTGAAACTCTTCATGAAGACTTCAAGAATGCGGTAGAACAGAATTATGGTCAGTTTATTTGGACAACATCTGGTTATTTGTTGCGTGATGATGTTGAAAAAAAAGATGAATCCAAGTCCATGTCTGAAACGGATTCTACAAATGAACGACAGATTACGTTGGAACCTGTTATAGCCGAGGCCATTGAAAAAATCAATAATGGAGAATTGCCAAGAAAAAAAATAGAGATAAAAAAATTTCTAGAAGAAAAAAGTAATTATTCAATTGAAAAATTGAAAGAAATTATGGATAAAACCGAACATAAGGAATAGGTATGTCGGTAGAGCTTAGTACAATTTATAAGCAAATCGCTGCGGGAAAAGGAAAAGAGTATGAACTTCTGTTTTCTATAGTAGGATTATTTTCATCAGTAATGGAGTTTGATCCTGTTACTGATGATCCTCTCCCTGTTACAGTTGATGATGTTTTGTACGGCCTTTCTTCTGTCAATGCAGAAAAGTGCGATTGGCAAAACGATCGTTTGCAACATATTGTGAGCTTTGTTTCTACCGCTGTTCGCAATCTGATTGATTTGCTTCATGAAAAAAATCTTCGTGAGCATCGGATTACACGCCCGGAACAAGTACGTGAAGTTGATAGCCGAAGCATGATGTGGCTTGCCAAAAAGCCTGGCTTTACTGTAAAACAAAAAATCGCGTCTGAACAGCGTATGATGGGGGTGTACCATACGACAAGCCTTGATACTGCTGAAAATCGCTTGTTCAAGGTTTTTTTGCAAAATCTAGAGGACGTGCTTTTAGAGAAGGAAAATGCTTGCTGTAAGTGTGGACTTTCCATAAGTGAGGACTTTGAACGTTTTGTTTCAACGGTACACCAGTGGCTGAAAAGTGATGAGGCTTTGCTGATAGGCAAGTGGAACAACACTCCTCCAAACAATACCCTTCTCAACGATAAGAATTATCGCAAAATCTGGAAAGCTCACTTGATGCTTCGGAATTTGAGTGATCAAGTTCAATATGATTTAGACCATCTTGAATCGTTAAAAAAGTCGGCGTGTTTTTGGCTTTTTGTGGCCAAAATGAATCGCTATAGTGATGTTCGGTTCCAGCAAAGGGTTCTTTTCCCTGATAGTATGTCGTTGAGCCTCATGCAGGGTGAAATAGCTCTTGCCGGGTACCTGAAAATTTCGTCTTGGAGGAAGATTAAATACACTTTAGACGATTTTTGCATTCCTCAAATTTCGGAGGTGACGCAATTATTCTCATTTGCTGAAGATAAATGTAATAGTGTCTTGCCGAATAAAGCGTTTGCGGTTCCTGAAAAATTTGTCAATGGTAATGTGAAATTGACAGAAGTTGCTGCTGTTGACCTTAGCACAGTTTTACCTTCTTATACTTTTGGAAATGGCTCTAAAGGTCGTTTTTCACAAAAGCTTGTTCATCAGTCTCAATGTGTCAAGAATGTTTGGTATCCTTGTTCTTCTGCTCGTTCAAAATTGATCTATACAAAATCAGAGGATTATAAGACTTTTTCAATTCATTCCATTTTTAATGCGGAATTGTTGCCAGTTTCGGATTCTGATGATAATAAAAGTTGTGTGGAAAAAGCATGTAGCCGTTTTGCGAAAACCATAAAGGGGGAATTGTGCTGTAGCAAATGCCTTTATGTCACCAGTGACGATGTAGATGATTTCTCGCCGAGTGTGAATGCTTTTAAGTTTAGCATGAATTCAACTTTCACGAATACGGAAATTTTGCCAAGGAGTATTGCTATCCTGTTTACAAAATTGCAGGATGTTCAAAAAAATTTCCGCAAAGATGATGAAATTTTGGTAAGGATGATTTATGAAAACTATGAAATAAAGTCTAAAATACGAGTTAAATACGATAAGGAACTAGCAAAAGAAAATCCTGAAACAAAAGGTTTTGTATTCCAACGTTTGAGTGTAGCGAGAGAAAATGTTAAGAAAAAGCCTCTGTCAAAAAATGTTCCGCAAAATATGGAACACTTGTTGACCTTGCTAGATGCAAACCTGTTAAAAGATTCATTTTCTGTAGATGAATTCCATTTTGAATCTAAAGCCTCATTTCAAAAAATCACAGCTGCGAAAAAAGAGATTGTCTTTTATGCTGATGAAGACTCGTCTGTAGGAGCTGTTGAATACGACCGCTTGCAAAAAATTACCCCTGATATTCCTTTGTGGCTAGATGTTCTGCCAAAGCTCAGTATGGTTGATTCTACAGGAAAGGAATATGTTCTTGTAGAACCTGAAAAAGTTTCTATTCGTCCTGTTGTTGGAAGACCGGTAGATATTAAAATTTCGTGGAAATTCAGTTTCCCTGTAGGCAAAGAATTCTACGAGTTTCCACTTTTGCAGGGGATGAATAAAGAATCATCAAAGTATTTTGCGTTTATAAAGGATTCGTCATTACCTCTTGAACGAGAAACAAAATGCCGATTGAAATTGACATATACTTATGGAAATCCGCTTCCGTATAATTTGGAATTTATTCCGATTTCAGAAACTGCGGAATTTAAGTCGGTATCCGTGAAGTGGGAGAACAAGTCGCATAAGGATTATATCCACGATATGCCTGTGCCGAATTTTGTTCGAGAATATACTTGGGCGGATATGCAGGCGGTGCAAAAGCGTGATTCAGAAGAAAAATCAAATTTGATTGATGATTGGCTGCCTAAGGAATATTCGAAAATTAAGTGCTCGGGGACTTTTACTCTTCTGCGTACTCTTTCGCGAAAAGCAACATTTCCAAGTCAGAACGTTAATGAAAGTGCATTCTTTTTTCATATAAATTCTCTAAATCGTGATGCAATTTGTTACATCGATAATAGACAACATCCTCAAGTCGGATGTAAAGTCTGGTGCTGTTTGAAGGCAACGCATAAAGGAATTCAAGGGATAGATCCTCATGTTATTGGGCGTAATTGGAATAATACCGAATTTAAAAAATCGCTAAGATTCCCAGCCATAATGGTATGGAATAACGGCAGAAGTATTGAAGATGAAGCTTGTCCTGTAGCATTCCGTGAGGATACTAAAAATGTACTAGAAAAACTGAAGAACATTTTGCAAGGAAAAGAACTCCCTACATGTGTAGCAAATGAATTTATGTTTTTCTTGTCTTGTATGCATAAGGATATTCCAGATTGGTTTTATCCGTATCTGACAAATGTTCTAGATAACGTCATAAATTATTTTGATTATCCGAAATGGATTGCTTACGCACTTGGAGACTGTTCTACGGAATGGCAAAATGATTTGTTGAAGCAAACCATTTTGTTACTCGAAAATCCTGAAAAGGCGGAATACGCAATAAGGATTTTAGCGGTTGCGTTATGGCGTGTAAATAGCTTTGTCTTCAATTTGACATCGTATGATGCTAGAGTCCTTGTTACTGCAATCCAAAAGCAGTTTGATGATTTGAAAAAAAATCAGCTAAAGGCTGCGGTGTCACCAAAGCTAAAAAAGCAAAAAAATCTGAATGATAATCAATTGTATTCTGCATGTTTAGAATGCTTGATTGCGCTATGTCGCTTGCGTAAAAAGAAAAATGGCAAAGATGCTGATAGTAATATGCTGTCCGCCCTTTCTCCTGTTGCAAATCCGTATGTAAAAAGCATTGTTGAAAACATGAAGTCTATAAAATGTGAAATTAAGACTTTTCTTACATTTGATATTGAACGCTCGCCTGATGACCATACCCCAGAATTGTTATATGCTGCACATGGATATTTGTCTGGATTGATTGATTCTAATGCCATTAAGGTTTTGGAAGCTGATTTTAACGAATGATGAATGTATAAATTGCTATTGGTATGAAAACGAAAATCACATTGCTCACTTGGATGGCTGTCAATAACGATCCTAATGCTTTAGAATCGTTGTTGAAAAAGTTGGGTCAAAAATATGACGTTGAAAAGGTTATATACCTTTACCAAAAGGAATATGCCGAAAAACTGGAAAAAGTAAAGCCGCTTAGTTCGGCTATAAATCCGGTAGAGGTGAATGTCAAGAATCCAACTGCACATAAAGAGATTTATGAGATTATAAAGCGAGAAATTCTCCCGATGGTGAATGATAAACCAAATTTGTTCATCAATGTTTCTTCGGGTACACCGGCAATGCATGCTGTTTGGATTATTTTATATGCTGGAGGCGTTTTCCCTGATGGAACACAATTGCTGTCCTCACAAATAAATCGCAAGACGGGTGCGACGACTTGTGACAATGTTGATTTCCCGATTGATACGTATTTAAGTGAACTCCGTCGATATGAAAAGGAAAACCCCAAAGAGGCTATTTATAAACCTGAGTCTGTAAAATCAGAAGCTCGTAAAAAGGCTTTAGAGCAAATTCGTGTTTTCGCGAGTATTCAAGGCGTGCCGATGCTTTTGCTGGGAGAACGCGGTATTGGCAAAAGTCGTCTAGTCGAATCAGTTGTTTCGAAGATTAAGAAAAAAGAAGTGGTTTCGGTAGCCTGTGGAACGTTGGATTCCAATTTGGCCGAATCTGCGATGTTTGGTCATAAAAAAGGTTCTTTTACTGGTGCTACGGCTGACAAAAAGGGCTATTTTGGAGAGGCTGACGGTAAAATTCTTTTTTTGGATGAAATTCAGGATTTGCCGAAAGGTGTACAACGCAAGTTACTTCGAACAAAGTC
>JAZSJM010000153.1:0-2986 GCA_045534325.1 Treponema sp. | reverse complement strand
GGCGATGTTTATTTTGGTCAGTATCTGGGCTAGGGGGTAGAATATGTCGAAAGCAGGCGGAGCTTTAGAAAGTATCGTTATAAACGGCAGGCGTTTTACTTGCGACTCAGAGGATGAGCCAAAATTCAAAATGCCAGGCTTTGAAAATGAAGTAGTTGCCAACTCTGACGGCACTTCGAGAGTTAAGAAGACTCGTGTTGTTGGTACAATTACTGACATCAATATTGTTACCGATGATTCGCGCGGTGATGAGGCATTCATAGAAGAGGCTGCGGCTAACCTTGATTTTGTGCCAATCAGTGCGACTAAGATTGATGGCACTCTCATTAGTGGCAATATGCAGATTACTGATGAGAAGGTTCTGGACGGCAAGGCTAACACAATGGCTTTGAGCCTTGCCGGGGACTGGAGATATTTATAAATGATTAGGCGGGGCTGCGGCCCCTGCCTGTATTTTTTTAACGGAGCAAACAAATGGAAAAAGAAAATGTTATGACTGAAGAACTGGCGATGAAGGAACTTGAACGCTGGGCTGATGATAAAGATATTGATATTTATGTGACTGACGGCAATGGAAAAAAGGTGCTTGATGCTTCTATTCCAAGGCTTTTGATAGTGCTGCAGCGTGCACACATGTATTTGAATGATAATTGTGATTTTGAATATGTTATCAGCAGCAAAAGCCCTGAAGGGTATGCTGGTGAAAAAATTGTTTTGAAAAACCCGACTGGTGCTGCTTATATGGCAATGGACAAATTCAAGGAACAGGAAGGCGTTCATAAGACTATGGCGGTAGCTTCTGCCATTACCGGACAGGATGTTAGCTGGTTTTCAAAAATCGCTAACAATGATTACAAGGTAGTGACTGCCATTGTGGGTTTTTTTATAGCGGGCTAAAGGTTGAGATTGCACTGAAGGGACGGCGGCAGATGGTGAAGGCTGTTGTCGGGGTGCCGGTGATGATAAGGGAGATTTATCAGAATTATCATTTGCCAATGAGACCGCAAGAGCTTAGCCTGGATGATATAAAGTTCTGGTATGAGCCTTTGATTCCTGGTTTAATCAAGATGCAGAATATGAAGGATTAGAGAATGAGTGATGGGGATAACTCAGAAGAGTTAAGCAATAAAAAAGTTGAAAAGATTCTTGAGGGGATTGTTGAAATCAGAAACGATGTAAAACATTTAACTTCGAGAATGGATTCCAGGGTGGCAGAAATTGAAAAGCTTACAAGCAGGGTGGAAGCTCTGGAGATTAAGCTTGCTGTGAATGACCATAAGACTGACAAGAACAGTAACTGGTTTGACTACATCTTTAAAGGGGCTCTGGTTCTGATTGCTGGTTATGTTGCTTCTAAGGTGGGGCTGAAATAGGAGGCGTTTATGCTTGCAAAAGTTTTATTCTGGCTTTGTGCTGCTCTTGCCTTGGGGCTTGGGCTTTGCGTGATTTATGCGAAAAGGCAGAAGGTTGCGGCCACAAAATACAAAAATAAAGCAGAAGAAAATGAAAAAGTGATATACGGTCTTAACAAAACTATAGACAGGATGAAGGTTGAGGTTACTATTAAGAGCGAAAACAGGAAGGAAGCTGATGAGAAGGTTGAGAAGCTGCATAGTGGTGATGCTGCTGCTAATGCTCTTGACCAGCTGTGCAAGCAGCAGGGTTGAAAAAGAAGTGATTGTGCCGGAGCTTAATTTTCCGGTTTTCCCTGTTCTGGACGGGTACGAAAGGAATGAGGAAGAAGAAAAAGTGACTGTGAGTGAGGACTGGATTATAAGGCTTGCTGAATTTCAGATCCACTATGAAGAAACGGCGAAAAACTACGAGGCTATAAAAGCCTTGTATGAAAAAATAGACAAGGAGTGAAAAACTATGAAGAAAAAAAACTTTTAATCTGGTTGTGGGAATAACCGGCGGCGTTGCAACTATTGCAAGTGCGGTTGTTACTTTTCTTTCTCCTGCTTATGCAGATTGTTGCAGGAATTGGAATTGCCTCAACTGCTGTGACAGAAATTTGTTCTCTTTTTGTTAAAACGGAAAAATAAATTCTGCAGCTTGCGGCGCATTTACTCTATATCTCTCCAGTGCGCTGGGGCTACTTTTTTTTTGGAGTTCGGAAAATGAAAAATAAAGAATATAGCAAATGGCTGAAGCTTCTGATTATTGTGCTGGGTGTGGCTGGAAGTGTTTTGTCATGGTTCGGACTTTTGGGGAATGCGACAATTGATGAAATCTGGAAGGTTTGCGGCTTTGCTTATGCCATCAGTCTTGGCGTTATGGACTTTAACATTGCCAAGGATAACTGGAGCGAAAAGAAGGGAGAGAAAAAAGAAGAAGTTTGTGAGGTGGAAAAATGATGTCATTAACAAGCTTTATTCGTACTTATGAGGGAAAAAAAGTTGACTATACTGACAAGGATTTTAAGGGAGATAAATCCTTCCAGTGTGTAGACCTTGCCCGCCAGTATTATCACGATGTATGGGGAAAAGAGCAGTTTCCGGCTCTTGGTGCTGATGGTGGCGCAAGAAAAATTTTTGACAACCCGGGTGATGTGAATGTGACTCCAGATTCTGCTCTTGCGGATTATTCGCGGGGTGATGTTTTAATTTGGGATAAAACTGAAACGAATAAATATGGCCATGTTGCAATTCTTGTGGCCGTTTATAATACAAAATATTTTATTGTCCTGGAGCAGGACGGATTTAAACAGAATGGCGTGCAGCTGGCTTTCAGAAGCCGGGAAAACCTGCGCGGCGCATTGTGGGTATAAAATGGAGACAGTGCAATGGGAATGCTTCTGGAAGATGTGAATAAAGTTGGAGAAATTAGCGGGGTTGAATTCTGGCAAAATACCTTGAGAAATGACAAGGTACTTCTGGACGGAATTAACCGCGCTATTGTTGCTTTTACTTCTTCCAGTGGAGCTGACGGCATTGTGTAATATACAATTGACACGGGGCAGGACAGGCAGACTGTGAAGAGAACT
>JAZSJM010000119.1:0-5211 GCA_045534325.1 Treponema sp. | reverse complement strand
CCCCTCTGGGGCGAAATATAGGGTATTAAACCTGAGTGCAATTCCTTAGCAGAACGAACGATACCCCGCACGCTCTGCGTCGGGGTTCGTTCATTTGTGTCATTAGTTTCCGCAGACAAACGGCTCAATATACTGCTGAATAAAATCAACCCTGTCAAAGATTGTCGGCTTAAAATAAGAAGTAACGGCCACAACAAGCTGCTTTTCAGGGTTCACGTAAATCACGTTGCCGCTGTTGCCGATTGCGGCGTATATACCTTTTTTGCGGTCAACAATCCACCAAAGATAGCCGTAATCCATTCCGCGAAAGTGCCTGCTTTCGACAGTCCGCGCTCTCGTCATTTCGTCAATCCATGCTTCAGAGATTATCTGTTTGCCGTTGTGCCGTCCTTTATTCAGGCATAGCAGCCCAAGCTTGGCCATATCTTCAGCTGAAAAACAAAGACCGTAGCCCGGCGTGCCCAAACCTTGCGGGTCGCTGAACCAGACATTCTCTTTAGGCAGCTTGCTTATCGTAAATTCTTTGTGCTCTTCAGCAGTCTTGGCATAATAAGTTTTGTGCTTCTTGATGCCAAGCGGCTCAAACAAGTTTTCGTTGGCATAATCCACGGTCTTCATGCTTGTGGCTTTGTGCAGAATGCCAGAAAGAACGTGAAGGCACACAGAGCTGTAATTAAACTCATCGGTCAGCCCCTTGCGGCCGCCCAAAAAATCAAGCGAAGCATAAGTCCAGTTCTCGCTTGAACAGACTTTAGACCACGGGTCGCCTTTGCCCTTATAAGGCGCGCGCATTGTCAGCAGATGCTTTATGGTCACTTCATAAATCGTTTTTTCGCCGCGCTTGACCTTGTAATCAGGAAAATAATCCAAAACTTTTTCGTTAACGCTCTTAATCTGCCCTTTGTCTATGGCAATGCCGATGAGCAGCGCCATTACGCTTTTGGTGACAGACATGACGTGTACACAGTCATCGCTTTTGTAGTTGTTCCAGGTGTCGCTATAAACAGTTTGGTTGCCGCGCATCGCCACAATCTGGCAGATATTCGGCTGCTGCCTTTCGATTAAATCATGCATTTCCTGCTTGTTCATAAAAATCCTCAGTTTCTGTTGGTTTTGGACGTCCATAAACAAGCATAAGGTGATTAAAAATTGAATTCAACAGTTTTTTCAAGAAATCTTAAAAGTGAAGGGCGGAAGAAATTGTGCAAACGGATAAAGATTTTATGCCCGTGGCGTATTAATCAGTTTTGCAATTAGACTGAACTTTTAGAAAATTTGATAAATTCGTATGGCAATCCGATAGCTTCTGAATATTTAACGATTTCAGCTTTTTCATCATCACTCATTTCGTCAGTATTCATGCTCTGGAAATGATATTTCTAACATTTTATTACTGCCCGATTGTGCAAAGCTTTCCACGCAAAATGTAGCCGATTTTTGTCTGCATGTATTTGCTGAGAACATCATCGGAAGTGTCAATTTTTCCATTAAAAAAATCGCGAACTTTTTGATTTCTTTCTGTAAGTGTCATGGGGTTACTATAACAGAAAATAAAATATATACAAGCTACGGAAAATTCTTTATCTTAAAATCATGGAAGAAAATTCAAATTACAAAAATCGAATGGAATGCTTTAATATTGATAACTATCTTGAAAAATTGATTTTGCTATGTAAAGAAGCTTTTGGTGGACGGCTTGTTTATGTGGGCTTGCAGGGAAGCTGGCTTCGTGGTGAGGCGACTGAAAACAGTGATATAGATGTGATGCTTGTGATGGATGGTTTCTCGGTAGAAGACATGAAAACCTACCGGAGCATTCTCAAAGAAATCGGCTGGTATGAAAAATCTTGCGGCTTTATTTGTGGTAAGGAAGATCTTGCAAACTGGAATCCGCTCGAATCTTTGCAGCTTAAATATACGACAAAAGATTTGTTCGGCAAGCTTGAAATTCTGCTTCCTCCTGCAACAAGACAGGACGAAGTGAATTATGTAAAAATCAGCCTTGGAAATTTTTATCACGAAAACTGCCATCGCTACATTCATGGTGGCCAAGAAAAAAGCCGTGCCAAACTCCGTGCAAGCTGCAAGCAGTTGTACTTTGTAATTCAAAATCTGCATTATCTGGAAAGCGGGAATTTTCTTTTGAAGAAGAGTGACTTGAAGGCAGCCGTGTCGGAACAGGATCGCGAAATGCTTTGCATTCCGGAACTGCCTGATGATTATGATTTTGAAAAAACTTACGAAGCTGTTATCACCTGGTGCCAGAAGGCATTTGCAAGAATAAAGTAGAGAAGTGTTATAGTGCAAATAAAAACCGAACGCTTTACAATCACAACTTTCTCTCCAGTCATGGCTCAAAGCGTTTATGAAAACTCGCAGGATGATGACACTAGACGATTTGTACCTGATGAAGTTTATGATTCTGTTGAAGAAGCGCGCGTTGCAATCGAGTTTTTGATGTCGCTATACAACACCGATGATGGCCCATTTGTATATCCAATAATCACAAATGAAAACGACAAAAACATCGGCTATGTTCAGCTTTGCAAGCTTGATGATGGAAATTGGGAAATCGGCTATCACATCGCAAAAGACTTTACCGGCAAAGGCTACGCAACCGAAGCGGTAAAAGCCTTTATTCCTGTGATGACCAAAAAGCTTAATCTAAATGCAGTCTACGGAATCTGCCTTGCGGAAAATATAGCCTCTGTTCGCGTTCTGGAAAAATGTGGATTCACTCAAATATACAAGGGCATGGGAAATTATCAGGGCAAAGAAGCACAAATAATAAAGCTTTTTCGAAAATGTCCTCAATCTGATGAATCAAACTGCTAAAGATAAATCGATAATCGAAACTTTCGGACATGTGATGTATGAAGGAGTAAAGAAATGAAAAAATGGTACAACGAAGAATATGAGTTTACCGTGGAAGTTACAGGTTTTCTTCATGGTGACCACACTGAACGCTATTGCCGTAACGGCGAAGAGCCTGGCGATAAGTACACTTGTACCTACGGCTGTCCTGTAAATCAGCAGGGCTACGGAATCTGCTCAAAAACTATGATGATGCTTTATCCTTTGATGGAAGCAATCCGCAGCGGAGGGGACCTGGAAAATCTTGGTGGTGACAGTAAATATTCAAAAACGATTGTTTGCCCAGACGGTTGTATGATTTTCAAGCTGACAGCAAAGCCTCTTGGAAACCCGAATTTTTACAAGGGCAAATTCTGGGATTACCCGGATGAAACTACAAAAGATTAAGGACTAAAAAATGATTGAACAGATTAAAGATCCGGCTGCTAAAAGGGCAATTTCAAGAAAAATCCTCGAATCTTTGCACGACTGGTTTGAAGTTGATGAAAGCAGGGAAAAATATATTTCAGATTGCGCCGACTGGATTTTTCTCGCCGCAAAAGAAAATGATGAATATGCAGGATTTCTTTGTCTCAAGGAAACTGGAAAAGATACTGTAGAGCTTGCGGTTATGGGGGTGTTTAAAGAGTATCATCGCCATGGACTTGGGCGGCAGCTTTTTGAAGCGGCAAAGAAAATTGCAAGCGATGCCGGTTATTCCTTCATGCAAGTGAAAACTGTAAAAATGGGCGTGTATCCTGATTATGATATCACAAACCGTTTTTACATTGCCTGCGGTTTTAAGGAGCTTGAAGTCATCAAAGAAATCTGGGGCGAAGAAAATCCCTGCCAGATTTATGTGCAGTACTTGAAATGAGGCTTGCAGAGCTTCATGGTCTTACATTTCCTTGATTTCTTCCAAAAGCACCTTTGCGGCCTTTGAAAGTTCCCGATCTTTTTTCCAGGCCAGATAAACTTCGCTGTAAATGGCAGGTTCCAGCGGAACAAAACAAAGCGGGCTTTCAGAGGAAATATCTGCAAGACCTTCAAGCGTGATGCATGAGGCGATGTTTTCTTTTGTGAAAATGCCTGCGTTGTAAATAAGATTATAAGATCCCATTATATTGTATTTTTCCATTGAACCGCCGAACCAGTGCAAAAGCTCTCGGTGACGTGAAGCCTGTTCCGATAAAAACAACGGCTCGTAATGCTCCAGAAGATTTTCTTTTTTAATGGATTTGTATTTTGCAAGCGGATTGTCTTTTCGTGTCAGAAGGCCCCAGCGGTCTTTTTGCGGTAATGTCAGATGATTGTATTTTTCGACATTTTTAAACCCAATAAAAATTCCAAAGTCGCACAAGCCACGGTCGAGGCGTTCACATATAATTCCGGCGTTTCCTGAAAAAAGACTGATTTCAATTTTTGGATGATTTCCACGGATTTTTTTGAAAGCCCTTGCAACACTGGCAATTGATTTTGATTCTCCAGCTCCAATATAGATTTTTCCGGAAATCTGAGAGGAATTATTCCTAAACTCTTCGACTGATTTTTCTGAAAGCTCTGTAATCTGAACTGCATAATTGTAAAAACGGACGCCTTCGTCGGTGAGAATGAACTTGCGGTTCTGTCTGTTCCGTTCAAAAAGCTGAACGCCAAGCTCTTCTTCCAGTTCGATAATCTGGCGGGATAGGGTAGGCTGGGTGATGTGAATAATCTCTGCCGCGCGGGAAATATTCTGCTCGTTTGCGATTGTGATAAAGTATTTTAATACGCGAAGTTCCATAGAAAAAGTATAACATGGCGGCCGGAAATGTGATATGCCTAAAAAGCATAATTTACTATAAAAACAAAGTATTTGTAATATGGTCGTAATTCGTATATTTTTTAAAGCGTGAGGTAGGGAGCGGCCTGCAAAAGGAGGAAATATGGAAAAACTTACTCTTGAGAATAAATGGGACAAAACTTTTGAATTGTCAGATAAGGTTGCACACAAGAAGGTAACTTTTACAAATCACTTTGGAATTACGCTGGCGGCGGATATGTACAGGCCTAAGGAGATTCCAAATCAAGTTCGGAATGACAAGGGCAGTGGAAAGCTTCCGGCAATTGCTGTCTCTGGACCTTTCGGAGCAGTGAAGGAACAGGCCAGCGGCTTATATGCCCACGAAATGGCAAAGAGAGGCTACATCACCATAGCTTTTGACCCGAGCTTTACAGGCGAATCTGGCGGACAGCCACGCTACATGAATAGCCCGGACATCAACACTGAAGACTTTCAGGCGGTGGTGGATTTTCTTTCAAACCTGCCAGAAGTTGATCCTGAAAAAATCGGCATTATCGGAATCTGTGGCTGGGGCG
>JAZSJM010000222.1:0-5606 GCA_045534325.1 Treponema sp. | reverse complement strand
GATCCGACTTGTATAGGCATGACGACAAAAGACAGAACGCTGATTTTTAATATTTGTGTAGCAATTTTTAATATTACCCTTGGACTTTTGATAGAAGGAACTCTTTTAATCAGCCTGATGATATTTCTTTCCAGATATCCGCAATTCGGTAGTGGAATACTGGGAAATGTTCTTCTCCCTTTTGCACTATTTGCAGGTGTAATCATTGCAATGCTTATAAGCACAAAAGTTATAGCATGGGTTATACGAAAATTGAATTTGCAGGATAAGGTTGACCATAAAGCTATAAAAAGATATTTGCACGATGATTTATAAAAACATTTAGTAAAAAAAACTTCGCCAGACGGCGAAGTTTTTTTATCAGTCCTTATGCTTGAAGTGCAGTTACTGCAACAGTGTCCACAATTTCGTCTACATTGCAGCCACGGGAAAGATCATTTAATGGTTTAGCAAATCCCTGACAAACAGGACCGATTGCCTTCCAACCGCCCATACGTGCAGCTATTTTGTATCCGATATTTCCTGCATTGATGTTAGGGAAGATAAATGTATTTGCATGACCTGCTACAGATGAACCAGGGGCTTTAAGTTCTCCTACCTCTGGAGCAATTGCAGCATCAAACTGGAATTCACCGTCAAGGGCAAGTCCTGGAGCTTTTTCCTGAGCAAGTTTTGTAGCTTCAACTACTTTACCAACAGTATTTAAGCCTTTTGCATCACTTCCTGAGCCTTTTGTTGAGAATGAAAGCATTGCAACTTTTGGTTCAATACCAGCAATTTTCTTTGCTGTATCAGCTGTTGCAACTGCAATATCAGCAAGTTCTTCTGCAGATGGTTCAATGTTAATTGCACAGTCACCAAATACAGAAATTCCATTTGGAAGATATTTATTTGAACCTTCTGGAGCTACCATAATAAAACATGAAGAAACTGTTTTAATTCCTGGAGCTGTTTTTATTACCTGAAGTCCTGGACGTAAAGTATTTGCTGTTGAGTGGCATGCACCAGAAACAAAACCATCTGCATCTCCAGCCTTTAAGATTAATGCACCATACATTGTATAATCTTTCAAGGCAGCAGCTTTTGCGGCAGCTACATCAGCGTATTCAGGCTCTCCTGTTTTTTTATTTATTTTTCCTTCACGAGCTTTGTAAAGGATTTCGGCATATTTATCAGCATTTGAATCTGTTGTTGGATCTACAATTGATACACCTGACATATCAAAGCCAAATTTCGCAATTTCATCTTTATTTCCCAAAAGAATAATTTTTGCAATTCCTTCTTTTGTAACAACTGAAGCAGCTTCTACAACACGTTTGTCTTCACCTTCACAAAGAACGATGGTTTTTCCTGCTGCTTTTGCTTTAGCACGGAGTTCTTTTACAAAATCCATAATTTTCCTCGTATATATAAAAAATTTGCGGTTCAATTAATATGAATCACTTAAAAAGTACTTTAACTTTATCACTTTGCAGGAAATTGTTAAAGAGAGCGTTTACTGCAGCAGTTTTTCGAAGTCCTTTTTTTGAAGAGGCGGCTTATAGAAAAATCCTTGTATGGAATCGCAGTTCAAATCTTTGAGTAAATCATTTTGTGCTTCATATTCAACACCTTCCGCAGTAATATTCATTCCCAGATCTTTTGAAAGTGCAATTATATGTTTAATCAATTTATGACCGCTGTCTTCTTCAATTCCATCGATTAAAGTTTTATCAAGTTTTAAATTATCAAAACGAAGTAAATTCAGCATGGCAAGAGATGAATATCCTGTACCAAAATCATCCATGCACAAAACAAAACCGTTCTGCCTGAATTTTTCTGTAATATCTTTAATTGCAGAATTATCAGCGGTTGTACTCTCTGTGATTTCAATCGGTACAAGCTCAGGACTGATTCCAACATCATTTACAATATTTGTATACTGCTCAACAATTCCTTCATAACAAAGGCTTGAACGAGATAAATTTACAGAAATAGGAACAATTGAAAGATTGCTTCGAATCCTATCTTTTATAAAATGACATACAACATCAAAAACATACTCATCGAGAGTGCGTATAAGTCCATCCTTTTCAAAAACAGGAATAAACCTTAAAGGTGGCACCAATTCACCGTTTGGAAGGTGCAACCTGACTAATGCCTCTGCTCCTACCATCCTGCCGGTATGAGGACTAAATTTCGGCTGATACCATACTTCAAAATTATTATTTGCAAGAGCTTCTGGAAATGCATCCTCAAGTGCTTTCTGCTCGATAATTTTTGAACTTTCTTCTTCGCTATAAAACAAATAATTTACAGTTTTCTGTTCTTTTGCGGCATGCTTTGCTATTGTCGTAAGAGAATATGATTCTTCAATACGCTTTCTTGGGTCCCATTTCGCTATACCAAAATATGGTCTGATGCGCGGACATCTCATATCAACAGAAAGTTTGTAGAGGGCGTCAGTTAAATGTTCAATTCCATCAATTATTTCTTTTTTATTAGCTTTTGGTACATATATTACAAAATGATCTGCATTAACATGACCTGCAATATCATCTTTTTTAATAAATTCTGAAAGAGTTTTCCAGATTGCACGTAAAACCCTGTCTCCATAAGCAACTCCACAAATTGAATTTATGATTTTAAATTGATGAATATCCATGGAAACAAGATAACCACTTTCATTAATTTCTCTTACACGTTTTTTAAAATAATTATAATTGTTGCCATCTGTTACAGGATCAATAAAGGCTAATTTTTCTAATTCATGATTTTTAAACTTGGAGATATCTGAAAATGCAACTACAAAAGCTGTGAGCTCGTCGGTATCAGAAAGATTTACAAATTTCATGCGGTAATAAACAATCTTTTGCTCAACAACTGCCCTAAAATCATGAATATAAACTGGATTTTTCTTAAACTGCTTAACAAGATTTTCTGGAGAACAAATATACCTCATTTCTTCCTGTTCGACTTCTAAAACGATTCTTTTTATATAAGCTGCAAGAATCTGTTCGTATTTGAGGTGTTTTTCTATCAATGATCCGTACTCAATATGAACTTCATCTCCTATACGCTGAGGAATAACACTGTCATTTTTATAATCAACAAAATAAACACTGCCATAATCTATACTGAGAGCTTCTATCGTTTTTTTTGAACGGATTACACCATCAATATTTACTACAAGCCCAGCAACAACTTTAGTCTTATTATTTTTATCCAGTTCGATTGCAACAGCCGTAACCAAAGAAGTGTGATTTTCTTTAGATGTTAAAACTTCTGATACTTTTTTTTCTCCAGCATCAAGGCGTTTTGCCATATCAATTATTCTTTTCTGGTCATCTTTAGAAAAGAATTTATTTGCAAAACTTGAAGGCATGTTATCATAAAATCGTTCACAATGAAGATGCTTCATGAAAGGCTCAGAACACATCAGAAGTTTATCTTGAGGAAAATACCTGAATGTCAGTATTCCAATCTCAGCAAAAGCATCATGAAAAAATGAGGAAAGAATTTTATATGTTTTACCATTATGTACATATGAATCCTGAAATCCTGAATCCATCTTCTCGCCTCACTTTTTTTTATCTACTGTAAAACTACGGCAAATTTAAGCTGCTCTCAAGATCAATAACCATCGCTCATGCTTCGGTTAATATCCCTCTGATAAAGTTCCTGATAAACAAGCGAGCGTTTTTTCAGTTCATCTTTTTTTGCCTGATTGAAAGGTACAAACCGCCAGAAAATTGCCCTAAGCTCTTTATCCATTCTCTGAACTCCGTCCACTTCTTTTGTCATCCACAGTACATAATCTGAAATAAAATATGCTTTTAAGTCGCCTTTTAGCTTTTGATTTTCTATATACTGATAATACTGTCCAGTTAAACCTTCTTCCATCCAGTAATACGACGCCTTTTCTTTTGCAACCTGCCAGCGCAAGTCAGCAACCGCCATAAGGATACTGATTTTTAAATCTCGAGGATACATTGGCACAACAATACGACCACGACTTGTTATGCGGTTATATCGGTCAAATGGTTCCCAACAAAATCCAAAGTCACCGTAAGTTGGTACTAAAAGTACGTAAGGGACAATTCGGTGCGGGGTATTTTTATGAATACGGCAAAATGCTCCTGGATCCATCTCTTCTATCCAGGCCATTATGCTCAAAACATTTTCCCTAAATCCAGTTCCTTTTGGAATACAGTGATAAAATTCTCGGGTAAATACAGGAAACTGATTTCCCTGACGACCAACAGTCATTTTTGCCATCTGCCTTACAGTATTATATTCTGTATCAATATCGCCTTTACTGACTTCGATTGCTTCAGGTGCATTTGACATTTTTGCCTGTAATGATTCGCTGACGGAACGCGCTTCCTCGAGCTCTTTTAAATAACCGGAAAGTTCCTTGTCATTTTTCTGCAATGCCCTGAGCCTATCCTGAATTTCTCCAAACAGTTTTTTTTGCATCTCTGTATATGGCATTCTGTGAGGTTCCATTCCCATCATGGGAGCGTGCTCACAAAGCGCCTGTACGCGATTCATAAGTTCAGTTTCCATCATCTGGCGTTCACTTTCTTTTGCATTTACAAAACTTTCTGAACTTTGAATTTTACCATCGTTTTTACTTTTAAGCTGCATAAGATGCTGCTGTTCGGCAGCTCCACCATCATTTGCAGTCTTTTTTACACGAACTTCGTCTGTTGCAGAGAGTGTTAACCGTCCACTGGCAATTTCCTTAAACCATTCATCCAGATAATAAACAGGCTCGCCAGTCCCGTTTTCAACTATTGCCCTAGAAAAAGTCTGTTTCTGCTCCGGTGTAAATAATGAAGGAAGTAAAACACCGTACCTCATCATCATTTTTTTTGCCTTAGGAACAGTAAAATCTGCCATTTTCGGAGCCATCGTATGAACAAGCTCCCAATAGGCCATTACAAGCTGCTGACGATAAACAGTCCTGTCTTTAGGATCTGTACAAGTTAAATATTTTGATAGAATTTGATGTACTCGCTGGGCAGGAGCACCTTCGCCAGTTAAACAGATTTTATAATAACTTGGATCATCAAAATACTTATGACCTTCATCCTCAAAAAATTTTGTAATCGGATTGAATTGAGTAACGCTTAAATCAACTTTATTAAGTTCACCCTTTTCTACAGGATTTTCTTCTTTTTGCCTTATATTTGATGAATCAAATTCCTCTACCTCTACACCACCGAACGAATCCACAGAGGGGGAATTTCTAGAAGGAGCAGAAGCTGCCTGAGTTTCTGCCAGCAGGGCTGCAATTGTAGGGTCTAATTCCTGATCACTCATTCTAAACTCCAGATATTTTTAAACACATTTTTTACTTTAAAATTGTATTACAGTAAATTCATTATACCATGCAAAAAAGCAATTTGCATTAATTATAGGTTATTTTACACAAAAATTTGTACTTCTAAGACTGACTTCACCAGAAGATAAATTTTTTATAGTTTTATCTTCAAGCTCAACAATAAGTTCTGCCCGATCATTAATATCCAAAACTTTTGCGTTATAGGTACTTTCCTCAAGCCCTGCAAGGGGATTTAGCGTAACAACGGCACCAATAAGCATTGACCTGTTTCTATATT
>JAZSJM010000078.1:0-5151 GCA_045534325.1 Treponema sp. | reverse complement strand
GACCGCTTGGCCTCCGACTTGTAGATATAACAGATCCAAAAGGCTACAAGTTTGCAGGCGAAATTTTAGACCACATGAGGGAAAAAATGCAGGACTATCAGGAAAAAACAGGCGAATTGTTTAATCTTGAGGCAACTCCTGCTGAAAGCACCTCTTATCGTCTTGCACGTCATGATAAAACTAATTATCCGCTTATTATTACAAGTGGAAAAGATGAACCATATTATACAAACAGTTCTCAACTTCCTGTTGATTATACGGCTGACGTCTTCGAAGCCTTGGATCATCAGGAAAAACTCCAGACAAAATATACTGGCGGGACTGTTTTTCATATGTTCCTGGGAGAACAAATAAAAGATTGGAGGGCATGCAGAGACCTTGTAAAAAAAGTATTCACAAATTACAGGATTCCTTATTTTACAATAAGTCCGACTTATTCAATCTGTCCGATCCATGGCTACATTGCCGGAGAACATTTCGAATGTCCGAAATGCAAGGCAGAAAAAGAACAGAAACTTCAGGCAAAACTGAAAGAACTTGAAGAAGAAAAAAAATCATTGACAAAATAAATAAAAGTGGGAGAAAAAAAATGGCTGAAAAAGTAAAAAGAACTCTTGAACAGGTTAACGCAGAAATTGAGGCAGTAAAAGAAGAGCTAAAAAACATTCATGGAACGGAAACAGAAGTTTATGCACGCATTGTTGGATATTACCGTGCTGTACGTAACTGGAATAAAGGAAAACGGGATGAATTTAATAATCGTAAACTTTTTGAAGTAACTGATACATATACAGAAGACCGACCTTCAAATACAACTGTAGCTTCAAGAAAAAAGGAAGCCCCCGTTTATGAACAGACAGCTGATATTGATTCAACAGTTCATTATGAATTCTTTATGAGAAAAACATGTCCAAACTGCCCGCCTGTTAAAGCATACATGAGTACAGTTTCGTTAACAGGAGACATTATTGACGTTGATACAGAAGCAGGTCTAAGAGAAGCAGCCTTAAAAGGTGTATTTTCTGCTCCAACAGTTATTTTCTATGATTCAGAGAATAATGAAATAGGCAGAGGACACAATGTTGAAGAAATTAAAGCTGTAATGGCTCCTCTTGCTGTTGTTGCATAAATTTATATTTATGAATGAAAGAATTGGCGCACTTGTCAAAACATCACTTGTTGATTATCCAGGCAAGATATGCGCCACAATTTTTTTAAAACATTGCAATCTTCGCTGTCCCTATTGCTACAACGGGCCTATTGTAAATTCCACCGCGGACAGCAAAGATCTGGTAACCTTGGATGCTATTTATGACCATCTTTTGAAAAGAAAAAACATTCTTGACGGAGTAGTCTTATCAGGCGGAGAGGCATTATTAAACCCCAACACGAAAAAAATAATAGAATATTCAAAAAATCTTGGCTATAAAATAAAACTTGATACAAATGGAACTCTTCCTCTTCTATTAGAAAATATAATAAACAATGAAGAAACAAGACCTGATTTTATTGCAATGGACATTAAAACAAGTCCAGCTAAATATCATTTTTTATTAAATAATCAGAATACAAAAGATAAAACAAACTATCAGGATGTACTTGCTGAATCAATAAAAATAATTTCATCATATCCAGCGGAAAACAGAGAATTCCGAACGGTCTTAGTACCAACCCTAATAAAAAAAGAAGACATAAAAATAATTGCTCAAATGCTCCCAAAAGATGCAGTGTGGCAGTTTGCACAATTTAGAAATGAAAACTGCCTTGAACCACTGTACAATTCACTCACTCCATATACTGATGACCAGGCTAAAGAATTAGTTTTATATGCAAAAACTTTTATAAAGGCAGCAAATTTACGTTAAAATATAAAATTTATACCTTTTCCTTCTTGACCGAAAAAATGAATTTTGATATAGTCAAAGAACATTTGGGGGCATAGTCCAGCTGGTAGAACACCGGACTCATATTCCGTATGTCATAGGTTCAAGTCCTATTGCCCCTAGATTAAAAGTCTTCAGTAGAAAAATGCTGAAGACTTTTTTTATTTTAAAACAACAAAAAAATCTGTGGCAGCTTTTATTGCCGTAAGCCCCTTATACTGGTAATTGACCAAAATTTACGACAATTATAAAATCTTAGTATGATTAAACTTGAAAAATTTAAGTCACCATTCAAGGGACGCTCATTATTAACATGGCTCGATTATGAACCAGAAGAAATTTTAAAATTCCTTGATTACGCATTTCTTGTAAAAAAACAATCTCATAAAGGCGAAATTCATCAACGTTTTCTGGGCAAAACAATAGCTTTAATTTTTGAAAAACGCTCAACTCGCACCCGATCTTCCTTTGAAACTGCTTTTGGAGAAGAAGGCGGACATCCGGTATTTATGTCTACACAAGACATTCAACTGGGAGGAAAAGAAAGTGTTAAGGATACAGCAAGAGTCTTAGGACGAATGTTCTCTGCAATTGAGTTCCGGGGTTTTAAGCAGGAACATGTAAAGCAGCTGGCAGAGTTTTCAGAAATTCCTGTAATAAACGGTCTTACAGATGATTTTCACCCAACGCAAGCTCTTGCAGACATTATGACCCTTAAAGAAAATTTTGGAAAACTAAAAGGACTAAAATGGGTTTTTTGCGGAGACGGAAGAAATAACGTTGCCCGTTCACTTATGATTATATCTGCAAAACTTGGAATTGATTTCGCAATATACGCACCGAAGGAACTCTTTCCGCCCGCAGACATTCAGGAAATCTGTGCCCCTATTGCAGAAAAAAGTGGTTCAAAAATTGAAATTTCTGATAATATTTCTGTTGTAAAAGGTGCAGATTGCCTTTATACTGATGTATGGGTTTCTATGGGTGAAGAAGCACTCAAAGAAGAAAGAACCCGTTTGCTTAAACCATATCAGGTAAACAAAGAACTGATGGCTGCTACAGAAAAAAAAGAAACGATTTTCATGCACTGTTTGCCGGCTGTTACAGGTCAGGAAGTTACCGAAGAGGTTTTCGAAAGTTCTGCAAGCAAGGTGTGGGACGAAGCAGAAAACCGTAAGCATACAATAAAAGCAATTATGCTCGCACTTATTTAAAGTCGACAGGAGATAACTAAAATGAAAAAATCTATTTTTGCTGCTGTTATTTCAACAATTCTTCTTGCAGGAGCTGTATCTTTCGTTTCTGCTCAAGAAAATCAGAAAAAAGCTGAACCGGTATATAAATATCCGTATCAGGAATCTCAGATGAGTTACCGAAATGTAACAGTATATAAAGTTCTTGATCAAAAAGATGCATATATTGTTATGTATGCAAAAGGCCACAGGGAAGTTGGCAATGTATCCATTCCAAAAAAATGGTATAAAGAATCACCAAGGAAACTTGCTTTTAGAAAACTTTCCACAGGAATGTCTCCTTACATGACAGTGTTCTATCGTGGCGGTGAATTTGACCAAGTTGTTCTTACAATGCCTGTAAGTCGTGCAGATCCTGTATGGGGTGTTGCAGATTCAAACGCTCAGGTAAATGCTGACAAAGATACTTTTGATATAGCTTATTAAAACAAAAAAATCGTATTGTATTTATAAAGCCGTCTTTATGATGGCTTTTTTTTTGTTCAATACGCTAAAAAAGGAATAAAAAATGAAAATTGTTACAGATGAACAGATTCAAAACCTGCGAAATTTCTTAAATACACATGAATTTTTCTTTATCGCAGGACATAAAGAACCTGACGGAGATTGTGTTTACAGTTGTCTGACAATGAGCAGCATCTTAAAAAAACTTAACCTTGAATTTCAGCTTTTAAATGCCGGACCATTCAAACGAAATGACATAAGCGATAAGGCAGATTTGTTTACAGACACCCCACAATTTTTATCGGAGCCAGACCGTAAAAAAACAGGTCTGATAATACTCGACTGTTCAGAGTTAAAAAGATTGGGAGATTTAGAAGAAGATTTAAAAGGACTAGATACATTTGTTATAGACCACCATCTTACAGCAGAAATATCAAAAAACAGTATAATAGACCCCACTGCCCCCGCTGCCTGCTGTATTATGCAGCAGATATATGAGAAACTCATTGGAACTTTGCCTCTCGATGTTGCAGAATATATATTCTTCGGACAGAGTACAGACACGGGATATTTTAAATTTCTTAACGCGGATTCAGAGCAGGTATTTTTACAAACTGCAAGACTGGTAAAAGCTGGAGTGAACCCGAGAAAACTTTATGACAAAATATCAGGCGGACGACCATACTCAACACGAAAATTACTTGGCATTCTTTTAAATCGCGCAGAAATGTATTGTAACAATAAACTTGTAATCACATATGAAACTCTCGATGACACAAAAAAATATGGTCAGGAAGGAAGAGACAGTGATGCACTCTACTCGCTTCTTTTATCAACAACTGGAGTTGAAGCTGTTGCCTTTTTAAGACAAGATACAGAATATACGTGTACAGGCGGACTACGCTCTAAAGATAATTGCGATGTAAGTTCAATCGCCGCAAAATTTACAGGCGGCGGACATAAAAATGCAGCAGGATTTACTTATCAGGGAAATATTGACAAACTCATTACTGAAATAAAAAAAGAATTTTCAAAAGTTTTATAGTTGCAGAACAAAATCTGAATGACAGAAAAGATTATTTTTCTGTCATTTTTTTTTATTTTCTTATAAATACTGATATTTTTTTCGCATCATCTGTTTATTTTCCTTTGGTTTTATTAAATTCACCTCTCAAAATACATTTTTTTTATTAGGAAATTATTTTCTTAAACCTTCCAAAAGGATTTTTTTTTATTTTTTTCATGATTTTAATTCTATATTGTTTGAAATAACAGGAAATCTCCTTTAAACCTCAAGTTTTTCTGGTTGGCATGGTAATTGCAAATAAAGAGGAAAGCAGTAATTACAATGCTTTATAAGGAGAAAGAATGAAAAATATTGAGATTAATGAACTACCAGAATTATTTAAAAATAAAAAAATCTCGCTTAATCAAGCGAGGGATATATTATGGACGACAATTTATCTAAAGCCGTATGAATACGGCCTGCAGACACTTACAGAAGATCAGCGCAGTGATTATCTTATATGGCTATCACAACATTTCATACAACTTCTAAATAACTATAAACA
>JAZSJM010000284.1:0-12698 GCA_045534325.1 Treponema sp. | reverse complement strand
TTATACTCAATTGCTTTATCAAGTGCAAAATCCAATATTTCCTTGTAGCTTGCAGGAAGTTCCTCTTCTTCTACTTTTAATTCTAAATTTTTTTCTTTTAAGGAATCTAAAAATATTTCAAGAATTTTGTGATATAAATTTCCGCTTGCGTATTTATTCATCAATTCTGCAGCATTGTCTACTTCTCTCAAATTCAGTTTTTCACTTAAATACCAAAGTCTCGGGCAGGTATAAAACTTTTTTAGAGAAGTAGCAGATACTCTGATTTTTTCATCTTTTTTTAGGAAATTCTCAGCTTTTTCTTGATTTTCATTTTCATTAACTTGAATTTCAAGCCATGTATTCAAGCTGTTTTTTTGATATTCAAAGATTTCCTCAGGAAACTTTTTTGAATCTCCAATAAACCATTCTTTTTCATTATTGTAAAAATTCCCAGAAAAAAGTATGTCTTCATCCGTTTCTTTTGTTAAATCATTTTCTTTTAAGTATGAACTTGCTTGTGCATATTCTCCTAATGTACGTTTTGCACAGGTAAAATATGCAGGTTCAGTTATACTATTTAAAAGATATAATTGAATAAATTTATCAGAAACATTTGTTTCCGTTCGATGCAGTAATTTTATTCGCTTTTCTTCATTTAAAAAAGAAAGGTCTTTATAAATAACCGAAAGGGAAGATTGTGAAGAATCAATAACAATATGACAGGCAAAAGGCGCACAGGCAGCTGTTTTATACGGAAAAATTGCAACTCCATTTTCTTTCGTTTGTTCAAGGTATTTTATTTTGCCTAAATAATCAGTAAAAAATGATAAAGGAGAAGAAACCTTACATTCGCTATATTTACGTTCTATATCGATTATTCCGCCAAGTTCACTGATACAGCGACTAAGAACATTATTTGTTTTTTCGCTGCAACTACTCATATCAAACATTTTTTCCCTGAATTCAAAATAGGCTTTTCGCAAATGCTCAAAACTTTTTGCTTCAGTAAGATTTTTCATGCAAAAATTCAATTTATCGTAAAAATCTTTTACTTCTTTTTCCGCAAATTTTACTTTAAATGACTCTTTCCATATATCAATTTGGTGATTATTTTTCTTAAAACTGCATATACAATGATTTTGTTTTCCGTATTCAATTAATTTTTTTATAATAGCCACATCTTTCCACGGCAATTGTGTATTTAAAAGTAAATCTTTTATTGTTTCATAACTATTTCCACTTTCGATACAGTTTTTTATTTGATTAAATAAATTCCCGGCTCCGTTAGAATTCAGCGGACGTGCATATTTTGTAACATAAGGAATTTCAAGCATCGTTAGTTCTTTTTCAAGATACGGACCATATACTTCCAAATCAGGAACATTTACCGCAAAATCCGTCCATTCATAACCCTTTTCCTTTTTTATTTTTTGAATATAAGTAGCAGCATTTTTTATCTCTATCCTTGAATTACTAAAGAAATTAACGGTTCCTTCCTGCTCATCTTTTTTTTCCAGATTTATGATTTTTATATACTCTTTTGAATTCTCTAAAATCCGTTTATATTCTTCCCAATCTTCATTTATCTGCGGAAAAAAAATTATATATTTCTTACCTGTATTTTTAAAAGGCGGTTTCTCCCAAGCAGGATCAAAAAGGTTATATTTATTAAGAAAAGTTGAATAACGTTCATATAATTCAAGAAAATCTTTATCTTCATCATCTGCCGTGTCATTATTTTTATCAAAATATTCTTTCCACAAACCTAGAGCTGGTAAAAGTGAACTAATCCATGTTTCAAATCCACCAGCTTTAGAGGCAAATTCCGGATTAATTAAATTTCGTAAAAAAGGCGAAGAGGAATTTTCTTCGATAACATTTGCTGCAAAAATCATTCGCATTATTGCAGGCACAGAATCTTTATCCTGATTTTCGCTTCTTACGGCCTCACCTTTAAATTTATCCCAGGCCATAAATCTTTCCATAGCGACAGCAGTGCATGAATAAATTAACGTAGTTCTATCTGCCCACAAAGATGCATCTATTTCTGTAGGAAAAACAAAATAAGTATTTCTGTCTTTTATTGTTTCTTTTATTGTTTTTTCAATTATATTTTCGCTCATTTTCTTTCAGTTATGATTATACCATCTCTTTTATATTTTTCATCGTGTACAAATAAAAAAATTCGTACTAAAATAGATTGATTTATTGATTAATTATAATAAGCAGTTTATTTCGGCTTTAGTTTCCACTATTCTCGGTTTTTACTGCTTTTTATGATTCATTCATTTTAATTCACTGTATGGAGTTATTATTATGAAAAAATTCATGGACAAAAATTTCCTGCTGGATACAAAAACAGCACAGAAACTTTTTGAAGCATGTAAGGATGAACCGCTTTGGGACTACCACTGTCACCTTATTCCTTCTCAAATTGCAGAAAACAAAAAGTTCAAAAACCTTACTGAAATCTGGCTCGGAGGTGACCACTACAAATGGCGCCAGATGAGAACTTACGGTATCACCGAAGATTACATTACAGGTGATAAACCAGACTACGAAAAATTCTTAAAGTGGGCAGAAACAATTGAACATCTTATCGGTAACCCTCTTTATCATTGGACACACCTTGAACTTCAGAGATATTTTGGTATTTATGAACCTTTAACTGTTGAATCGGCTCCACGTATTTGGGAAAAAGCAAACAAAATGCTTCAGAGTGATGAACTTTCTGTAAAAGGAATTTTTGAAAAATTCCATGTATATGCAGTTGGCACAACTGATGATCCGATTGATTCACTCGAATACCATAAGGCAATCGCTGCTGGAACTGCACCAATTGGTAAAATTAATACAAAAGTTCGTCCTTCTTATCGTCCAGATAAAGCACTTAACATCAATCTTCCTACTTACAAAGATTACATCGCTAAACTTTCAGAAGTATCAGAAATTGATATCAAAACTTCAGACGATGTAATTAAAGCTCTTATCAAACGTCTTGATTTCTTTATCGAAAATGGATGTCGTGCTTCTGACCACGCTCTTGAATATCCTCCATGCAAAGTTGACACAGATGCAAACATCGATGCAGTTGTTGCACGTGCTCTCAATGGCGAAGTTATTTCTGAAGCAGAAGCAGAAGCTTACAAGACAAAAGTACTTGTTGCATTAGGTCGTGCTTATGCAGAAAGAGGAATCGTTCAACAGTGGCACATGAATGCAATTCGCGACAACAACAAGGCAATGTTCAAAAAATTGGGTCCTGATACAGGTTTTGACGGCTCACATGATAAACCTATGGCAGAAAATCTGGCAGGTCTTCTTTCTTTAATTGAAGCAGCTGGCGGAACACCTAAAACAATTCTTTACACTTTAAATCCAAAAGATTACTACTCAATCGGTACAATCATGGGATGTTTCCAGGGTGGAGGAATTAAAGGAAAAATCCAGCTCGGCTCTGGATGGTGGTTCTGTGATCACAAAGATGGAATGGAACAGCAGATAAAAGTTCTCGGCAATCTCGGCATGATTCCTGCATTTGTTGGAATGCTTACAGATTCTCGTTCATTCCTTTCTTACTCACGCCATGAATATTTCCGCCGTATACTCTGTAACATTTTTGGTACATGGGTAGAAAACGGAGAATATCCGAACGACATTAAAAAGCTTACAAAATTCGTAAAAGACATAAGCTTTGGAAATGCCTTAGAATATTTCGGAAAATAATCCGGGCACATAAAACAAAAAAAGAGCTGTCTAATAAGTTGATGTCATTATCTTTCTTTACTCAAAGATTTTTAATGTCAAAACTTACGGGCAGCTTTTTTTGTTTTACCGGGCTTTGCGTACTTACGCACTAACCGTGCTTCATCCGAAGGTTTCGATAATCTCAACCTTCGGACGCTTTGCGGTACTCCAATCCCTTGTGCGTTTTTATTCTTGATCAAATTTTTCTTTTAGTTTTAACAAAATTTCTGTCATAGTAATTTGCTCTGATTTTGTAGTAAGCCAGAAATGAACTTTTTCTTTATTTTCTTCATTCATCTTTCTTATCTGCTGATGCAGGTTTTCCAAAAGAATTACGTATTTGTTTTCTTTTGCAAATCTTCTTAATCTATTCATTATTCCAAATGAATAAACGATATCAACGGCAAACACACCATAAAAAAATCCAACCACAAGACAAAAAGTCAAATGATTCGTAAACCAATATAACCAGTTTAAAATTTTCGGATGTATTAAAAAATAATAAACTGCGCTCAAGACATACCAGAAGAATGTATATAGCGGACAGATTATTCCCTGTATATTTCCACGATTTTTTGAATAATCCCATAACTTTATTTTCATTCCCTTAATAAAAATAAGACCGGCAATATATTCAATTAAAGTAATGCATAACGCCATAAAAATAAAAAGAACTGTCTGCCTGATTATTTTATTCTCTATAAACGTAACATCGATAAAACTTAAAACAAATAAGATAGTAAGACAAAAACCATACAAGGGAATGTACGGTCCTGTTAAAAATCCGGGATTTATCCAGCGGTGCTCAGGATTATTTTTGCTGAAAAATTTTCGCCAGACGATTTCTATTCCCCATCCAATAAGGCTTCCAGCAAAAAATAAAAACATTATTACAAGAAAAAGATTCATACTAACAAGATAACTTTTTAATTAAAATCCGTCAAATTCTGTTTATGGTGAGTATAAAAAAACCGTCAATATTCATTCTTATAAAGGAATATTGACGGTTTCGATCATTAACTAACGGTAGTTTTCTACCGAACGTTTGTTAGTTTTATCTTGCTCTTACAACTTCTATATCAAAAGCAATGTATGCTCCTCCTGGAATTACTCCAGGATAACCCTGATCACCATATGCCAGATCAGAAGGAATTACAACCGTTCTTTTTTCGCCAAGTTTCATATCTTGTACCATAAGGTCAAAACCTGGAATCATTTGTCCACCAGCTGTTGTAAATTCTAGAGGGCCTCTTCCTGCAGACTGATCAAAAACTTGTCCGCTTACTAAATAACCCTTATATTCACAGGCAACATTTTTACGCCCGCCAATTTTTGAACCGTTACCTTCTTTTGTTGTCTTCCAGTAGATTCCATTAGATTCTTTATTAAATCCCGGGAAAGTCTTTTCAACTTCTGCAATTTTTTTAGCATTTGCTGCTTTTTTTGCTTCTTCTGCACGTGTTTTTGCTTCCGAAGCTAATTTATCAAAATCTGCCTGATTTGCAGTAAATGATTCTGCTTTTTCTCCCTGACGAACGATAGTTAGCTTAACTATCTTATCGCCCTGTTCTACCTCATTTACAACTTTCTGGCTTTCTTCATTTACTACCTGTCCAAAAATTGTATGCTTTCCATTAAGCCATCCTGTCGGAACATGTGTAATAAAAAACTGAGAACCATTTGTTCCTGGACCTGCATTTGCCATTGCAAGATAACCTGGTTTATCAAAAGTTAAATCTTCAAAACATTCATCAGCAAATCTATAGCCAGGTCCACCACGTCCTGTTCCTTCCGGATCTCCACCTTGAATCATAAAATCAGCGATTACACGGTGAAAAGTTAATCCATCATAAAAATGCTTTCCTTTTGCTGCGTCCAGAGTACCCTCTGCCAATCCAACAAAGTTTGTTACTGTAAGTGGTGTTTTTTCATAAAAAAGTTCAAGAACGATTGAACCTTTTGATGTTTCCATTATGGCAAATACACCGTCTTTTCCTTCAATTGCCTTTAATTCTTTGTCCATAGATTTACATCCTCCAAAGCTGATTGCAAAACAGCATAATAATGCTGAAATTAATCTAGTTTTCATTATTTATTCCCCCGAATAATTTTTCAGTTGATTTACAAACCATTCATATATTGAATCCACTCTTGCATTAAAAGAATCAAGCATTTTTTCTTCCAAAATTGAAATTTTTGGATAATATGCTTGCACCAAAAGATAAACACAGAGAGTATCTTCATTATCTGTAACGACAAGATTTATTTTTATGTTATGAGCTTTTGCTGCCGTGATAAATCCGAATTTTAAACTTTCAAAATTATCAAAACAAACGCTCACTTCTTTTTCTGTTTGTCTATAACTAAGTTTGTAATAACATTTTCCAAACGAATTATCATCCTGCATACAATACAAAATTTTTCCATCTGCACTTCCCTGGGTATCATCTTTTATTTTCTTTTTATTCTTTGGTGAATCCACAAGATATGCATCATGATAAAGTGTCTGGATTTTTTTATTTCTATTGGAATAATACTTTGTTCCTTTCATTGTAGAAATCGAACGTATTATTTTAGAAACTTTTTCTATTGTTACTTCGTCTTCAAAATCTGCTTTTTTTATTTCAAAAAGTTTTTCGGTTGTAAGCCGAGGTTTTTCAGAAGAAGTCCACGTATTCAAAGCATTCCGACCAAGTTCTGTATCTGGAAAAAATTTTAACTCGATTTTGTCGTTATTTAGAAATACATTCTGCTGTGCAATATTTTCAACGCCAAAACAAAGAACCATTGAGATACTAATCAAACCGCTCAGAATAGCTTTTTTCATCAACATCTTTCTCTCTTAGAAACCGATTCCCTTATATATTACACGAACCTGTTTATAAAGACCTTCACCTTCGCTGATTGTTTCAACATCAGGAATATCATTTAATGTTGTATGAATAAGTCTGCGTTCAAACGGATTCATTGGTTCAAGTAGAATTGACTGATGGCTCGAGCGAACTTTATCTGCTACATTATAAGCCAAATGAACAAGATTTTCTTCTCGACGTACACGGTAATTTTCTGTATCAAGAATTACACGAACATCTTCCCTTCCAAGATGACCAGCATAAACATTTACAAGAAGCTGTAATGCATCAAGATTTTTGCCTTTGCGGCCAATCAAAATTGAAGAAGATGAAGAAGTAAGTTTTATTCCGATTTTTTTATCTTCTCGGAATGAAATTTCAACTGTAACTTCATATCCCATTTTTGTAATCACTTCTGCAACAAAATCAACAAGTTTCTGTTCAAATTCGTCCTGTGCAAGAGGATTTGTTGGCTTTCTTTTTGATACATTTACCGGTTCAGAAGAATGAGAATATGTTTTGTTTACTGTTGTATCGTTTACAGGATGTACACGAATTTTTACATATCCCGATTTAAAAAGTGATTTTTTCTGAACTTCAATAATTTCTACATCAAACTGGTCTTTTTCAAGACCAAGTTCTAAAGCTGCATTTTCTATTGCTTCTTTTTCATTTTTTCCTTCAAATTCGTAATTCATTTTTATCTCCAATATTTTTCGGTATTACCGATTTTTTTTATTTTACGCGTTCTTTATACGTGTATTGATAAAGAGCTGCTGTCCAAGCTGTATCAAGTTACTCACAGTCCAGTAAAGCAAAAGTCCAGAAGGAGCATTATAAAAAAGGAAGAAGAACAATATCGGCATTCCGTACATCATCATCTTCATTTGTCCTGCATTTTGCCCTGCAGCAGTTCCGCCGTTTTGAGTAATCTTACCGAACAGAAGCTGACTGATTACATAAATAACAGGTAAAAGTCTTATCTGGTTACCAATAAAAGGAATATTAAATCCAAGTGTCTTTACATGATCGCCTGTACTTAAGTCGCTTATCCATCCAGGAATAAAACTTGCTCCGCGGAATTCAAAATAGTTATTAAACAGATTGTACATCGCAAAAAGGATTACAAACTGGAATAACATAGGCAGACATCCAGAAACAGGATTATATCCAACTTCCTTATAAAGCTTCATTGTCTGCTCATTTAACTTTTGTGGATTATCCCTGTATTTTTCTTGAAGTGCCTGAATTTTTGGCTGAACTTCCTGCATTTTTACCGTGCTCTTTGCTGTTTTAGCTGTAATTGGGAACATGGCAAATTTTAAGAGTGCAGTAAGAATTATAATTGAAATTCCCCAGTTATGAACGGCTTTATTTATAAGTTCAAGTAAAAATTTTAAAACTACTTCGAGCCAGCTTAAAAATCCCGTTGTCTGAATACTATCGTCAAATCTTACACCATCAAGTTTCCAGACATTGTTTTCTGGAACATTGTATATACGAAGGTCTTTTTCATTTCTTGGTCCAACATAAATGTAATAAACATCATTTGAACCGGATTCATCTATTGCCTTGCGACTTATTATTGCTTGTGCATTTGTTTTTTCGGAAAGGTCAGATTTTGAAGAATAAACAACTTTGCTATTCATGTTTTCTTTATTTGCAGGATATGTAAGAACTTCAAAGTATTTTCCTGCCATGCTTATCCATTGCCATTCTTTATCATAATTTTTTGTCTGATTGTTTCCAAGAATGATTCTTTTTTTGTTTTTACCGTTATATGAAATAAACTGCCGGTTTTCATAACGGTTTATTTTTGGATTGTACAAAGGTCCTATTTGTGGAGATGAGCGTAACGAATAAGCTCTATCATCAAATTTCAGACCTTTAAAATTCTCTCCTGGTGCAATCGTAATGTCTAATTTAAAAACGTAATCTGAATTATCAAAAGTATATGTTTTTACAAGTGTAAATTCACCTTTTGTTCCGTCTTCATTTTTTATTGAATACTTTTTAAAAAATCCGATTGTAGTATCATTAATTTTTTTGGCAGTAAAAATATCATTTACTATTGAATTATCTTCGTTTCCAAGAGAAAGTGCAAAAGCACGGTTTTTTTCTGAAATATTATCTGCCATTTCTATCGGCAATTTTGTATCAGAATCAATATGATCTTTTAACAGATAGCTTATTACATCACCTCCACGGTTTGTAAATTTTACTATCAGTTTTTCTGTTTCTACAGTAAATGTTTCTTCTGATAAATCATTTATTGCAGATGTAATTGTATTTTCTGATTCATAAACATTTTCGTTTGATGCAGAATTTTGTGTGTCTGCTACAGCTTCTACCTTAGAATTGTCTTCTGATGGATTTACAGCTGCCTTCTGTTTTGGCATAAAAAATGTTTGTAAAAAGAAAAAAACAATTAATACAATTGAAGAAAGGCCTATAGCCCATGCAGTATTTTTTTCCATTTTTTTCTCCAAAAAAAAGATTTTTAAATTTCAGGGAACTGGATCATAACCGCCTTTATGATATGGATTACATCGCAAAATTCTTTTAGCAGTTAGCCATGACCCTTTTAAAGGACCATGTTTTTTTAAAGCAATAATTCCATATTCAGAGCAGGTTGGATAATACCTGCAGCACGAAGGAAATAATGGAGAAATACATTTTTGATAAATTTTTATAAAAAAACATAAAAAATTTACGATGAAATTTCTCATTCTTTAAAAAGACCGGCCTTTTTACATAATGTTTGAAATTGATCATACCGCGAGTGGAACGAATCATTCTCGGCTGGAGGATAAACTAGCAGAAGCATGTCATAGCCGGTGTTCAGGTATGATTTAAGATTTCGAAAGGTTTCTCTACTAAACCGCTTTGCACGGTTACGCTCAACAGCATTGCCAAAACCACGGGGAAGAGGAAATCCAATACGATTGAATTTCAAATTGTTAGGAAGAAAAAATAATTTTGCTCCAACAATGCTTACTCTTTTCCCGTTTTTAAACAGATTTTTTATTTCTGATGCTTTTTTTATTCTTTCATCAAGAGTAAAGCACTTAGATTCATTTAAACCTGTTTTCATTTTTTTTAAAAGTAATTATTAGTACTTCTTTTTTTCGTCTGCAACTGTTAACTTAGTTCTACCTTTTGCACGACGACGAGCAAGAACTGCACGTCCGCCTTTTGTTGCCATTCTGGCACGGAAACCAAATTTTCTATTTCTCTTTACTTTGCTTGGCTGGTATGTTCTTAACATTTGAACATTCTCCTTATTTATAATGGAATTTATCTTACGACAATTCCTAAATTTTTATTAAAAAAGTATAGTGCGATAGAATATATCAAATTTATTTGCTATTGGTCAACATATCATTTTTTATATCATCAAACATTTTTTGCAATTCTGGCGGTAAAACTTTTTTCTGTCCGGTTTTTTCTTCAGTTGATTCATATTTAAATCCTTTTTTTTCTATTTCCTTTTCTTCTTTTTGATAATTCAAATACTGATTATTTATTTCTTTTTCTTCCTCAATTTTTTTGTTCATTTTATGAAGCTCAACATTTGTTCCAGATAATCTGAACGCCAAAGAATCAATTTTTAATTCCGGTGCTTTTAATTTAAATCCTTTTAAAATATATGACTTATAATTTGTAAGCATTTGTATCCAGCCAGGATGATCTGCTTCCACAAGCAGAATTCCATTATCCAAATCAATAACTTTGGAATGACTTGCCATATTTTTTCCGATGTAATTTCCATTTATGCTGTTTGACTTTATTGATTCTACAATTTGTGTCCAAAGTGTTATTACTTTATTTCCTTCCCTATATTTTTGAGGATCAAGATTTTTGATAACTCTTAAAACCATATCAGAAGCTGACATCATATTACTGTCGTTCATTCCATGACCCTCCTTTTATTTCAAATACTTTTGTATTTTCTTTTTTATATCGCTCGTATGGTTCTCCAGGAAGAAAAGTACAAAAGAGCTGATCGTATTCCGGCAGCAGTTGATTTACAGACTGCCTTTTATCTGGATCTAACTCAAGTAGAACATCATCCATAAGCAAAACCGGTTTTTTACCTGTTATGTTTGTATAGTAAATCGCTTGTCCTATTCTTAAAAGAATTGCCAATAATCTTCTTTGACCTGTTGAAGCTGTTGAAACAAAATCAACTCCATTTTTTATGAATTTTATTTTATCTCTATGTGGACCACTCATTGTAGTCATTATTGCTTTATCAATTTCTCTTTTTGATTTTAAAATATCTTCTATCTGCTGCATTGAGGGAATAATGTTCAATGGATCGTTTGATTTCCAGCTTGGTTCATATTTTATATTTACACCATCTATTCCGGTTATTTTTTCGTATAATTTTCCGAAAATCTGGTTGAATTGAAAAATTGAATCTCTTCTTTTTCTTTCAATTTCTATTCCATTTTGAATTAACTGTGTATCATAAATATCAAGCATCTGATAATTTTTTTCTTTTAAGCACATATTTCTGCTTTTCAAGATTTTTTTATAATTTCTGTTTGTATCTATGTAAAGAACATCATACATTGAAAGACACTGATCTATAAAAAAACGCCTTCGTTCCGGTTCACCTATCGCAAATTCAAGATCATCATGACAAAAAAGAACACAGGGCATTGTATTTATTAATTCTTTTCTGTCTTTTATAAATTTTCCGTTTTTGTCTATTTTCTTTTTTCCATTATCAAAATAAATAGAAATATTTTCTGTTGTATTATTTTCAAGTTTATATAGAGTTTTTATTGAAAAATTATTGAATCCCTTTTTTATTACTTCTGCATCAGCTCTTGTTCTAAATGAACTTCCATATGCAGAATAATAAATTGACTCTAAAAGATTACTTTTTCCCTGTCCATTTTCTCCAACAAAATAAACCTCCTTTGAGAGAAGGTTTATTGTTGAGTTTTCAAGATTTCTGTAATTTACATAAGAAACAGATAGTACGGGCATTTTCCATTTTATGCTATCTGCATAGGCATAATGATGTGGAAATAATCTTCAGAAGGATCAGGTAACATTGTTACAGCTTTCATTTCTCCTGAAAATTCAAATTTAATTCTTTCTACATTCATTACTCTTAATGGTTCTTCGATATATTTGTAATTCATTGCAATTGTAATTTCATCACCTGCATATTCACATGGAATTTCTACTTCTGCATCTCCAGAATCAGATTCTTGAGATGTAAGACGTAAAACGCCTGGACAAATATTAAAGAAAATTCTTCCAGCTTTTTTATCAACCATGATTGCAGTTCTTTTTAAAGATTCAACTAATTCATTTTTTTGAACCTTAAAATTAAATGACTGTGATTCTGGAATTACTCTCATGTAATTTGGAAATTGTCCATCAATTAAAGTTGATGAAAGTTCATAATTTGCAAATCTAAAGAAAATCATTTTATCAACGATTGCAATAGAGATATTTCCTTCGTCAGAAAGATGTTTTGCAACTATGTTTAATACTTTTGGATGAACAATTGCTGATGGAAAATCTGAAATTCCCTCATTAAATTCTTTAGAAGCATAAGCAAGACGTCTTCCATCTGTTGCAACAAGAACAAGTTTATTATCCTTCTTTTCAAAATATACACCATTCATGAAATAACGTGATTCATCAGCACTTACAGCAAAAGAAGTCTGACTTATCATTTTTTTAATTTCTTTAGATGGAACTTCAAAGAAAGGAACATTATCAGCAATTGGAAATTCAGGAAATTTATCCTGAGAAGTACATTTTAGCTGGAACTTTATTTTTTTTGTTGAATGACGTATTAAAGCAATTGTTTGATTGTCTTTTTGTTGTAATTCAAAAACAATTTCTCCTTCATCTAATCCAGAAAGGATGCTTAAAAATTTATCACAGAAAACTGTTGTTGAACCTTCTTCTTCAATTTGAACAGGAATTTTTGTTTCGAAGTTAACTTTTATATCTGTCGCTTTTATTGTTAGTGTATTATTTTGAGCAATAAAAAGAACATTAGAAAGAATAGAAATAGCACTCTTTGTAGAGATTATTTCTTGAGCGATTGAAATTTCATTAATCATTGAATTTCTATCAAAAGTA
>JAZSJM010000213.1:0-3600 GCA_045534325.1 Treponema sp. | reverse complement strand
AAAAAAATCATCTCTTTAATTCTCATTTTTTTTGTTTTAGAGGCACTTTCTTTTTCTTTTTCAATATCGGATATTTCAGGCAGATTAAGTGATGTTTTTGAATCATTCAGCGACGATAACGAAGGTACAACCATCTTTCGCTCGTTAAACATACCAACGGGAGGAAGAGCAGAAAGTTTAGGAACAGCTGTTACAGCCCTGTGCGATGACATAAGCTTTTTTGACTACAATCCGGCAGGTTCTTCTGTTTTAGAGCAGACCGAAATTGCACTTTTTCACAATGCATGGATTGCTGACTCAGCAATGGAAACGCTTGAAGGCACAATGAGAATAAACAATTTTGGGATGGGATTACAGTTTAAGTGTTTTTATGTTCCATTCACAGAATATAACCTGTTTGGAGATAAAGTTGCCGGAAATTATTATTCAGAAACATCACTGACGATGAACATGTCATACAATTTTTTTGCCGGCTATAATTTTAAGGGAATATCCTTAGGTTATAATGTACGGGGGTCATGGCGCAATATTCCAAATTACACGGACAATCAGGATGATAAAGTTATTGACGGCTCCGGTTTTTCTCAATCATCTCTCGGATTAATGGGTGATGTCGGTCTTCTTGTGCGCTTTAACTTTTTCAAGCACTTTAATGATCTTGATCCGAATCTGAATTTCGGACTTTCAATAAGCAATATTGGTCTTGCTTTTACCGGCTTAAACTCAGAATTTCAAGTTGATGACGCTCTTCCGACACGTATAAACGCTGGATTTGCATACAGAATGATGAAGAATATCATTTTTACAGGGGAATTCAGGCAGCCGGTAAATCTGCTGAACATAGTTTCAAGCGAGAGATTTTCAATTGCTTCTGGTGTTGAATTGAACGTTACAAGTTTTTTTGACTTTGAAGCAGGTTTTTTAATTACAGGCGGAAATCCCCGTTTGAGCATGGGAAGTCAGTTTCTTGTGAAAGGCGTAAAAATGAACATAAATTACACCCTCGATCTTACGTCATCATTTAACCCTGTAAATCATATAAGTCTTTCAGCAAGACTTTTACTGGGGGATCGGGGGCGAAACACAATAAAATCCGAAGTTCAGAATAAATATGCACAGGGTGTTAACCTCTATGCCCAAGGAAAGAGAGAAGACATAGTCGCTGCCATTCAAAAATGGACGGAAGCCAGAGATTTATCAAAAACAATCGGAATAAAATACGATCCTGCGATTGAAGCAATTAAAACTGCCCAGAATCTTCTAGATGTCCACGACAAAATAAATGCATTCGGAACTCTTGACCAGCGATAAATCTATAATTACAGCAGAACAAAAGATATCAGCTAAATTTTTTTACTGAAAATTCTGTAATTCATCCACGGAAAAAGATTATGTTCTTTTTCGAGTTTTGTAAGCCACTCTGTACTTACGAGGTTTGTTCCTAAAGAATCAAAAACAGTTGTGAAATCTTTAACACTCTGGGTAAAACTATTTTTCGCAAAATCTGGAAGTTCACCTTTATGAATCATTTTTGAAAGTTCAGCAGATTGTGCAAGCAAGAGTTCTTTCGCACCCAATATCAAAAGTCTTTCTTTCAGACCAGATTCTTCAGGGAATCTTCCTGCGAGATCAACCATACGCTCGCACATTTTTCGTGTATAACGAAGCATCCAGCTGTTTGAACTGTCAAGTAAATCCTCGCCGTATCCCTGACCGCTTGCAGCAGATGGATAAGGAGTAATTTTTTCCAACTTAAACGGTTCTTTAAAAAGTTCTCCAGGGCAGGCAAAATTTATTTTTGCATTCTGCCTTAAAACTTCCTCAAGAAAAACCATTCCCTCTGCCCAATCTTTTCCCAAAAAACGGGCATCTATTGCACAAATTAAACAAGGATTTTCTACAGATTCACTTACTTTATCAAGTTTTTCTTTTTTTGAATTAAAAAATTCTTTTGCATCATTTCTTGCCTGTTCAAGTGCTTTTTGCTCGTCGTAAACAGAGTCATCGTTTGACCAATATCTGAACAAAGTATTTGTGCGAGGAGAATCTGGCTGTACAAAACCTGAAATTTCTTCTCCAGAAAGTTCAAAACCAATATCACGATTTTGATTTTTATAAATCTTATTTGAAATAAAACCGTCTTCACCAGAAAATTGATTTCTAATCTGTGAATCACTACCAAAAACAACAAGAGAATTCCATGTTCGAAGAGGCGTAAATATACCTGTTTCAGGAGGATTTTCACTGAATAAAAGACTTTGTGCATCTAAAATAGTATAGCTGATTCCATAAGAACGAAGTACTCTTTCAAGTCCTTTTGAATATCCCTGATAAGGAAGATAAAACCCGTCAGGAGCAAAACCAAAATAATTTTTATGGGAAATAATGCCTGTTTCAACCTGTGCATTTAAAATTTCAGGCAAATCTGAATAAAAAGGCAAAAATGCATAAGTACCACAAGATGATAAAATCTCAATCATATCCTTTCGGGCAAAATATGCAAATTCCTTGATAAGATTACAGTTGTATTTTTCAACAAAATCCTCACGCAATCTTGTCATCTTGTCTAAAGTACTTTGAGCATTTTTCAATAAGTCTTCGTTCTGTGAAAGACGAATGATTTCTTTTTTTCCAAGAGTAATACAACGGTCAAGCCATTCAACATACTGACTTTGAACAATTGAATCCGAAAGTAGAGAACAGAGAACCGGGGTAAGCACGATTGAAAATTTTGACTTAATCCCCTCATTCTCAAATTTATGTAACAAATTAATTATAGGAAGATAAGTTTGTGTAAGTGTTTCAAAAAGAATGTCATATTCTGGACCAGGAACTTCACCTTCCTTAGTTATATGCCTAGCATAGGGTTGATGAGCAACAATTACAATTCCAAGATTATTAACTGACATATTTTTTTTTCTCCCCTCTTAAAAACTATAAAAACGATTGACGATGATTTTCAAAATGGGAAGTCAATAATTCCCTCATATCAGATAATTCAATTGCAGGAATTAAATCAAGTTCCCGCCCTGGTAATGAATTTAAAATTGACGAACCTTTTGGAAGTTCTATTTTTCTAGTGATGGCAAGATTTTCGTCATCTTTTCCAGTTTTCATTGCAACTAGATCAACACGAACAAAATTTTTTGAAGCTGAAAGAAGAATGTACTGCTGCCTGTCGGTCATTGCAATCTGGACATCAAAAGACTCAAGAGGCTTTTCGTCATCTTCATTTTCCCAATAGGAAACACGAAGACATAAGCCCGTAAATGAAAAATCATTATTCAGCCTTGCAACATCAGCAGCACTGATATCCCAATAAACATAAATCCAGGCAGGATTACGTAAAACCCCACAAATCGTCGTTTCATTGTATGAATCAGGAAGGGATTCTTCTTCTACATGAACAGGTGCATTTTCTTCGCTTGTAGTGATATCCTCTTCTACAATTTCTCTAAATTCCTGGGCAACTTCTAAAAGCTCTGAAATAATAAAACTTCTATTTAAATTTTCAGGAATATCAATTCCATATTCATCTGCTATACCTATTAAATCAGCAGTAGAAAGTGTTTCAAGATAAGAACGTGTTATTAATTTAGT
>JAZSJM010000196.1:0-4088 GCA_045534325.1 Treponema sp. | reverse complement strand
ATCTGTGTATACACAACTGCTATTGCAGTAATATATTCATCAGGTATTATATCACCTATTTCGACATTTGAATAGAGAGCACGTGCCAATGGAACATTTTCTATACGAGGAATTCCGTTCTCATCAGCTAAATCTCTTATTCGTTTAGCAATTAAATCTTTTCCTTTTGCATTAACCATTGGACGGTCCATTTTTTGTGTATCATACTTTAACGCAACTGAATAATGAGTAGGGTTTGTTACAACAACATCACTTTCAGCAACCGCTTTAGGAAGATTTTGCGAAAGAAGCTCACGCTGAGCCTGCTGAAGTTTTCCCTTAACCTCGGGATCTCCTTCCTGCTCCTTGAATTCAGTTTTGACTTCTTGTTTTGTCATTTTCAAACTTTCAATAAACTGATAACGCTGTATAAAATAATCAGGAATAGCTATTGCCAAAAATATTATTGCACAAAAAATTAAAATCTGAGCACCACATCCACCTATTCTACCGGCAGCAAGTCGAATCGAGCCGACATTGATTAAAGCGAGTATGTCCTCTATATTGCTTTTAATTACGATATAAGCGATTAAAACAACTGCAAAAACTTTAACAAGCTGTTTTACAACATTAAATCCACCCTCAATCGAAAAAACAGTCTTTTTTAAATACTGACCTATTCTTGGAACAATATTAGAAAATTTTGGCTCAATAGGTTTTGTCGAAAATATAAATCCCCGATTTTGAATAATATTGGCTGTTACAGCAGCAAAAAGCCCTGCAACAGCAGGAGGCAAAACCATCTTTGCAAGATTCATTGCAAATTGGACAAAAAACTGCTTTTGAGCAAAATCAACAGAAGCAACTCTTGAAAAATAGTAATAAAGAATCTGCTCACACCATCTTAAATAAAACGGAGCACAAATAATCAAGACAATGACACAAACAAGCATTACTAATGCACTGTTTAATTCCTGACTTTTTGCAACGCGTCCTTCTTCCCTTGCCTTCTGTATTTTTAACTCTGAAGGAGCCTCTGTTCGTCCCTCATCTTCGGCGGCAAACCACTGGAGGTCAATTTCATCAAATTCCAATTAAATGCCCCCTGTCCTGAAATATGCAAAAAGATTCTGTAAAATAGCAAATCCAGAAGAAAATGAATTCATAAAAAAATTACACAATACACCCATTAAATTTGTAATTACAAAAAAAGCCAGAAGTATCATAATCGGAAAACCTTCTGACAAGAGGTTCATCTGTGGAGCAGCTTTTCCAAGAATTCCAGTGGTAATGGAAATAAGCAAAAGCGTTCCCATAATTGGCAGAGCAATAATAAAAGCATCCGCAAAAAGTTTTGAAAGACTTAAAATCATAAAGGATATAATTTTATTTTGCCCTGCTGCAATAACGATATTAAGTGAATTCATTGTTGAAAAACTAGAAACAAGCGCACCACCAAAAAGACGCTGCGTCCATTGATTCTGCAAGAATAAAAGCATGGCAATAAGATTAAAAAACTGTCCCATAAGAGGATTTTCAACCTGGCTTAAAGCATCGTACACTTCCGAAGCAGAAAAGCCCATCTGAAATGCAAAGAACTGACCTGCAGTACTAAAAGCAGTAAAAATAACATTAACATAAAAACCAATTATAATTCCTATTAAAACCTCTCCCCCCAGCAACAAAATATACTCTAATGAAAAAACAAGATTTGAATTGATATAGGATTCATATTGATTCATATCGACATGAGGCAAAATCAAATATGCCATATAAAAAGTTAATGCCAGTTTTGCAATACGAGGAATAGTACGCATAGAAAACAAGGGCATTGTCATTAAAAGAGAAAAACACCTGCCGCAAACTAAAAGAAAGAATGGACTTTTTAGAACAATCTGCTCAAGCATTATTCACCTTTATTTAGCCAGATTTGGAATATTCATGAATAAATTGAATGTATATCCCCGTAAATTTGCAAACAACCAGCCGCCCAAAAGAGCCAGCATAATCAAAATCACAACAAGTTTAGGCAAAAAAGTAAGGGTTTGTTCCTGAATAGATGTTGTTGCCTGAAAAATTGCAACCACAAGCCCCACTATTAAAGCAGCCCCCAGAATTGGAGATGTCATCAGTAAAACCTGGTAGACGGCACCCCGCATAAGTGATACTAAATATCCAATACTCATCTATTCCTCCCCCTTAATGAATTACAGAAACAAAAAGCTGTTGGGTTAAAAGCCCCCATCCGTCAACAAGTACAAAAAGCATTAATTTAAATGGCATGGAAATCTGAACCGGAGGAAGCATCATCATACCCATACTCATCAAAATACTTGCAACAACCATATCAATTACAATAAACGGAATGTAAAGTATAATTCCTATTTTAAATGCAACCGTTAACTCATGAAGTATGTAAGAGGGAATCAAAACATACATGGGAACGTCATCAAGAGTTTTTGGAGTATCTAAATGAGCCATTGTCATAAAGGTCTGAACGTAAGTTGTATCATTAAGCATCTGAGAGTACATAAAAGTTTTCAGAGGTTTTTCCGCCTGAGAATAAGCCTGCTCTATCGTTACCTGACCATCACTCAAAGGCTTAAATGATGTTGAATATATCTGCCTAAATACAGGAAACATCACGAACAAAGTCATAAACAAAGCAATCCCATTTAAGACTGAGGTAGGAGGAACCTGCTGTAAAGACAGAGCACGTTTTATAAAATCTAAAACAATGGAAAATCGCAAAAAACAAGTCATTAAAATTAAAAGGCTTGGCGCTAAAGATAAAACCGTAAGTAAAAGAAGAAGTTGTAAACTAAATGCCATCTGTCTTCCACTCTGGGGCTGTGTAATACTAATATCAACATTAGGAATATTAAGGTTCCTGACAGAATTATTCATTTGAGTTGTGCCCTGAGTTGAATTATTTGGAAAAGCGGAATTTTGAGAAGAAACCGAAAAAATGCATAAAAACAGTATTAAAAAAATTACGAATATTTTTTTATTAAAAACTTTTTTTAGACTTAATATATTTCTTTTCATTTCGTGAATCCAACTCCAGACCAAAAATTTTTATTAATACTCTTCAGAACTTAATCTTTCGCGCTGTTGCTTGATTGCCTCAGCAGGGGTTGAACTTTGAGGAGCAAATACATTCTCATCACTTTCTTTGCTAGAGCCAGGCATAAAAATATCAAGAATTTCTCTGAATGATCTTGGTTTTGCAACATTCTCTTTTTTATCAGCATATAAATTCATTGCATTAACAAGTTCCTTGTCTTCAATTTTTCCAATGAGATTTATATTTTCATCACTTACACCTATTAAAAATGCATTATCCTGCAAAGTAACTACCTGTACAGATTTTCCAGGACTTAAAGTGATCTGACTTACTTTTCTTAAAAAAGGATCATTATCATTATTAATCTTTGTAGATTTTTTGAGAAAATAAAAAACAAGATAAGCAATCCCGGCAACAACTGCCAGAGCAAAAATCATTCTTACAAAAAGACCAAATGTAGAAGGTCCCTTTAACTGATTTACCGGCGTTTCTTGATCAACAGGAACATTTAACTGTATTTGTGAAGGATCTGTATTTATGCTGAAAGATTGACTTTGTTGTGAATTATCAACATTTGACTGTGAAAAAATATTTCCACAAAAAAATAAAAACAAAATAAAAAAAACAGAAAAAGTTTTTTTCATATCACCCACCCGTTATTTACATCACAAGTTTGAGTATTTTATCCCCATAAAACTCAAACATTTATTATTATAAAACAAAAACGCTGACTTACAAATCAGCGTCATTGTTTATAAAGTTTTACCGTAAATCCGAAACTCTTTCCATTGGTGAAAGAATCTCAGTAACACGAACTCCAAAGTTTTCATCGATTACAACAACTTCACCTTTAGCTATTGGTTTATGATTTACTAAAATATCTACAGGTTCTCCAGCAAGTTTATCAAGTTCGATAATCGTACCTTCACCCATACCAAGAATTTCTTTAATCTGTTTTTTGGTACGTCCAAGTTCTACAGTCATTTCCATGAAAACATCCATGATAAGACCAATATTACCCTGCTCGGAAGAACCAACTCCT
>JAZSJM010000080.1:0-4061 GCA_045534325.1 Treponema sp. | reverse complement strand
TTTCGCATCTCTACTTCTTTAACAAGCAAAGACGCTGGCTTTTCGTTTTGTACTTGAAAAACTTTTCTGCTACTAAACTTTATTTTCTTAAAGTTCGTGCTATCTTGTCTTCCTTCCTTCACTAATTTTTATTCAAAGAACGGTATAAATCCGGTTAAAACCACAGATTTATCATTAAATCAACAAAGTAATGAGTTTTTTTTACTTAACCTCGTTACTTGCGACGAAAATTAATATATCACAAATAAAACTTTTTCGTCAACAAGCAGTTTATTAAATTTGAAGAATTTTTGTTAAAAAATTGTTATATTTTTTTCATCGTATTTTTATTTTCAGTAAAACCTTTCAACAAATGTTCCGTTGTCGCTTTGTTCAAAGCCACATTTTTGAACAAACCTGCTCAGGTATAAATATACAATCGACTATAAAAAAAAATGTTTGTTGTATATTCTTACAAAACAAAAAAAAAGACTTCTGTAAAAAAACAGAAGTCTTTTACGTAAAGTATTTTTTTACATTTCTTTAAATACAGAACCAAAATTTTTTAAGTAATCAATAAAAGAAGTATAACTTAAAATAAGACAAACCACATATAATGTCTGAATTACAAGTTTCGCATAAGGATAAAATTGCGTAACGTCTATATTCAAATACGTTGCAAAAATCTGTGGAAAACCGAAGCGAATAAAACATTCAGCTGCAAGCATAAAAAATCCAGATATTATATAGAAAACTGTTTTTACTTTTCCACTCTTTCTGGCAGCGATTGCAACACCCTGTCTGATTGAAAGTAACCTCAAAAAATTCTGACAGAATTCACGATACATAATAAGTACAAAAATCCAAACCGGCATATAAGCACCCATATTTGAATCAAAGGAATGCATTGCACTTATAAAAACTGTAAGATTAAGCATTACATCTGCAAAAGGGTCAAAAAGTTTTCCTAAATCACTTACTTCATTGTACTTTCTTCCATAATGACCATCCCAATAATCTGTAAGCTCCATAATAATAAGAGAAGGAATCATAAGTGCAGCAGAAATAAAAGCAAGAATCTTATTGTTAGTCCAAATTGGAAGATTGTATAAAATAAAAAAAATAGGAGCAAAAATCAATCTCGCCAAAGTAAATTTGTTTGAAATTTTCATATATTTGAGTATCTTAACAACAGAATAAAAAGTCAAGTTTATAAATAATTTTAATTCCTATAAATTCTTTATTAATCTGCAGGTTAAAACTTCCCCCTTTTGTGTAAAATTTAATGTATAAACAGCTGGAAGCATATCATCAACTGGTATTTGAATAAGCAGGTACTTTTTGTTATTTAACATCCAGTTAAAATACTTATCCTTAGTTTTAAGCCAAAAATTTGAACCATTATGTTTTTTTTCAGAATCAGTTCTTCCACTTAAACCTGAATCACCAGAAAACCCCGCAAATCCGCGTATATCGCTGATTGTTTCATTGTACAGGGCACTGTCAACAACTCCGATTACAGAAAACCAAACTCTAGGAAGAGGCAACAGAAGGATTGAAGGTAAAGTATAAACTTCAACGACAAGAGCCTTACCATTTATTTTGTCTATTGAAAAGTTTTTTGAATCAAGTGTAATCAAATTTTTATTCAAAGTAACGGTTGCACTTTCTGTTTTTGAACCAAATTCTCCGTAAAGTTTAACACCAGATATAACTGAAAGAATTATATAAAAAGTTAATAACAGGGGAATTGCAATTTTCCAGAAAACTGAACAGATAAATCCGCTTAAAAACAAAAACACCACAAAAAAAGTGTTGACTGTTTTTAATAATGAATTGAAATTATTCTCTCCTGAAATAAAAAAACAAACTACACAGGAAGAAATAACAAGACTTAAAAATACACAAATTACAGAAAAATATGCTTTTAAAATTCTTTTACGGAAAACTTTTGAAATTACGATACTAAAAATACTGCCGAAAATAACGCCGGCACTCAAGGCGATAATTCCAAAACAGACACATACATAAAAACTCATTGCGGATACGCTTTAAAATCCTGAACGACATTTATAGCAGAATCAACCTTATACTCTGGAAGTTCTGCCTGGGTTATAGTCAGCGCTCGGTTAACAATTGCTGTTGAATCAGCAACCCCGTGAAGCGTAACATTTGAATTATGAGCTGTTGCTCGCAGGAAATTTATATTCAATCCATATTCAAGAATGAGCATATTTACGATGCGCTGGCAAATTAAAAGTTCTTCTACTCTTTCCATTCCTTCTTTTTCTTTTTCTGAAGAAACTGCACTTTTTACAGCAGCCGCAATCATATCAGCAGCAGCATCAACGCCCAATAAACTTGTATTTACCACAGCATGATAAAGACTCTGGTCATTAACCTGACAGTTAAAAAAACTTTTGTGAAATCCTTCCCTCTGTTTATCCGCTGCAAGAAGCTTTTTTCTGGCAGTTTTTTCATCAACTTTTAAATAATCCATGACCCTCTGCAATCTTTCACGCTCTTCTGAAACAACTCTTATCGCAAGATGATTGGTTACATGAGAGAGAATGAATGAAGAGCCCCGTCCTACGATAACGCAATTATTTTTTGAGGCATAATCGAGCACGGCAGTCTGAAGATAATCAAGGTATTCATCACGATCTTTTGCAAGGGAAGCAAAAAAACCAGGAGTTCTTTCATCATATTTATGCAGCTTATTTTCAGGAAATCCCAATTGAACAATTCTCTTTTCCAAATCTTCTCTGCTTACATAATCGTAATTAAGTTTTTTTGCCAGAAGAGAACTTACGTCATCACCTAGAGAAGATAACTGTCTTGAAAAAGTTATAATTGCCATAATTGAATTCTTCCTTTGCTGTAAAATCTGAAAATTAACGAATTAAGTTCACAGACAGTCGCAACATGAACTTTTTTTATAGACTTGATTTATTCGTTATAATTTCTACTATATTTATAATAAAGTGATTTTAAATATAAGTCAAAGAGATACAGTTTTCGTTCCAGAAGAATAAAAGAAACATGATTATTAATTATAGAGAGGTCATTTAAATGAATACGAATTTGCCAGATGAAAAATTAAAATGGACTGATTTAGAAAAGAATATTCTTTTAAAAACACCGATTGCAAGTATCTATGAAACAATTTCTAAATCCTGGGACGGACAAAAAAACAAATACATAACCATAGACAGCCGGGACTGGGTTACTGTTATTCCTGTTAAAGGTGATGATTTTATAATGGTAAAGCAATGGCGGCACGGGGAAAAATCATTGAGCATTGAATTTCCTGGAGGGGTGATTGACGAAAACGAACAGCCAATCGAAGGAGCAAAAAGAGAATTAAGAGAAGAAACCGGCTGTATATCAGAACATTTTGTTTATCTTGGAAAAATCAATCCAAACCCAGCCTTTATGACAAATCACTTTCACGTTTTTGCAGCATTTGATTTACAGGAAACTGGTGAACAAAATCTTGATAAAGATGAATATTTAAACTGCTTTAAAATGGACAAAAATGAAGTATTTAAGAAAATGGGAAGCAACGAAATGCCCCATGCTTTGATGACGGCAGCTTTATTATTATTCAGACAAAAAGAAGCTGAAGGGGCTTTTTAACAAAAAAAAATGCACCTTCTGTAAACAAGTTTCCGCTTGATTTTACAGGGTGCATTTCTGATTTATCTTGAAAAATCTTTATTTATTTGCTGAGTAACCATCGTATTTTTTAGAAGGAGAATAAACACCTTCACGATATTCACCTGTAATACTAGGAATTTCCATTTTCATTCCAGGTAAAATCAGGTTCGGATCATTTGGTTTAGGCATATTTGATTTATTTGCCTGATAAAGATTTTCCCATAACAGCGGATTGTTATACACATAAGAACGTCCGGAAATATTCCAATAACAATCTTTTGTTTCTGCCCATGGACGAACAACATAATACTGAGGGAGAGGTGTAATCTCTTTTATATCAGCCAGGGCATCAAGAACCTGTCTTGCGTACGCTGCCGCTGTTGTATAATCTTCTGCCTTATATGCGTCATCTGCACTTGCAT
>JAZSJM010000281.1:0-3092 GCA_045534325.1 Treponema sp. | reverse complement strand
GTAGCCATGTCGTTCTGTGGGCCAAGGAGTTGGCCATTAGTATTGTCTTCCTAAGACCGCTTGGCCTCCGACTTGATACTGCAATTTCTGCAATGGCAATGGGAACTTCACATTCTCCTACAGAAACAGTTGTAGAAATGCTTAAGGGAACTGAATTTGATACAGGTCTTGATATCAGTGCCCTTCTTGAAATTGCCGCTTATTTCCGCGACATTCGTAAGCATTATGCTTCTCTTGAATCTAAATTCCTTGGAGCTGATACACGTATCTTAAAATCCCAGGTTCCAGGTGGAATGCTTTCTAATCTTGAAAGCCAGCTTAAACAGCAGGGTGCTTCTGATAAAATCGATCAGGTACTTGCTGAACTTCCACTTGTTCAGAAGGATGTTGGTTATGTTCCTTTAGTAACTCCAACTTCTCAGATTGTTGGTACACAGGCTGTATTTAACGTTCTTTTTGGACGCTATAATAATATGACTGGCGAATTCCGTGATCTTCTTACAGGAAAATATGGTAAGCTTCCTGCTGCACCAAATGCAGACCTTGTAAAAAAGGCTCTTGAACTTAACAAAATGGACAAAGTTGTTGACTGTCGTCCTGCAGACCTTATTGAACCAGAATGGGACAAAATGGTTGAAGAATCAAAGAAGAATGGTGGAAACGGTTCTGTTGAAGATACTCTTACTTATGCAATGTTCCCTAAAGTTGCAACTAAATTCTTTGAAACCCGCGCAAATGGTCCTGTAGATGCTGAAAAAACATTTGGAATTAAAGAAGCTCCAAAAGCAGCTGCATCTTCTAACGGTTCTTATACAGTTACTGTTAACGGTCAGAGCTATGCTGTACAGTCAAATGGCGATACAGTTACTGTTAACGGAACTCCATACAGTGTAACTTTTGGACAAGCTTCTGCTTCTGCCGCTCCTGCAGCAGTAACTACAGGTGGCGAAGATGTAAAGGCACCGGTTGCAGGAACTCTTCTTAAACAGTGTTTTTCAAACGGAACAAAAGTTTCAAAAGGACAGACAATCATTATCGTCGAAACAATGAAAATGGAACTTGAAGTTAAGTCTCCAGCTGATGGTACAATTACATATACAGTTCCAGCAGGAACTCAGATTTCTAACGGTCAGGTAATTGCAACTATCGGCGGTGTTGTAAAAGCTGCTCCTGCCCCAGTTGCTGCAGCTCCTGCTGCAAATCCAGCCCCAGCTGCTGCAAGTGCAGGCGGAAAACCTGTTAATGCACCAGTTGCAGGAACTCTCCTCAAATATGCTGTAGCAGAAGGTGCATCTGTAACTGCTGATCAGACAGTAATTATCATTGAATCAATGAAAATGGAACTTGAAATAAAAGCAGGTAGCAATGGTAAGATTCACTTCACCGTACCAACAGGAACTCAGGTTTCTAACGGACAGGCTGTTGCAACAATACAGTAAAAATTAATTTAACTTATTCTCTAAAATCCTATGGAATCTCTTTTATGAGATTTTTGGATTTTGTGAATTGACATTTTTATGTGTAGGAAATATTAAAATGATTGATTTGAATAAAAACTTTAAGAAACAGGTCATGAGTGTGTGTTTTGCAATTTGTGCCGTTGCTTTTATATTGAGTACAGGTTCAAAGGTTCTTGCGCAGTCCTCTGTTGAAGTAGAAGCAGATACACCAATTGTTCTTGGAGATGCTGTTGCCGCTGCTGAAGAATCAGTTGCATCGTCGTCAGAAGGCCTTGACCGCATTATTGCTGGAACTGAAAACTGGGGTGAAGAACATAATGTTAATGTTTTACAGTTTATAAAAAATATTGGTAAATCAACTGGTATTTATAAAATGTTCCTTGAAAGTGCAGAAGAAGTTGCTGCAGAGGAAAAGGCAGCTGAAGAGGCTTCTAATGCAAGTGCTCATGCTGCTACTACAGATTGGGGTAGGGCACCGGGCTGGCAGTCATTTTTGATGATGTGTATTGGATTTTTGATTATCTATCTTGGTGCTGGACGCGGTTTTGAACCATTGCTTTTAATTCCAATCGGAATGGGAACTGTACTTATTAACGCTGTTGGTGCTGGTATGGGTGAGCTTCCAGATGGTATGCTTGCCATTATCTATAAGGCTGGTGTTGGCAATGAATTCTTCCCGATGCTTATCTTTATGGGAATCGGTGCAATGACTGACTTTGGTCCGCTTATTGCAAATCCAAAAACTGCACTCCTTGGCGGTGCTGCACAGTTTGGTGTATTCTTTACACTTTTCGGTGTTGCTGTGATGAACATTCTCGGACTTAACTACAATATTATGCAGGCTTGTGCCATTGCAATTATTGGTGGTGCTGACGGTCCTACATCTATTTATGTATCTGGAAAACTTGCACCAGAACTTATGGCTGTAATTGCAGTTGCTGCTTATTCATATATGGCTTTAGTACCAATGATTCAGCCTCCAATTATGAAGCTTTTAACAACTAAAAAACAGCGTATGATTCATATGGAAAATCCTCGAACACCTTCTAAGGCAGAAAAAGTTCTTTTCCCTATGGTTCTTCTTCTTTTAACGATTCTTCTTTTACCTCCAGCAGCTCCTCTTATCGGTATGCTTGCTTTTGGAAACTTTGTAAAAGAGTCTGGTGCCGCAACACGTCTTTCGAAAACAATGGAAAATGAGTTGATGAATATTGTTTCAATTCTACTTTCATTAGGTGTAGGTTCTCAGATGACTCCTGAAAAAATTATTCGTGGAGAATCCTTAGGTATCATTCTTCTTGGCTTAGTTGCTTTTGGTGTTGCTACAGCTGGTGGAATCTTAATGGCTCATGTAATGAATCTTTTCCTTCCAAAAGGAAAGAAAATCAATCCACTTATTGGTTCTGCAGGTGTTTCAGCTGTTCCAATGGCTGCACGTGTTGCCCATAAGGTTGCACAGAGTGAAGATCCGTCAAACTTTATTCTTATGAATGCCATGGGACCAAACGTTTCTGGAGTAATCGGTACTGCAATTGCTGCCGGTGTGTTTATTGCAACTTATGGTGGGTTAAGATAGCTTAAAATCAGGCAACATGCTTCTTTAGAAAAAGTATGAAGTCGGAGGCCAAGCGG
>JAZSJM010000253.1:0-7074 GCA_045534325.1 Treponema sp. | reverse complement strand
ATTCTTGCAGAACATTATGAAAGTTCAGGTGATGAGAAAAATGCCATCGCCTACTACAAAAAGGCCGTTCTCCGCTTTGTAAATGCAAACAATATGACAGCCTTAAAAGAAAGCTGGTCAAAACTTGTAGCTCTCATTCCTGAAGAAATTGACTTCTTCCTTCTTGTACAGCGCAAGGTTGAAAAATCAATCAGTGCTGACAAAAGTGCTCTCCTTCTTCATGATATTTACCCTTATTACAAGGATAATGCGGCAAAAGATCCTAAAAAATGGGATATTGCAATTCAGATTTTAAAAATCATTCTCCGTATAGATCCAAAAGATAACTGGGCAAGAAATGAAATTGCGGCATGTTTCCAGGGAAAATATGCAAAAAATCCTAATACTCAGGAATTTATCCGTTCCTCAAATCTTACACAGAATTTCAGAAATGTATTTGAGGCAATCAATGACTTTGAAAAGCACATTGCTTTTGGAGTAAAAAACTTTGTTTACCACAGAACATGGGGAGTTGGTATCATTACAAATGTTGCAAATGACACTCTTACCATCAACTTTGGAAAAAAGAACGGCGTAAAACAGATGTCACTTAAAATGGCTGTAAGTGCACTCCAGCCTTTAGCAAGGGATCATATCTGGGTTTTAAAAGCAACAAAATCAAAGGCAGACCTTTTAAAAATCTTTAAGGATCCGAAAGATAAATCAGAAGCCCTTAAAATCATCATCAAGTCATTCGGAAACAGCTGCGACTTTAAGCGAATAAAGGCAGAACTTGTACCGTCAATTCTTACAACTGGTGAATGGACATCATGGAATTCAGCAGCAAAAAGAGCCCTGGATACAAATCCGATTTTCGGAGTAAATCCAAATAATATAAACGAATACATTGTCCGCGATGGAAAAATCTCTACTGAAGAAAAATTAAGCAATGAGTTTAAGGCTCAAAAGCACTTTATGCCTCGTGTAGATGTATTTATGCGTTACGTAAACGAAGAAGAGGCTGATAAAGACAGCGAATTATTTACTGATATGTACAACTATTTCAAGGGATTCCTTAAAGCATTCAGCCAGGTAAATGAACAGGTTGTTGCTTCATATCTGGTTGTACAAAAGGTAAGTTCAATTCTTCCTGCAATTGCTTTTACTCCTAATTTTACTTTTGCACAGCTTTATAACGAAATTGAAAGTCCGAGAGAAATGTACACTCTCTTAAAGGACATGAAAAACACAACTCTTCAGGAAGATTTCCTTGCAGCAATAAAACTTTTGCCTGACTGGGTTGATCAGTATATTGAATTGTTCCCTACAGTTTTGAGTAAAAAAATGCTCAAAGATTTAATTGACAGCGGAAATACTGAAAAAGTTCAGAAACTTGTTGTAAAAGCATTTGACAGTTTCCGTGACTATCGCAAAGCTGTTCTCTTCTTCTTTGAAGAATGTAAGGACGAAGAATGGTTCAAAGCTTCTGGTGTATCATATCAAAAGCAGTTAATCACGATCGTTAACCTTATTGAACAGACATACCGCGAAATTGACAACCATGTTGATACAACAGAAAACAAAAAAATCAACAAAGACGCTAAAAAGCTTATTTTCGGAGAAAAAGATGAAAAAAATATTTATGCCGAATACATGCTTTCAAGCGATACAGATACAATGACACATCTATACACACTGGTAGATGACATTGAAGATCTTGAAGGTGTTTACAAACAGACACTTCGCAATAAGATTCTTGAAAAATACCCTGATTACAAATTCCGTGCTAAAGAAGAAAAATCAAGCGCACCAAAGGGAATGCTCGTAACAAAAGCAAAACTTGACGAAAAGAAAGCACTTGAAAACAGAATGACTACTGTTGATATTCCTGCAATTGCAAAAGAAGTTGCTGATGCAAAAGAAAAAGGCGACTTAAAAGAAAATGCAGAATATATTGCGGCAAAAGAGGCTCAGCACAAGCTAAATAACGACTTAAAGCGTCTTCAGGGAGAACTTAGTCGTGCAGTTATATTTGACCCGACAACTGCAACAACATCAATAATCTCTTTTGGAACCGAAGTTGTTCTTACAAACAATATTTCTGGAAAAGATGAAAAATATATTATTATGGGACCTTGGGAGTCAGATCCTGACACAGGAATAATCTCTTACATGTCTCCATTTGGAAACGAAATCCTTGATGCAAAAGTTGGTGAAAAACTTGAATTTACAATCAACGAACGCAAGAATGATTACACTGTAAAATCTATTAAACTTGCAAAAATCTAATCAAAATTAGACAGAAACAAAAAAGCCGCAGTTTCAAATTATGATTCTTGAAACTGCGGCTTTTTTTTATAAAAAAAAATTGCTTATTTTTTAAAGATTTTTTCAAGAGCTTTTACAAGATGAGTATTTTCATCATGATTTTTTATCGAAACACGATACCAACTCTCGTCCATTCCGTAAAAGTCGGAACACCCGCGGATTACAATTTTATCCAATGCTAACGCCTGACAAAGCGGCGCATTAAAAGGATTTGGAGAATTATTATCTTCATTAACCAGGGATTGCTTTTTTGGGCCATTATGACCTTTTTTATCCTTATTGTGTACACCACCTGTAGCATAGGCAGCGGCAATTTTTTGAAGTTCATCATTAAGTTGAATAAGGATATAATTCCCCTCCCCGCTTAAAACTTTTGCTCCAATCGATTTAAAAAAAGATGAAAGGAAGTTTCTTTCTTCTTTTACAAGTTTAAGCATTTGTTTATGCCATCCATCGCTTTCAATTTCTGCCCTGATTACAGCACTTCCTGTTGCCTGAGCATCTGTACTGATAGTCCACGGTCGCATTGCATTTACTAAGGGATTATAAACATCACTGCTAAAGCAAAGAGCGTATCCAAGCCGTAAACCTGCCATTCCATAAAATTTTGTGAACGCATTTAAAATAATTAAGTGAGGAAATTCATCGGCACGGGCAATAAGAGTTCTTACATTAGTTTCTGCTTTTTCGCTGAACTGACAAAAACATGAATCCAAAACAAGGACGGTATCAGATTTTTCACACAATTGGGCAATCTTGACAATCATCTCAAAGGGCATAACATTTCCTGCAGGGTTTGAAGGACTTGCCATAAACATCAAAGGAACTCCCCCTGAAAGGATTTTTTCAAGCCGTGAAAGATCATTTTCTGTAAATTTAAAATCGTTTTTTTCTTCCAGCGTTAAATGAAGAATTTTTTCTTCATCGCATGCCATTAAAAGTGCATTTTCGTATTCGGAAAATGCAGGTTCAACAATCAGATTAAAAGCAGTTCCTTGTACATTTTTACCAAAAACCATTGAAATTAACTGAGTAATATCAGCAGCCCCTGACCCACATAAAATCGGTCCATTAAATTTCCAATATCGGGAAAGTTCTTCCTTTAACTCAGTACAGTTAGGGTCTGGATAGGCAGCTAAAATGCCTGGATCTAAAGAAAGTGCTAAGAGAGCACGAGAAGCAGCTTTATGTACACCAAGAGGACTTGTATTTGCAGAAAAGTCCAAATAATCGTTTAATCTTCTTGAATTAGTTCCACCATGAAAAAACATAAAATAATTATATCACTTTTTTAATATATATGGCAAATTGCAATTAAGTCATTTTTCTGATATATTCTCTCTCATTCAGATGTTACGTTTGGGATGACCGCTTTTAGGCATCAGCAAGTATATCAATGAAGTACAAAAAATCTCTATGCCGCTTTTATGCGGTTTTGTTAAGGAGTACGTTATGAATAAGTACGTCAAAAGATATCTTATCGATGCACTGGGCGGAATGGCTCAGGGGTTATTTGCATCTCTTCTTATCGGAACAATTGTAAAAACTCTTGGTCAGCAATTGTTGAATTTAGGTGAAAACACAGTCTTTAATTTTCTTGTTACTGCTGGAAATTTTGCAACAAATGCACATGTTGTCGGAGCAGCAATGGCTGTAGGAATTGGATTTGCAATGCAGCTGCCAGCTCTTGTTTTATTCAGTCTGGTGGCAGTGGGGTCTGCAGCTAATGTAACCGGCGGAGCAGGCGGTCCCCTAGCAGTTCTTTTTGTAACAATTATAGCAGCAGAACTTGGGAACCTTGTAAGTAAAAAAACAAAACTTGATATTATAGTAACTCCATTGGTAACAATTCTTTCAGGAGCACTTATAACAGTTCTTACAGCAAAATATATCGGTAAGGCTGCAAGTTCCTTCGGAAATATTATAGTTTGGGCAACAACTTTAAGACCATTCGTTATGGGAATTATAATTTCGCTTTTGGTTGGCATTCTTTTAACACTGCCAATATCATCCGCAGCAATCTGCGCTGCTTTAGGGCTGACAGGACTTGCCGGTGGAGCTGCCGTTGCGGGCTGTTGTGCGCAGATGATTGGATTTGCAGTAATGAGTTTTCAAGAAAACAGATGGGGAGGTCTTTTAAGCCAAGGACTTGGAACTTCAATGCTTCAAATGCCTAATATCATTAAAAATCCAAAAATATGGATTCCACCATGTCTTGCATCCATCATTACGGGACCACTTTCTACTTGTTTTTTTAAAATGGAGATGAATGGAGCCGCCGTTAGCTCAGGAATGGGTACATGCGGTCTTGTAGGTCAGATTGGAGTAATTTCAGGTTGGTTTAATCCGTCAGAAGCAGCAGTTTCCCACGGGGCAGTTAGTATAAGTCCAAATACTTTTGACTGGATTGGACTTATTCTTATATGTTTTATTCTTCCTGCTATTTTAAGCTTTGTATTCGGACTTATTTTTAGAAAAATAGGCTGGATAAATGAAGGTGATTTAACACTAGATAACTAAAATAATGAACGACTGCTTTGAACTTATAAAATTATCTGCTCATATTTCATATATTCCAATTGCAACAAATATTGGAGTTATCGCTCTTTCTAATGGCGAGGGTAATAAAAATATTTATCTCATAGACAGCGGAAATAATGAAAAACATGTAGATTCAATTTTAGAAGTCCTAAGCCGTTCTTTTAAGAATTTTAGTATAAAAGCCATAATAAATACACACTCCCATGCAGACCATTGCGGTGGTAATATTTTCTTAAAAGAAAAAACTGATTGCCAAATATGGGCAAGCAAGGGAGAAGCTGCAATTATGGATTATCCGGTTATTGAATCCGGACTAATCTGGGGCGGAATGCCAGTACAGGAACTTGAAACCCCCTACTTTGTTGCACAAAAATGTCCTGTAGATTGGACTTTTAATTGTGATGATAGTTTTTTTATTGAAGATAAAATTGAAATTCAATCCATCAGCCTTAAAGGACACTATATAGACCAGACAGGATTTCTTGTCACAGATACAGATGGTAAAAAGATATTTTTTTCAGGTGATGCACTTAGCGGAAGAAATGTCATAAAAAAATACTGGATTCAATACCTGTTTGATGAAAAACTTTCTAAAGAAAGTTTGATGAAAATTTCAAAGATTCAAGCAGATTTTTACGTGCCAGGACATGGACACTCTGTAAAGGAAATTGAAGGTCTTGTGGAACTAAACATGCTTGCATATCTTGAAACAGAAGAACTCATCTTAAGTATCTTAAAAAATCCAAAAACAACAGAACAAATTTTAAAAGAAGTAGCAGATGTAAATGAAATCTCCCTTCGCTTAAATCAATATGTTCTCATTGGCTGTACAATTCGTTCTTACCTTAGTGCATTATGCGACGCTAAAAAAATCAAATATGAAATAATCGATAATGTAATGTACTGGTCGCGAACAAAAGATAATTAAAAAACTAAAGGAAAGTACAAAAATATTCTTTTACTACTCAACAATTCTAACGCTGGCAGAACACCCCAGACGGTTTGCACCTGCATTTATCATTGCACAGGCCTCTTCAAAGCTATGAATTCCGCCGCTTGCTTTTACTCCCATTTTATCGCCCACCGTTTTTCGCATAAGTTCGACTGCATGAACACTGGCTCCAGAACTTCCGAAACCTGTAGAAGTTTTTACGAAATCAGCACCTGCTTTCTGGGAGATTTTGCATAATTCAATAATCTCTTCATCATTTAGATAACAGGTTTCTAAAATCACTTTTACAATTATTTTTTTATCAGTTCCAGTGTCAACATCATTTACAGCACAGCGGACTGCATAAATCTCCTCATAAATATCATCCCATTTTTTATCTTTGACTGCACCAAGATTAACTACCATATCAACTTCATCAGCACCCTCTGCCACACACATGGCAGCCTGACTTGCTTTATCATCAACTGAACAAGAGCCTAACGGAAAAGCAATCACCGTACAAACCTTAACAGCAGTTCCAGCTAAAAGCGATGAAACAAGGGGTACATAAAAAGGATTTACACAACAACTTGCAAATCCATATTTTTTTGCTTCTTCACATAATTTTTTTATATCATCTTCTGTAGCCCACGCATTAAGCTGAGTGTGATCAATAAATGAAGCGATTTCTTTTTTAGTCATTTTTTATCCTTAAATTAGCATATGCTAAATCGTATTAATTTTATCATAATTTTCTTGTTTTAGTAAATTTAATATGCTAAATTATAAAAATACTAGATTTAAGCGAGGTACAAAAATGGCTTATAAAATCGATCCTAATTCATGTGTAAACTGCGGTACTTGCGAACCAGATTGTCCAGTTGGAGCAATCAGCGAAAATGGTGGACACCGCGAAATTGATTCTTCAAAATGTGTAAGCTGCGGAACTTGCGCAAGCGAATGTCCAGCTACAGCAATTGCTGAAGAATAAAGATAATTAAAAATCTGCAGGAATTAAGGTCTTGCAGATTTTTTTTTGTCTAATTATATTTATCTTATGCTAAAAAAATTATTAAATGCATACAAGGACATTTTTTCATCAAGTTTTAAAACCTTTTTGCTTATTCTTTTATGTGCCGTTCTTGGTGCAGTTTTTGTATATCCGTTATGCTATTTTGCAACAAATAATCCTAAGCTCTATACGATTTCATTAATTTCGATTGCAGCAGCTTTTTTTATTTTTCTAATCTTTAACAAGATAAAAAAGAGTGGTTTAAAAAAATTTCTTTTTTATG
>JAZSJM010000265.1:0-1908 GCA_045534325.1 Treponema sp. | reverse complement strand
AATCCGCCAGAGCATTGTACGCACGACTTTTGAAGACGCTAACAACTACATGAAGGATGGTGTTCTTCTCCGACAGATTGCAAACATTATTGATGAACTTGATTTTGGAAGCTACGAAGAAACTCATGCCTTTGGAGAAATATACGAAACAATTCTTAAAGAGCTTCAGAGTGCAGGTAGTGCCGGTGAATTCTATACACCACGTGCCGTAACTCAATTTATGGCAAAAATGATTAAGCCTCAGATTGGCGAAACAATGGCTGACTTTGCCTGCGGTACTGGTGGATTCCTTTCCAGCTGGATAAAAGAACTTGAAGAAGTAAAAGACGCTAAAGGCAGCATTTCAAACGAAGAATCAGAAAAAATCTATAACTCAGTTTATGCCGTAGAAAAAAAGCAGTTCCCTTATATGCTTTGTGTTACAAACATGCTTTTGCATGGATTGGACAGTCCAAAGGTTTACCACGGAAACTCACTTATTTATAAACTTTTGGACTATACTCAGAAAGATGCCTTTGATGTAATTCTTATGAATCCACCATATGGCGGAAGTGAAAAGGATGACATTAAACAGAACTTTCCGGCCGATTTGCGTTCAAGCGAAACTGCTGATTTATTTATGGCGGTTATTATGTACCGTCTTAAGAAAGAAGGTCGTGCAGCTGTAATTGTTCCGGACGGTTTCTTATTTGGAAACGATAATGCAAAAAATAATCTTAAGAAAAAGCTCCTTACAGATTTTAACCTTCATACAATCGTCCGTTTGCCCGGAAGTGTATTCAGTCCATATACAAGCATTACAACTAATATTCTTTTCTTTAATAATGAAGAGCCAACTGGAAATACCTGGTTCTACCGCGTAGACATTCCAAGCGACCGCAAACACTTTAGCAAGACAAAGCCGATGGAATTAAAGCACTTTGATGACTGTATTGCCTGGTGGAATGACCGTAAAGAAATTACAGACCACGAAGGAAATCCAAAAGCAAAATGCTACACCGCGCAGGAACTCATTGATTCAAACTACAACTTTGATGTATGCGGCTATCCTCACGAAGAAGAAGAAATCCTAAGCGTTGGAGAAACAATTCAGAATTACGAAGAAAAGCGTACAAAGCTTAATGCAGATATAGATAATCTTCTTGTGCAGATTACGGAACTCCATCAGAAAGCACAGAAAGGGGAGTTGTAGGAGCAAAAAATGGATAAAACAGTAAAAGAAGCAATTCACGCTCAGGGAATAGAAATTGGCATTTACACAACAGATTTTGAAAATGAGTTTATATCGCTTACTGATATTGCAAAATATCGTAATGAAGATGATCCACGTTTTGTAATTCAAAACTGGATGCGAAATCGTAATACTATAGAATTTCTTGGGGTTTGGGAAACTTTACATAATCCAAGTTTTAACCGTGTGCAATTCGACACGGTTAAAAATGAAGCTGGTGCAAACCGTTTTGTTATGACTCCAACTAAATGGATTGAACAGACAAATGCAATAGGTATTGTCTCAAAAGCTGGCCGTTATGGAGGGGGAACTTTTGCACATACTGACATAGCAATGTCATTTGCAACCTGGCTTTCTCCTGAATTCCAGCTTTATATAATGAAAGATTATCGCCGCCTTAAATCCGATGAAAATTCTCGTCTTTCATTAAACTGGAATCTAAACCGGGAACTTTCTAAGCTCAATTACAAAATCCATACCGATGCCATTAAAGAAAACCTAATAATTCCAGAGCTTACACCTGCCCAAAAAGCTTATGTGTATGCAGATGAGGCTGATTTATTGAACGTCGCATTATTTGGTATGACCGCAAAAGAATGGCGAAAGGACAATCCCGGCAAAAAAGGAAACATCCGCGATTATACAGATTTACATCATCTTCTAGTCCTTGCCAACCT
>JAZSJM010000067.1:0-1908 GCA_045534325.1 Treponema sp. | reverse complement strand
AATCCGCCAGAGCATTGTACGCACGACTTTTGAAGACGCTAACAACTACATGAAGGATGGTGTTCTTCTCCGACAGATTGCAAACATTATTGATGAACTTGATTTTGGAAGCTACGAAGAAACTCATGCCTTTGGAGAAATCTACGAAACAATTCTTAAAGAGCTTCAGAGTGCAGGTAGTGCCGGTGAATTCTATACACCACGTGCCGTTACTCAGTTTATGGCAAAAATGATTAAGCCTCAGATTGGCGAAACAATGGCTGACTTTGCCTGCGGTACTGGAGGCTTCCTTTCAAGCTGGATTAAAGAACTTGAAGAAGTAAAAGACTCTAAAGGAAGTATTTCAAACGAAGAATCAGAAAAAATCTACAACTCAATTTATGCAGTAGAGAAAAAGCAGTTCCCTTACATGCTTTGTGTTACAAACATGCTTTTGCATGGATTGGACAGCCCAAAAGTTTATCACGGAAACTCTCTCATTTATAAACTTTTGGACTATACTCAAAAAGATGCTTTTGATGTAATTCTTATGAATCCACCTTACGGGGGAAGCGAAAAAGACGACATTAAACAGAACTTTCCGGCCGATTTGCGTTCGAGCGAAACTGCCGATTTGTTTATGGCAGTTATCATGTACCGCCTTAAGAAAGAAGGTCGTGCAGCTGTAATTGTTCCAGACGGATTCTTATTTGGAAACGATAATGCAAAGAACAATCTTAAGAAAAAGCTTCTTACGGATTTTAATCTTCACACAATTGTGCGTTTACCTGGAAGTGTATTCAGCCCTTACACAAGTATTACAACAAACATCCTTTTCTTCAATAATGAAGAGCCGACTGGAAAGACCTGGTTTTACCGTGTAGACATTCCAAGCGACCGCAAGCATTTTAGCAAAACAAAGCCGATGGAATTAAAGCACTTTGACGAATGTATCACCTGGTGGAATGACCGCAAGGAAATTATAGATGCAGAAGGAAATCCAAAAGCAAAATCCTACACCGCGCAGGAACTTATTGATTCAAATTACAACTTTGATGTATGCGGCTATCCTCACGAAGAAGAAGAAATCCTAAGCGTTGCAGAAACAATTCAAAACTACGAAGAAAAGCGTTCAAAGCTTAATGCTGATATAGACAATCTTCTTGCACAGATTACAGAACTTCATCAGAAAGCGCAGAAAGGGGAGCTGTAGGAGACAATTATGGATAAAACAGTAAAAGAAACAATTCATGCCCAGGGAATAGAAATTGGCATTTATACATCAGATTTTGAAAATGAGTTTATATCGCTCACTGATATTGCAAAATACCGTAATGAAGATGACCCACGTTTTGTAATTCAAAACTGGATGCGCAATCGTAATACAATAGAATTTCTTGGAGTATGGGAAACATTACATAATCCAAATTTTAACCGTGTGCAATTCGACACGGTTAAAAATGAGGCTGGGGCAAATCGTTTTGTAATGACTCCAACTAAATGGATTGAACAGACAAATGCAATTGGTATTGTATCAAAATCTGGACGCTATGGTGGAGGAACCTTTGCACATACTGACATAGCAATGTCATTTGCAACCTGGCTTTCTCCTGAATTCCAGCTTTATATAATGAAAGATTATCGAAGATTAAAATCCGATGAAAATTCTCGTCTTTCATTAAACTGGAATCTTAACCGGGAACTTTCTAAGCTCAATTACAAAATCCATACCGATGCCATTAAAGAAAACCTAATAATTCCAGAGCTTACACCTGCCCAAAAATCTTTTGTGTATGCAGATGAGGCTGATTTATTGAACGTCGCATTATTTGGTATGACCGCAAAAGAATGGCGAAAGGACAATCCCGGCAAAAAAGGAAACATCCGCGATTATACAGATTTACATCATCTTCTAGTCCTTGCCAACCT
>JAZSJM010000122.1:0-2671 GCA_045534325.1 Treponema sp. | reverse complement strand
AGTGAATTACCTAAAAAAAACTAAAAAATTAAAACTATTCTTATTGACATATAATAAAAATTATCGTATATTTACCATAAAGATACGAATCTTCGTACTTAAACATATTTAGGAGGAAATAATGAAGAATTCACTTTTTTTCAGCTTAGCATCTACTGCTATCAGGGTTTATGGGGCATATGCAGAGACCTCGTCACATCGCTTCATCGTCAAGGGCACCAAGCCCGGGAAAAACGCTGCTGGTTACTGGTTAGACAACTGCTATAAAGCCGGAAGCCCGGGGGTTGTTGATCGAATCAGCCGCAAACCTGAGCCCGGTCGCGAGCAATTGAGCGGAAATTTTAAGACCTTTGGCAAAGGGATCTATGCCTATGAAGTCCCCATTTCCAGTCCCGCAGAGCAATTTAACTTTATTGCAGACGCTTTGGAATTTTCAGAACCATTAGTGACCAAGTTGTTTTCTCGGCTGCATAAAAAAAATGAAGTATATACAGAGGCACAATATGATCCGGATTCAGTCTCATTTCAAACCGCTTACAAAAATCTGCATTATACGCAGACCAACAATGACACCGTGAAAGCTTTACCACCTCCCAAGAACAACGCCTCGGAAAATTTTCGTAAAGCTGCTAACTCGCCTTTTTTTGCTAACAATGATTTACTTGAGAAACTAGATACTCACCTGCAGAACAGAAATAATTCTTAACTGAAAAACATGCTTTCATCGGAAATTCTTCTGGTGAAAGCATGACAACAATCCAATCCGCGAAGGAGGCACATTATGGGGGAAAGCACTATTTGTACAGCTACAGGTAAAATCTGCCTGTCACAAAGAGACGCAGGCAACATTAAGAATCGTTACTCTCACCACCGGGAACGCTGCAGATGTGGGCAAAATGATATCCCACAACGCAGCTATCGGTGTCCATACTGCAACACATATCATCTGACTCATCTGAAACGATACAGATTTCCAGATATCGAACTTGATGCAAGATCAAACCAATATCCCACACATAAAAAAGGAAAAGCTTATGCCTAAATTCACTCTGGGTCTGATTTCGGGCGTATTACTGACAGCCGCAGGGGCAAGAGCACTTGTGGCTCTAAGAAACAAAGAAGCTCAAGCAAACAGCACAGAGCTGTTGCATGAAGAGCTTGGAACGCAACAACTCGCAGATTGGGAAGAGCAGCAAGAAGTCTATAACACAGCAGAAGAGGTTGAAACAGTGGCAGAAAGCTCGGTGACTAGCCCTGCGGAAGATCCCGAAAAGAGCTGTTGACGGGTTCAGAGTCCGGCGGAAAGTATAGCTTCTGCCGGACGTAGGACGCATTCAAATATAATACAAGGAGCATACATGGAATTTGGAACGACCGTCTAAACTTAAGCTTAAGGAATTCCAACCAGGCCCGCCGACATTCCCGCAAATTCGTTTGCCGAAGGAAAAGGGGGTTATTGAAATTGCAATAGGGTTGCTTGCAACAATTCTTACAAAAAAGGGAGCAAAAAATGAACACAGCTGGAAAAAGTTTCATCACCGATAATCTTCGGTTCTCTGAAAAAGGTATCAACATGCTAATAGCACCAGAAATGCCACTTTTTAAAGCACTGCCGGCTGATTCAGTTGATTTTGATTGGATAGATGTTTTATTTGATTATGAAGTCCTGCCGACGTTTGTTGATCTAAAAAATAAAACATTCCCTTACTATTAATATGGAGTAATTTGGAGATTGTAAATGATGGGAAAAGACAGAAAACTCATTCAGACTATAGTACAGAATCAGCGGGCTAGCTATGTAGCCCTTGTAGAACTGGAAAGTATATTACATGAAGGAAATCGAAAAATCTTACCAAAAATAATTGAAGCTGAACTAATACGTAAAAATGCAAAAACTGTAAAGTGGCAGAAGACGATAAATGGAACTTATGAGAGAAGATTCATTCAGAATGAACTGCTTAAGAAATGGAACAAGCTTTTTGAGAGAGGAACTATTGATGTCGATGAAATAAAATTCGTTGAATATGAGGGTAAAATAAAACGGTTTGTAGCAGATAATTTTTCATTTGAATTAACAGAAAACGAAAGCAAGCTGGATAGTATTAGATTTCTAAAATTATCTTATGAATCTGATGACAAGAGACTTTTGTTTGATTTTTCAGAAAAAGATAATGCAGAAAGCGTACTATATCTGGAATTCAGAATAGGACATGAAGAGCGCAGCATTAACAGCGAAATTTCTGGAAAGCCGGTTAAGTTCACTCAAGACTATGGGCTTTATGACTTTTTATGTGCATTAGAACAGTCAGAGCTGGCAGAAAATATGGCTGTATTTTTTAACAGGCTTGAGGTCACTCATCTGCCAAACAAAGAAGATGACTCGCTGAAAGAAAAATACGCATCAATTCTTCAGGACTTATGCAAATTGTAAATAAAGGCTTGGAAAAACTGCTATAAGCTCAAATAAGGAGGCAAAATATGGCAAAGAAATTCATTTCATTTTTAGATACAGGCGATTATCAGCCTTGTAAATTTAAATTACCGAATAATTTGACCCTGTCAAAAATTTTGTGTAAATGACAATATTTAGAATGTGGGAACACGCCCGTCAAAAAGTATTGCAAACTGGTTGACAGCCAGACCCCAGTCTTTGATAGCCATCGTCCAACGG
>JAZSJM010000055.1:0-5249 GCA_045534325.1 Treponema sp. | reverse complement strand
ATGGAGCAAGTTTTTCTTCTCAGGGAGGTGTTAAGAATATATATAAACCAAACGGTAAGATAAAGATGACAACTCCAAATCCATCTTCCAGCGGTGGCGGCGGTGCATCAGTGACTACGGGTAGGTCATATCAGAAAAAAGGACTTTTGGATTTTAATGGTGACGGATTGCCAGATTATTTTTCTGAGGGAAATATCCAGCTAAATAAGGGAAATGGATTTGAACCATATAATTATAGCGGAATAGAATCTTATAAGAATCTTAATTCTTCAAAAACTGAATGTAATGGATACAATTTTACCCTTGGAATCTCTAAAACGATGTCGGAATCACTATCGACATCATTATCTGCCGGGGGATCTGTAAATTTAAGCTTTTCAGGTATGAGAACGGACAGCATGTTTATGGATCTTAACGGGGATGGACTTGCAGATTATGTATTTAAAGAAAACGGAAAGTGGAAAGTTTCATTTAATAACGGAAAAGGATTTGACGATTCTATTGAATTTAATATGCCGGATTGGGATTCTGATTCTACATTAAATGCAGATGATAAACGTCAGTTATTTTTTAATGCGGACAATGCATTTAATGTAGGTATACTTTCTAATATTCCTTATACAGGTAATATTGCAGGTGAAATAATTAAGGGAGGAGTCATGCGTAATAAGTACGCAATTGATCCCGATTTTTATGAATCACTTGATTTATCCACTTCGGCAACAATTGGAATCTCCGGTAGTTTTACAGAATCATTTACTGCCTCCTTTAGGGCGTGGTTTTTTGCAATAAATGTTACTGCTACAGGTAGCGGCGGAGTAAGTGCATCATCATCAATCAACGGTGTAACGGTGCGAATGCTTGATATCGATGGAGATGGACTTGCCGACCAGGTAATGCGAATACCTGGAACCGTGACAGTAGGCGACGTATCGCTTAAAACAGGAAAAATTTACTACAAGAAAAACCTTTCGGGGAAAGCAGGATTATTAAAAACAATTACAACACCTCAGGGCGGAACAGTAGATATCGACTACGAAGGCATCTACGGAACAAAAGACATGCCTTACCACAAGTACGTCATGAAGTCCGTTACTGTAGATGATGGAACAGGAAAAATTCTTCCAGAGGTTGTCGTAAAAGAAAACGGAACAGAAGCAAAAAATACACACAGCATAAAAACAGAATACAAGTATGAAAACGCACGTTACAACAGAATCGAAAAAGAATTCTACGGGTTTGAAAAAGTAACGGCCGAAAACCCTGACGGAACAAAGCAGGTAACAATCTACAATAATAACCCTGAAGTTTATCACTTAAAGGGAACCGTATCACAGAATATCTTTTATTCAAAAGACGGAAAGGAACTTTCTTTAAGCAAAGCAGAATACGATTTAAACGGAAAAACATCCCTTCCTGTATCAGAAACGGTAACAGTAAAAGAAGAAGGATGCGATTCATATATCGAGACAAAAACAGAATATGACTACGACAACTATGGAAACGTAGTTCGTCTTGTCCAGAGAACAAACAGAGAAAACGATAAACCGGTATGCGCATTAATAGATTATGAATATAAAGAAAACAAGTACATCATGTGTAATCCGGTATCGATAGAAGTGTTTGACAGGGAAGTTGGAGTCGGTAACGGTGGAACAAACTTTTTACGCAAGCGCTCCGGCTCTTACACAGATGAAGGAAGCTTAAAAACTCTGCGCCAGTATTACACAGAAAGTGATTATACAGAATCAAAAATAGAATACGACAATGGAACAGGAGAAAAATACGGACTTATAACAAAAGTGACGGGTCCTCGCGGAGAAGAAATCCTTTACGGATACGACAGCCTTAAAATGTTTGTCGAGGAGATAAAACAGAAGACAGATGACAATACATATTATAAGAGCACAGTAAAGCATGATCCTTTAACAGGGGCGGTGGAAAAAGAAACTGACTGTACGGGAAATTCATTTGAATACGAATATGACAGCTGGCAGCGTCTTATAAAACTTAAAACACCTTATGACACGGGAAGCGTAGGTTCCGTTGAGTATGAATATTTTACGCCTGTAACAGAAGAAATCGAAGTACTACAGTCCGGCACCGGAACATCCGGCGAGGACAGGACTGCGACAGCCATACCTCGCACCTTTGAGAAACACCCGTTCTGGAAGACAGTCACAAAAAATAAAGTTTCGTTTGATTCAAGGAATGAAAAGATAATAGAAACAGTCGTGCTGACAGACGGACTTGGAGGAGCGGTTTTAACTGCAAAGACCGGAGTTATATATAAGGATGGTGTAAAAGAAAAAGGCTGGAACATATCAGGAGCAGTTACGAAAGATAATATGATGAGGACAAGGAAAGCAGGGCAGGCATATTTTGTAGCATCAGGTGAAATAGATTTTGATTCTGATGACATCTTTAACCTCAGGCTAATTTATCCGTCAGAAAATTTTTACGATGATAAAGGCCGCGTCACAAGGACAGTAATGCCTTGGGAAAACGGCGAAATGATTTCACAGACTACAGAATATAAAATTGAAAACGAGTGTGCAGTCATTACGGTAACAGATCCAGAGGGAAATAAATCTGAACAGACACTCGATGCACGCGAAAACATAATCGAAGCATCGCGTTTTGATGCAAGCGGAATAAAGTTGACTTCTTCAAGATATGACTATAACATATTAGGAGAGATGTTGAGTGCAACAGTTGAGGACGACGATCGCAGAGATGAAGTAAAAGTTACTTACGACAGACTTGGACGAAAGACAGAGCTTTCTACAACCGACGGCGGAACATACTGGTACGAGTACGACAAATCGTCAAATGTAATTTCAACATCAAACTCGAGGTTGTTAAACGAAGGGCGCAGGATAAACTTTATCTACGACAGTTTAAACCGGCTTACAGAAAAAAATTACGAGGATAAAAACGGAGCTCCTGTCGTAACGAAGTTCCATTACGGAAAGCCTGACTCAGGAAACTCAAGCGGCCGCCTTGTAAAGACAGAGGATGTAACGGGAACTGTCGAAGTAGAGTACGGCTCTTTAGGAGAAATTAAAAAAGAAGTACGCGTAATGAAACAGCATGATGTAAACGGAAAGGATATAGAAGCCGTAATGGAATACACCGCTAACTATCTCGGGCAGATGGAAAAGATGAAATATCCTGACGGCGAAGAAATTACTTATGTATATGATGACGCGGGACAGATATGTTCAATAGAAGGCAGTAACGGTGATTATGTTGACGACATCGGATATGACGAATGCGGACAGAGAGTCTACATCAAATACGCAAACGGAGTTTCGACAGAATATAACTATAAAAAAGAAACACGACTGCTTGATGTTATAAAAACAAAACAAGATACGAAACTCTACCAGAACATAAGCTACTCGTTTACGAAAAGCGGAAACATATCAGGATACACGAACGACTGTTTAAGCGGAGCAGGAGCGGCATTAGGAAACTACAGAACGACACAGAGCTATGAATACGACGGACTTTACCAGCTTACAAAAGCAAACGGCGTTACAGAATTTAACCGCTATGGCTTGTCTAACCCTGAGCATTTGAGCGAGTATGAGCAGAACTTTTCATTTGATAAACTCGGCAACATGAAGACAAAGAAATCAAGCGAAGTAACCGTTACGGGTTCTAAAAAAGGCGACGACCTTAATTATGAGTTTGACTATGAAATCGAAGAAGGATACGCACACCGCTATGCAAGAATCGGAAAGCGCCATTATAAATATGACGAAGTTGGAAACATCGTAATGGAACAAGACGTTCCGTTTACAGAAGATGACGTGGCTTACACTAAAGTCGAAAAGCTTAAAGACAAGGTGTGGGGCATGGATGAAGGCTGGGGATACTTTAGCGATGCACCGGGCAGCGGGAACTCCAGCGCAATTTCAAAAAAGAAAATCAACCGACGCACTTACGAGTGGAACGCAGAAAACCAGATGACGGGAACAACCGACGAAAGCCTTACGGTAAATTATACGTACGGCGCAGACGGAAAGAGAGCAAGCAAATACACGCACTCAAGCGAGACATTGTACTTTAACGACTACTGGGTATGGCATATAGACAGTGCTACAAGAAGCCGCGGAGGAAAGGTAACAAAGAACATCTATCTTGGAACAGAAAGAGTCGCAAGCCGAATCGGAAGTTACAACACTTACGATGGAGAAGAAAGGGAGAATACGTTCTTCTACCATCCAGACCACTTAGGAAGCGCACAATTAGTCACAGACCACAGCGGCAACGAGTACCAGCGTCTTGAATACACGCCATACGGCGAGACCTGGATGGACTTAAAATCAGAAACTTCTCTTATACTAAAGCTTCCGTATAAGTTTAGTGCTAAAGAACTTGATGAAGAGACAGGCCTGTATTACTACGGCGCACGATATTTAGATCCGAAATACTCAAGGTGGATAAGTGCTGATCCTGCTATGAACACGGGAGAATACTTCCCGGTTGCCCCGACAAGTGATGAGGCAAAGCGTCATAACGGCAACTTACCTGGTATGGGCGGAATCTTTAACCACATCAATTTTCATTTATATCATTATGCAGGTAATAATCCGGTAAATTATGTAGATCCAGACGGAAGAGCATCTACTTTAGAAATCAATGGTAAATATTATGTCCAACCTGATTTTACATGGTATATTAGTTATGAAAAAATTGTTAAATCTTTTTTCTATTTTGGTGGTGACCAGATTTTTGAATTTTATAACTGGGTAGATAATCTCAAAGTAAAACATATAGATGAAGGCGACAATGATTGTAAAAACAACAACTTATCAAATTTTTTGGGTGCAGTTTCTTTGATAGGAGATTTGAATTTTTCAAAATACACCAAGCTAATAGGTAAATGGTCCACAAGGATAAATTGGGGACTAACTGCTCTTGAAATAAGAAATTTGTTCACTAAAAAAGAGCAGTTTGCTATAGAAGATTTTACGACCATGTTTTTTTGTGTTGAACTTGTTTCCAATTCTCATGAAGTATCATCTATTTTATATAGATATGCGAAAAGCAAAGTAGCTGAAATGTATAAAAATGGGGCAGTCTCATTTGAATATGATTTCTGGGGAATGGTAAAGTTGGATGATAGTTTGAAAATTAACGATACAGATGCTGTCCAGCGATTGAAAGATGAACTCATTATGATGAAAAAAGATTTAGAGGAGATTAGAGAATAATGTTTAATTTAAAAGATTTCCTAG
>JAZSJM010000163.1:0-13983 GCA_045534325.1 Treponema sp. | reverse complement strand
ATATTTATATTCAGCAATCTTTAATCAAATATTTATCTGACACGTAATTCTTAATAACCTACAAATTTCTTTATAAGATTCTTCCACATTTGAATTACCAAAATAATTTAAAATATAAGCTCCTAAAATAGATATAACATTTAATCTATTTGTACTTTTTGATTCGTTAAGATTATTTAGACTAGAAAAGATTTTTCTTATCAACTCTTTTAGTAAACAAAAACTTTGTTTTCTATCAGAAACTAAAAATGTATTACGCAAGGTGGAAGAAGTTTTATTTGCAGGCTTCTGAGATAATTTTGGAATTAACCAGTTATTACCAACTTTTATTGCCCCATCAATTTTTCCAGAACTACATAAATACTGCACTCGTCTAGAGCTAAGAGTCCATTGTTGAGAAATCTCATTAATTGAATAATACGAATCCATAATTAGAAGTATATACGTTTTTACGAACTATTTCCATAAATTTATCATCATTTTTGATATTTATTTATAGATCATTAATAGTTTTTACTGAAGTTTTACCTGTATTCTACTTTTATTTGAGCATTAAACTTGATGAAACAAAAGACTTATATTATGTCGCCACACTTTTTGATGTAAGTGAATCAAAGATAGAAGCTTATTGCAAATCTGGAAGATTAAAGAAACTTGACAAAAGCTCTCTTTCTCTGTAATAATATGATGAAAATTGACGAGCAGGAAAGGCACCCTGCGCTCCCGAAAGGGAACCTGATATGATGGATACGCCGCCCATCCAAATTTTTTATAAAGCCACCTGTCTTGAGGTGGCTTTTTTTGTCTTTCTTCACCATATTTGTTGTAAAAAATAAATAACATCACTTGACATTTATAAATTACAACGCTATATTTATTGCAGTTGTAAATATTAAGTTACAACTGCAATAAAACACATCTTTTAATCAGCCTGATCACCTGCTTTTAAGATAAATACTTAACGAGGAAATTTTATGGAAAAGACACAGTTCACATCTGTTCAGCTTTCAAAGGGCGTAATGGAAATCTATGATTTTGGTTCAATCAAGCTTCACGCATTCAAGACTAATGACTTGATTTCTGACGAATGTTTTCTTTTTGAAAAAGACGGCCGTTGCTTTATGATTGAATCCCCATGCTTTTTTGATAACATTAAGGAGCTGGAAAAATACATTTCCGACACAGGCTTGAAATATGAAGGTGCAGTCATTGCCTATCACGGAGCGGGAGCTTCTTTCATGAAGGGAAGCAAAGTCTATTCGACAAAGAATGCTGATGACTACAATCACAATGGTGGCGGGGCAGGGCTCATCTCAAACTTTGCGGGAGCCTTCGGGGAGGCCTTCGACAAATCAATCTATACGACTACGGATTTTATTGAAGGTGACAGCCTGACAATCTGCGGCGTTGAAATGAAAATCACCCGCACTCAGGAAGCCTTCGACATCTTCATTCCTGAAATCAATGTGGTTTATACTCACATGCTGGGCCACGATGTTCATTCAATTGTCGCAGGAAAAGCTCATGCCGACGCGCTCATTTCTGTCTTGGAATCTTATATTCAGAAAAAAATCGGCCTTGTTCTGACAAGCCATTATGTTGTAGAAAATCTGGATGATGTTAAAATGAAGATAGAATACCTTAAGAGCCTTAAAAACATCGCAATCAAAAATGTGGATGCTGCTAGCTTTAAGGCGGCAGTGCAGTCAGCATATCCAAAATATTCAGGCCTGAACTATCTTGATATGTCGGCTGGAATGTTTTTCCCCGTAAAATAATTTAAAAGGAGCCACAAATGACAGTTACAGAAATTGCAGAATATCTTGATAAAGTAGGCTTACAGTATCTGGCAACAATCAGTTTGGATAGGATTAATCTATAGAGGTGGAGAATGGAAAACATCAAATCAATCTTACAAAATGCAGACTCAATTCTCATCGGTGCCGGGGCAGGGCTTTCTACTTCTGCAGGCTTTACCTACAGCGGGCCTCGCTTCCAAAAATATTTTGCTGATTTTGAAAAGAAGTACGGCTTTCACGATATGTATTCCGGTGGTTTTTATCCTTACAAAGCTCTTGAAGAAAACTGGGCTTACTGGAGCCGCTATATCATGATTAACCACTACATGAATGCGACCATTCCTGTCTATGAAGAACTCTTTGAACTTGTGAAGAATAAAAATTATTTTGTTCTTACGACTAATGTTGACCACTGCTTTCAGAAGGCGGGCTTTGATAAGTCACGACTGTTTTATACTCAGGGTGATTATGGGCTTTGGCAGTGCTCTGAGCCTTGTCATAAGAAAACTTACGACAATCAGCTTTTTGTTGAAAAAATGGTCAGGGAACAGGGCTTTGTAATTCAGGATGATGGTGGTCTGGAACTTTCTGAAAATGGATTTGAAGGAATCAAAATGACTGTTCCTTCTGAACTGGTTCCCCGCTGTCCTGTGTGCGGAAAGCCTATGAGCATGAATCTTCGCTCGGACAATACTTTTGTAGAAGATGAAGGCTGGAATAAGGCAGCGGGCTGTTATGAAGATTTCCTGAATAAGAATAAAGATGACCGCATTGTTTTTCTGGAGCTTGGTGTTGGTGGTAATACTCCGGGCATTATCAAATATCCTTTCTGGAAGATGACCTATGCAAATCCAAAAGCTGTTTATGTCTGCATAAACAAGGGTGAGGCAGAGGTTCCCGGCGAGATTGAAAAACAGAGTATTTGCGTGAACAGTGATATTTGGGAGTTTTTACAAAGTCTTATTCCGCAAAATTGAAAAATTCTTAAAATTGCGGAATAGAATTTAATTTTCATTCCGCAAAATCAAAAAATTCTTGAAAATGCGGAATGGAGGGTGTATAATACTTTTATGAAAGTATTAGAAAGACAAGATTTTTTGCAAAAACTGATTAATACAATTTACACTCCCGACATAAAAGTCATAACAGGAATTCGCAGAAGCGGAAAATCTAAACTTCTGGAGCTCTTTATTGAATATCTTAAAAATCAGATTCCAAATGCAAATATCATTCACATCAATTACAATCTTTTTCAATTCTCTACTATAAAAAATGCCGCTACTCTGAATGAATATGTGGAAAATCTTTATTCTCCAGAAAAAGAAAATTTTCTTTTAATAGACGAAGTTCAGTTATGCGAGGATTTTGAACATGCGGTAAATTCCTTTCATGCTTCAGAAAAATATCACATATATCTGACAGGTTCCAACGCGTTTTTGCTTTCAAATGATTTGGCCACACTGTTCACCGGCAGAACTTTTTCCATAGAGGTTTTTCCTTTCAGCTTTAAGGAGTTTGTTGCCTATTTTGACTGCAAGGATTTACAGCAGGCCTTTGACCGTTTTGTGATGGAAGGCGGAATGTCGGGTTCTTATCTGTATGATTCTCTTGATGATAAATATAATTATTTGAATGAAGTTTTTGAAACTTTGATTGTTCGTGATATTCAGCAAAAATACAAAATAAAAAATCTTCCGCTTTTGGATATGCTGAATGATTTTCTTGTTGATAACATTTCCTCTGAAATTTCTGCAAGAAGCCTTGCAAATACTCTGACTTCAAAAGGCAGCAAAGTTGATGATAAAACGGTTTCTTCCTATATAAAATATCTTTGTGCCTCTTTCGCCTTTTACAAAATCCGACGCTACGATATAAAAGGAAAAAAATATCTTGCAAGTCAGGACAAATATTATCTTGCCGACCATTCTTTTAAATATGCAAAACTCGGAACTAAAAATCTGGACTATGGGCGGATTTACGAAAACATAGTCTGCATAGAACTTTTACGTAGAGGCTATGAAGTTTACACGGGAGTGCTTTACCAAAAAGAAATTGATTTTGTGGCCGTAAAACGAAACGAGAAAATCTACATCCAGGTGAGCGACGACATTTCCCGAGCGGAAACAATGGAAAGGGAAAGTTCCCCGCTTTTGAGCATAAAAGACGCTTATCCAAAAATTATTATTGCACGGACAAAACACCCGGCCTATCAATATGAAGGAATAGCGGTGTGGGATATTGCGGAATGGCTGATGAACCGATAATAAAAACAGAACTCGTAAAAATAATATGGAGAAAATGATGTCTAAAGAAAAAAAATCCGTAGAACCAAATGTCGCTGACCTTGTGAATGGTTGGCTTAAATCATACAAACTTGACTACAAACTTGAACAGGAAAGCCTTAACGATTCAATCGACAAAGCTCTGGACGAATACAAATCAAAACAGGGCGGAACAGGTGGAAACCGACCTGACTGTAAATTGCTTGCTTACGACTCTTACGGTACGGCATATCCAGTTCTCATTGAATATAAAGGTTATAAAGATCGCCTTGTAAAGTTTGATGAAAATGGAAATGTTGCAATCAAAACAAGTGATAACAAAAATGATTACAAAAACATAAACTCTTACGCAGTCAATGGTGCTGTTCACTATGCAAACGCTCTTTTGCATTACACAGATTATGAAGATATCATTTCAATTGGTGTTACAGGCTATAAAGACGGAAGCGGAAATTTGCAGCATGAAATCGGTGTTTATTATGTTTCGGGCAAGAACTATGGTTACGGACAAGAAGTCGCAAAATACACGGATTTATCTTTCTTGGAAGAAACGAACTTCGATTCGTTTATTGAAAAAGTAAAATCTTTGAACCTTACCGAAGAAGAGAAAAATACGAGCATTGAAAAGCGTGAACAAGAAATTTCTTCAAGCCTTGTAAAACTCAACAACGACATTTACAAAAATGAAAGCGGACTTGGAGAGTCTGCACGCATTTATCTAGTTGCAGCATCTATCATCGCAAACCTTGGTATAAAAGGTGAAAACCCAGTAAGGCCTCTCGAAAAATCAGACTTAAAAAGCTCTGCGGAAAAAGGCGAGCGCGACGGTGATATAATGCTACGAAAAATCAATACTTTTTTGACTGCTAAAAATGTGCCTGAAGATAAGAAGAACCTCATCATTCAGACTTTCTCAGAAGGGCTTTTGACAAACGAAAACATCAACAAGCCAATAAACGGTGAAAGCCAGCTAAAAAGAGTTTTCTCAAAAGTAATTGATGATTTAGGATTGTATTATAAAATAGGTTTAACCACTGATTTTACAGGAAGACTTTTTAATGAAATGTACAATTGGCTTGGTTTTACACAGGACAAACTAAACGATGTAGTTTTAACGCCATCTTATGTAGCTTCTTTTTTGGCTCGTCTTGCCCGCGTCAACAAAGACAGCTATGTCTGGGATTTTGCCACGGGTTCGGCAGGTCTTCTAGTTGCTGCTATGAACATTATGATTGATGATGCAAAATCTAGCCTCAAAAGTCCGGACGAATTCAAGAAAAAAGAAGCGTTCATAAAGGCAAATCAACTTTTAGGATTAGAAATTTTACCGTCAATTTATATGCTTGCAATCCTCAATATGATTCTGATGGGAGACGGAAGCAGCAACATCTTAAATAAAAATTCACTCACCGACTTCAACGGAAACTATGGTTTTGTACGGACGAGTGAAAAATTCCCTGCAACTGCATTTGTTTTGAATCCGCCGTATTCTGCAAGCGGAAACGGTATGATTTTCGTTGAAAAAGCCCTTTCCATGATGGAAAAAGGATATGCCGCAATCATTATTCAGAACAGTGCAGGAAGTGGAAAGGCAGTTGAATACAATAAAAAGATTCTGAAACACTCTACGCTTTTGGCAAGTATAAAAATGCCGATTGACCTTTTTGTTGGAAAATCGAGTGTTCAGACAAATATTTATGTATTCCGAGTTGGGGAAGCACACCAGAAAGACGAAATAGTAAAGTTCATTGATTTTTCCAATGACGGCTACACAAGAACAAACCGCAAAAAAGCAAGCATTAATCTTCGTGATACAGGAAACGCAAAGGAACGATACGATGAAGTTGTAAGCCTTGTTCGATTCGGAAAGAGCAAGTTGAAGATTTTTACAGAAAAAGAGTATTACGAAAGTACGATTGATCCTGAAAATGGAGCAGACTGGAACCAGAGCGCACCAGTAGACACAAAGCCGACTTTGCAGGACTTCAAGAAAACTGTTGCCGATTACCTTGCATGGGAAGTTTCCAACCTTTTGAAAAATCAAGCAAACGGAGAAGCAGAGGAAGCGGAGAAAAAGAGCCTGGGAAAATAGATGCCCCGCTTGGCGAAAAACTGCAGGCGGTCAAGTGGGGTGAATACAGGCTTGGCGATTTGTTTGAAGTTCTTTCGTATAAAAAGCGATTTGACGCAAACAAAGTTACTCTCGTTGGAAATGGCGGACATCCTTATATTGTGCGTCAAGGTTCTGATAATGGGCAAAAAGGCTTTATAAATGAAGACAAAAGTTGCCTGAATGACGGGAACACAATTTCATTTGGGCAAGATACTGCAACGATGTTTTATCAAGAAAAACCGTATTTTACCGGTGATAAAATCAAAATCCTAAAACCGAAACTAGAGCGTTTTGGCAAGGATAACGCTCAGTTTTTCTTGGTAACAATGAGAAGGTCGTTCAGTAATTTTGGCTGGGGAACATCAAGTTTCAGCATTGAAGTAATAGAAAATCAAACTATCACACTCCCTGTCACCGACAACAAGGAAATTGACTTTGATTTTATGGAGAGCTTTATACGCGAACTCGAAGAGGAGCGTATACGCGAACTTTCCGCTTACCTGACGGTAAGCGGACTTGCCGACACTACGCTTACGGCAAATGAGCGCTACGCGCTCGAATGTTTTGATAAACTGGAATGGAAAGAATTCAATGTTACAGATGTGTTCAATGTCAAAAACACGCACAATATTCTTTCTTCGGAAATAGCAGAAAATTCTGGAGGTGTTCCGTATCTTTGCGCTAGTGCGGAAAACAACGGCGTAAGCTCTTATATTTCGTATAATGCGGATTTCTTGGAAGATGGAAATTGTATTTTCATTGGCGGAAAAACTTTTGTGGTCAGCTATCAAAAAGATGATTTTTTCTCTAATGACAGCCATAATTTAGCTTTGTATCTTAAAGATTTTGAAGCGGATAAATCTAATCAGCTTTATTTTGCGACTTGCATAAGAAAAAGTCTTGCCCACAAATACAGCTGGGGAAACAGTATCAGCAATGCAAAAATCAAGGGAGACAAAGTTATGCTTCCCGTCCGCAACGGTGCGCCCGACTATGCGCCAATGCAGGATTTTATCAGTGCGGTGCAGAAGCTGGTCATAAAGGATGTGGTAAAATATGCAGAAGACAAAATAAATGCAACAAAGAAAGTCGTGAAAAACAAGGATGAATATAAAACGAATGAGGATAAATCATTTCTGTCAGTTGCAGAGTCTGCTGATTATAAAGGAATTCCGCGTTAGGGATTGTAGGGGCAGCCCGATAGGGCTGTTGCGGAACGAAGTGGAGCAATGGAGCCGAAAGGCGGAACCCCGCAAAGCCCGGCGGCAGCGTAGCTGGCGCAACGCCCAAATATAAAACAGAAGATTCCAGACAAGTGGTTTAAGGAGGTAGGGCGAATGGAAAACGAAATAAATACAACCGGCAATCTTATGATCTACCAGAATGAAAAAGGAGATACAAAGGTCGATGTCCTTTTTCAAGACGGTAATATTTGGATGACACAAGCTGCCATAGCGGAATTGTATCAAACAAAGCCTCAGAATATCACTCAGCACATAAAAAATATTTACGCAGACGGCGAACTTGAAGAAAATCGAACTTGTAAGAATTACTTACAAGTTCAAACAGAGGGAACAAGGCAGATAAAACGTAATACAAAACATTATTCTTTTGAAATGATTTTGGCTATAGGGTATCGTGTCCGCACTAGAATAGGAATTCATTTTAGAAACTGGGCGACTTCTCTTATTCATGAATACACTCAAAAAGGTTTTGTTCTGAATGATGAACGTCTTAAAGAACCAAAAGCCTTTGGTGATGATTATTTTGATGAACTTCTTGAACGTATCAAAGATATTCGTGCCAGTGAAAAGCGTTTTTATGAAAAAGTAAAGGCAATTTATGCTACAAGCATTGACTATGACAAAGATGATGAAAAGACAAAGCTCTTTTTTAAGACCGTTCAAAATAAAATGCATTACAGCGTACATGCTCATACGGCTGCTGAAATTATAGACAGCAGGGCAGATTCAACTAAAGACAACATGGGCTTAACAAGCTGGAAAGGAGCTGTAGTCCGCAAAGGTGATGTAGATATTGCGAAGAACTATCTCACAAAAGATGAAATAGAAGCCTTGAATCGAATAGTTACTATGTATCTTGATTTTGCGGAAGACCAGGCAAAACAGCATATCCCCATGCACATGGCAGACTGGGAAAACAAACTGAATGACTTTCTGAAATTCTATGGACGAAAAATTCTGGATAATGCAGGAACAATAACCGCCGAAAAAGCAAAACAAAAGGCTTATGCTGAATATGATAAATTCGATGCTGCAAGAATTGAAAGACAAAAAAAAGACTTTGCAGAGCTTGAAGAAAAAGTAAATTCAATTATAAAGGAATAATTTTTTTCATGGGTCTGTAATGTCTCAAGGATAAGGAGAGGTCTCGAGTGTGCGAAGGAGTGCACTCAAAACCAACTCACAAGGATTTCTTGTTAGTTCAAAACAAGAGATAAATTTAAAGAAATTCTTTATAGTTCAAAAAGAAGAAAGCAGCGAAGCTGACGCAACGCCCAAAAAAAAAGAGGAAACTATGACACAGGATGAAAGACGGCTTTATCTGATAAATGAACTTCTCAAAGAACGCAATGAAGATTGTGAAATCCCGGATGATGAAAAATCGCAGAAGGATTTGCTCCGTTCTCTTATGAATATCCGGCAGCCTCTTCCTGTAAGCTTAGATTTTTTGCAGATTCAGGATGAATATTTACAGGAAGTGAATAGGGAGCGGGGGATTAAGGATATTGCTGACTTAAGCCCTGTACGTGAAGCAGGTGGTTTCGATAAACTCAACCACCGCGGGCAGCTTTACCTCTGGCAGGGTGATATCACGACACTCAAAGTTGATGCGATTGTGAATGCGGCAAACTCTCAGCTTCTGGGCTGCTTTGCTCCTCTTCACGCCTGTATCGATAACTGCATTCACACCTTTGCGGGCATTCAGCTGCGGCTTACCTGTAATGAACTCATGAAAAAGCAGGGACACGAGGAAGGAACCGGACTTTGCAAAATAACGCCGGCCTTTAATCTTCCAAGCAGCTATGTGCTTCATACTGTAGGCCCGATTATAACAACTGTTGTAAGTGCGCGTGAAAAAATCCAGCTTGCTTCCTGCTATAAAAACTGTCTTGAAACTGCCGCTGAAAATAAGCTTGAGTCAATTGCCTTCTGCTGTATTTCCACAGGAGTTTTCAGATTCCCGGCAGAGCTTGCCGCCCAGATTGCAGTGGAGGCGGTAGAAAAGTGGCTGTTAGAGAATCCTGAAAGTACGGTAAAGAAAGTGATTTTCAACGTCTTCGGAAATAAAGATTTAGAAATCTATAAAAAGGTACTTGGTCAAAAATGATAATCCAGACAGGTCAGCGAACAGACATTTCTGCATTTTATTCTCAGTGGCTTTTGAACAGGCTAAAAGAAGGGTATGTGATGGTAAGGAATCCCTTTTATCCTTTGTCGGTTTCGCGTTATGAACTGAATCCTCAAATTGTTGATTTGATTACTTTCTGTACTAAAAATCCCCTGCCGGTTTTGAAAAATCAGGAACTCTGGAATGAGCTTTCAAAATATAATCAGTGGTGGTATGTTTCGCTTACACCGTATGGAAAAGAAATTGAGCCCAACGTGCCGGAAAAGGCTGCTGTTGCAGAAGGCATTATTGAACTTGGAAAACGGCTTGGTTCTGAGAAAGTCGGCTGGCGGTATGATCCGATTTTTATCTCTGAAAAGTATACGATTCCATATCATCTAAAGGCGTTTGAGAATATTGCGCGAAGGCTTTGCGGTGCGACGAAAACGGCTGTAATCAGCTTTATAGATTTGTATCCAAAAGTGAAGCGTAATTTTCCAGAAGCCCGCGAGGTAACTCAGGCTGAGCGGCTGGTTCTTGGAAAAGCCTTTGTTGAAATTGCCGCTAAATATGGAATGACGCTGCGCCCATGCGCAGAAGGTAAAGACCTTGCTCAGTTTGGTGCGGATTGCTCTGGCTGTCAGACTGTTGAAGTGCTTGAAAATGCTCTTGGTAAAAAACTTAAAGTTCCAAAAAAGAATTCTGCAAGAAAAGAATGTGCCTGTTTCTTAAACGGAGATATCGGCGCCTACAATTCCTGTGGTCATCTGTGCCGCTACTGCTATGCAAATGCGAATGCGGAACTTGTCCGCCAGAACATGAAGGCGCATAACCCGGCTTCTCCACTATTAATAGGCGAGCTGAATCCTGATGATAAGATTTTTAATACGGTACAGAAAAGCTGGATTGTGGAATAAATGGAAATTCTCATTTTCAATGTGCAGATTTCAGCTTTGTGCGGGATAAGCGACAGATTTTGTGAATGTGCCTAGAAATGTGAGTAGAGAGTATATGAATAAATTGGGCGTTCGTCGTTCGCTACGCTCGCGCCGTCGGGCTTTCCGCCGTTCCGCGCTACCCGCGCTCCATTCTTCCGCTCCCTTACGGTCGCTCCCGAACGAGCCTACGGCTCGCGGCTACAATCCCTAACGCATTTTTTATTATCTCCCGATATCCGGAGACTTTATGGAAGAATATACATAATCATGGTATAATCTGCTGTTGGAAAGAAATCACCACCAACATCGTTGCAAAAATGGGCAAGGACAAAGACGTTTCCATGGAGAGCCTACGAAAAATCTGCATCGCTCTAGGCTGTGAGATTGGGGACATTATGGAAGTGAATGTAGTTGAGGGAGAAAAATAATGAGTGATATTTTTGATATTCACGAAATGTCTGAAGAAGACATAAAGCATGAATACATAACAACTGCCCTCGAAGCAAAATGGGATGCAAAAAAAATCTCTATGGAAACAGAAATCTGGAAGGCTGTAAAAAAACGCAATCAAAATCTCCATATTTCGGCATCTCCTCTCAACAATTTTACAGACGGAAAAGTCAAAATCAAAGGAAACATTCCAAGCCGCGACAAAGGAAAACGATGTGACTACATTCTGTGGTACAACAAGGGAACACCGCTTGCAATCGTTGAAGCAAAGGACAATAATCATTCTTCATCGTACGGCTTACAGCAGGCAATTAGTTACGGAGTTTTGCTTGATGTTCCTTTCGTTTACACTTCAAATGGCTCAACTTTTTTTGAACACGATTTTACTACAGGCTTAGAAAAAGAAATTCCACTTTCAGATTTTCCTACCGCAGAAGAATTGATGGCCCGCTGGCGTGGAGTGGATGCGGAAAAAATCATGGAAGTTGAAAACCGCATGACTTATGCCATAGACGGCGAAAATAAATGCTACGATGTTCCTCTTTGTTTTGAAGAAAAACTTTTGAACACACCTTTCTATTCAGGAACAGACTGTTATCCGCCACGTTACTATCAGCGTAATGCAGTAAACAGGACTCTTGAAGCAATTGCAAAACATCAGGCTCATATTCTGATTGCAATGGCTACAGGAACTGGAAAAACTTATACAGCATTCCAGATTGTATGGCGTTTGATCGAATCTGGAACTAAAAAGAAAGTTCTTTATCTTGCAGACAGAAATAATCTTGTGGACCAGTCTATTCAGCAGGATTTTAAGCCGCTTGAAAAAGTAATCCATAAGATAAACTTTCAAAAGGAAGATAAATCTAAAATAAATGCATATCAAGTTTACTTTGCCCTATATCAGCAGCTGGATAGCTCAAAACATAAAGATGAAAGCGAAGAAGAAACTGATGAAGAAATCTCTCTTGAAGTTTCTAAATACAAAGAATTCTTTACTCCTGATTTCTTTGATTTGATTATTGTTGATGAGTGTCATCGCGGTTCTGCAAAAGCTGATTCTCGCTGGCGTAAAATTCTTGAATACTTTAATGGTGCAACACAGATTGGTATGACTGCAACTCCAAAGGAAACGAAGTATGTTTCTAATATCGATTACTTTGGAGAGCCTGTTTATTCATACAGTCTTAAACAGGGAATTGAAGATGGATTCCTTGCTCCGTTCAAAGTAATTAATGTTCATACAAATATAGATGACGGCTGGAGACCAAAGAAAGGTCAGAAGGATATTCATGGAAATGAAATTGAAGACCGCGAATATAATCTTTCTGATTATGATTACAACATCATTATTCAAGACCGTATTGATGAAGTTGCAGCTGAAATTACAAAGTACCTAAAAGAAACAGACCGTATGTCTAAAACGATTGTATTCTGTCCTACAGAAGATGCAGCAGACAGAATGCGAGTTGCACTGAACAATTTGAATACCGACATGGTCCTAAAAGATAACCAGGGAAATGTAAAGGAACAGTATGTTGTCCGCATTACCGGAAGTGATAAATATGGAAAAGATAAACTTGATTATTTTATTTCTGTTTCACAGCCTTATCCTGTAATTGCAACGACTTCAAAACTGCTTTCTACCGGTAGTGACTGTAAAATGGTAAAGCTTATTGTCATTGATGAACTTATTAATTCAATGACTGAGTTTAAGCAGATTATCGGCCGTGGTACACGACTTCGCTATGATGACGGAAAAACTCATTTTACAATTATGGACTTCCGTAGAGTGAGTCGTTTATTTGCTGACCCTGACTGGGATGGTGAAATTGAACAGGATGAAGATTTTGATCCAAATCCAGAACCTAAAACCCCTCCTGAACCAAAAGACCCATCTGATGATACAGATGACGGTGGTGATGGCCCTGTTATTGTAGATCCTCCTGTACCTAATCCAAAACCAATTATTGGAAAAGGTCAAATCAAAGTAGATGTTCTTCAGCGTTTAGTTTCGATTTATGATACAGACGGAAAACTATTGAAACAGGAATCTATTGAAGATTATACAAAAGAAAGTATTCTTGGAACTTACCAGACTTTGGAAAACTTTATTCAGACCTGGAACGGTGAACAGAAAAAAGAAATCATACGCAATATGCTTAAAGAAAAAGGCATTGATCTTGAACTGATTAAGAAAGACCAGAATATGACCGATGTGGATGACTTTGATTTTATCTGTCATATTGCATTTAATCAAAAGCCACTGACAAGACGAGAGCGTGCTGAGAATGTAAAGAAGAGAGATATCTTTGGAAAATACGGTGAAGCTGCCAAAGAAGTAATTAATGCACTTTTGGATAAATATGCTGAACTTGGCATTTATGATATTGAATCAACAGAGATTCTAAAACAGAATCCATTTACTAAATATGGAAAGCCAGCTCGCATTGCTGCACTATTTGGTGGAAGTGATAAATACCGGGCCGCACTGAAAGAACTTGAGAACGAATTGTATAAGGTAGCATAAGGCTGTCACACGGATTTGTGTTTTACGTAGTAAAACACAAATCCGTGTGACAATAACGAGGAGACCATAAATGAGCAACTTAAGTAGTTTTGTAAAACGCATTCGTGATGTAATGCGCAATGATGCCGGCATTAACGGTGATGCACAGAGAATTGAACAGATAGCCTGGATGCTTTTCTTAAAAGTATATGATACGAAGGAAGAAGACTGGGAATTTGAAGATGAAAAATATGAATCAATAATCCCGGAAGAACTTCGCTGGCGTAACTGGGCTCATACTGAAAATCAAGGTGATGGTCTTACCGGCGACAAGCTCTTGAACTTTGTAAACAATAAACTCTTTCCATCATTAAAAAATCTTGAAATCTCACCTGATACACCAATCCGCCAGAGCATTGTACGCACGACTTTTGAAGACGCTAACAACTACATGAAGGATGGTGTTCTTCTCCGACAGATTGCAAACATTATTGATGAACTTGATTTTGGAAGCTACGAAGAAACTCATGCCTTTGGAGAA
>JAZSJM010000096.1:0-11333 GCA_045534325.1 Treponema sp. | reverse complement strand
AGACCGCTTGGCCTCCGACTTGTTAAGATTCTTCTTGGCTTAAAAACCGAGCCAAAACCCGACCACGCCGCCGACGCTCTGGCCGGCGCGATTACGCATTTGCATTATAAGCGATAATTTGGAATAGTTTATTTTCGTAAGTTTTTTTTCCCACCGTTGCGGGCAGGGCTTAAATTTGGTAAAATTGTTTTTATGTTTAATTCAATTACTGGAATAATAACCGCAAAATTTCCTAAACAACTGTTTCTTTTAAATAATGGAATTGAGTGGGATATTTGTGTTCCAGATTCTAATCTTGATAAGTTGCCGCCAGTGGGTACTGAAGCAAAGGTGTATACCTATTTACAGCATACTGAGCAGCTCATGACTTTGTATGGTTTTTCAACTGTTGAAGAGAGAAATCTTTTTTTTGCGCTCATAAAAGTCGAAGGTGTAGGACCTAAAGGTGCAGTAAAAATAATGAGCAGTGCAACTTCTGAGCAGCTGATTGACCTTTTAGAAAGCGGTGAAACTTCTTTGTTAGAAAAAATTCCTGGGGTTGGAAAAAAGACCGCAGCTAAAATGATGCTTGCCCTGAAAGGAAAACTTGTTTTGAGTGATGATGTTCAGACAGTGAGAATTTCTAAGACTGTGCCATTTGCAGATGTCGTTGATTCATTAGTAAGTATGGGATACGAAAGAAAGAATGTTGAACTGAAAATTTCGGAACTGCTTGAAAATATTAAGGATGAATTAGAAGGAAAAACTGAAAAAGAAAAAGAAGAAATAATATTTAGAAAAACGATTGTGGAGCTGGCATAAATGAGTTTTGATGATACAGATTTTTCTTCAATTGTTCGAGCTGATATTAAAGATTCTGAAGAGCAGGAGAATAAGCTTAGACCGCAATTACTTTGCGATTTTTTAGGCCAGGAATCGATAAAAACTAATCTTTCGACTTTTATAAAAGCTGCAAAACAGCGTGAAGAGCCTTTAGATCATTTGCTTTTGATAGGACCTCCTGGGCTTGGAAAAACGACGCTTGCACAGATAACTGCACATGAACTTGGGGTTGATTTTAAAGTAACCAGTGCGCCTGCTTTAGAAAAACCTAAAGATCTTGCAGGAATTTTATCAACAATCACACCACGTACTGTTTTCTTTATTGATGAAATTCATCGGCTGAAACCTGCAATCGAAGAAATGCTTTATATTGCCATGGAAGATTATGAACTTGATTGGATAATAGGTCAGGGAGCAGCTGCAAGGACGGTACGTATTCCTATTCCGCCTTTTACTTTGATTGGTGCAACTACAAAGGCCGGCACTGTTTCAAGTCCATTAAGAAGCAGATTTGGCTTTATTCCCCGGTTTGAATTTTATACTTTTGATGAGCTTGCTTTAATCATTAAACGAAGTGCAAAAATTCTTGATGTAAAAATAGAAGAAGACGCTGCCTTTTTGCTTGCACAGTGCTGTCGTGGCACTCCCCGCGTTGCTAATCGTGTTTTACGAAGAATGAGGGATTTTGCTCAAGTTGAAGGCAATAATATAATTACTGCACAAACTGTAAAATCTGGATTGGTTCGCCTTGAAATAGACAGTATGGGGCTTGAAAAATATGACAGGGAAATTCTTTTGTCTATTATAAAAAAATTTGACGGTGGTCCTGTCGGGGCTGAGACTCTTGCGATAAGTATTGGAGAATCCCAGGATACCCTTGAAGATTATTACGAGCCTTATTTAATTCAATGCGGGTTGTTGCAAAGAACACCTCGAGGAAGAACTGTTACTTTGAAGGCTTATGAACATCTTGGATTAAAAAAAGGTGATGTTTCTGCGGTTCAGGGAACTTTGTTTGAATAAAAACTGTTAAAAATGCACCAGGGGGTGAAGCCCCGTAAGTCCGCGTAGCGGATGGAGCGAAAAGCGGAAGGGCGGAACACCCGGCCGCGAAGCGGGGTGCCTTAAAAAAAAGAGAAAAAAAATGAAACTTAGTGATTTTAATTTTGATTTACCATCTGAACTGATAGCCCAAAAACCTTCCGGCATAAGGGGGAAGGATAAATTGATGCTTTTAGGACGAAATGATGGAAAAATTGAGCATTTAACAATGGACGATTTACCAGACTTAGTCAGTCCTGATACGCTGATGGTTTTTAATAATTCAAAAGTAAGAAGAAGCCGATGTTACGGCGTAAAACAAGGCTTAAAAGACGGTCAGGGTGGGCGCGAACAGGAATTTATGTTTTTAAATCAGATGACTTTTGATTTAAAAACATGGCATACAATGGTTAAAGGTGCAAAAAAAGTTAAAGCAGGAAATTGTTTTGTTTTTAATGACGGTTCTACAGGTACAATAATTGAAAATCCTGCAGATGAAGGAAGTGAGTTCAGAACTATAAGTTTTGATGTTGCCCTTGATGATGACTGGTTTTTGCGAAATGGTCATATTCCGCTGCCACCATACATTAAACGGGAAGACGATGATACTGATTCTGAACGATATCAGACAATTTATGCAAAAGAAACGGGAAGTTCTGCCTGTCCTACGGCTGGATTGCATTTTACGGAAAGTATGTTTGAAAGACTTGATAAAAAAGGCATTGAGCGATGTTTTGTAACTTTGCACGTTGGTCTTGGTACTTTTTTACCTGTAAGAGCTGAAAATATTGAAGAACATAAAATGCATGAAGAAGTTTATACAATTCCCTTTGATGTTGCTGAAAAAATAAATAATGCAAAACGAGAGGGAAGACCAATTCTTGCTGTGGGTACGACGTCTGTTCGCACCCTTGAATCAGCCAGCGATGAAAATGGATTTGTAAAAGGTGGGTCTAGTGCAACTCATATTTTTATGTACCCTGGCTACAGGTTTAAATGCGTTAACCAAATTTTTACGAATTTTCATACACCAGAAAGTACTTTGATTATGCTGGTAAGTGCCTTTGCCGGTCGGGAAAATATTTTAAATGCATACAAAAACGCCGTTGAAAAAAAATATCATTTTTTCTCCTACGGAGACTGTATGCTTATAAAATAATCTTGATATAAATCACGTAAGTTGTTCCAGAGAGTATTTTACAAGATTTAAAAACTGTGCCTTGAGAATTGGTGGAATGGATTTTTCACCGGCAATTTTGTCATAAAGTTTTTCGGCTTCTCCTAAAAATCCAGTGATTAAATCTGCTTTTAGGGGAAGATAAGCCCCTAATAGCTTGTTTTCTAATTCCAGACTTCGTAAACAGAAGGGGCCTGCGAATGCAATTTTTAAAGCAGAAATTTGACCTTTTAATGTATTTGCCAAAAAGACAAAAGAAGCTGAGTTTTTTGTTATTGTGTGAGATGGACCCAGCCTTTTAAAAATAGATACTTCCCAGTCTTCTACAGGTACAATTATTTTTGTCAGTACCCAGTCGTCAGGTATTCCGTTAAATTTTGTCATCGGGAGATAGGCTGTTTCTGCCTCGTTTTTAAGTTCTAAGCGTGAATCTAAGGCTACAAGAGGAGCAAACAGCGTATATTTATAATCTGTGGCACAGATGTTTCCTGCAAGAGTTGCAATGTTTCTGATGTTTGTATTTGCAATTGATTTTACGGCTTCATAAAAAACTGATGGAAGTTTTGATGGATCGATTTTTAAAATCTGAGAAAGAGTTATTTCTGGTCCAAAATCGAAAGAGCGTTCGTGTTTTATTGAGTAATTAAGTTCCTTTATGTTTCGGACACACAGGGAATTATCCTTTAATTTTTTGCTTTGTGTACATCCGCTGACAAGTTGAAGTCCGTTAATTGATTTTAACTGATAATATATGTCTGAAAGTGAGTTTGCGTAAAATATTTGTTTTTGCTTAGACATTCTTTTTTCTTCCTTCTCTTTCGTGTCTGTTTGCTGTTGCATAAAGAATTCCGTTCATAAAAGAGGTTTGTTCTGTACAGGTGCATTTATCTTCTGAGGTCAGTTCCATAAGCTGTTCTTTTTCTGGTCTGTAGTTGTCTTTTAAAAGACGGTAAACTGAAAAGTACTTAAATGAATTGCAGTATCCGCAAAGCTGAATACCTGCTTTTTTAAATCCTAAATCAATGTCCTCGTATTCTTTTGATTTTGAAAAATACTCAAGAGTTATTATTGAGCAGTCCTTAACTATACCAACAGGAATCATGCAGCTTGAAACAGGTTTATCATCGAGCAGTACCGTACAAAATCCGCATTTTCCTTCTTCGCAGCCACGTTTTATTGAAATTAAGTTTCTTTTTCGTAAAACATAGAGAAGTTTTTCATCAGGATTTTCATCAAGAATTACTTTTTCATTGTTAATAGTTACAGGTATTTTCATTTTTCCTCTCCTGACTCATCGCTTGGGGCGTCTTTTAAATTGCTTTCAACTGTTTTATTTGTTTTTTGTTTTATGCTCCATGATTCTTTAAGTTTTTCTGTAAGTTTGTAAATTGTATCTGTTTGAACAGGCATGTGTGTTATTGTTTTTCCCACTGCCTGGGAGAGTGCTGTGGCATAGGCAGCAGGAAGTAAAGATGTTACGATATCACCAATTTGTTTTGGCTCGTCATTTGACTGCATAAATTGAATTGATATGGCTGTAGCTTCGATTTCTTCATCTTCAATAACTTCTCTTAATCCTTCCTGAATTGAATTTTTAATTGAAGTTTCTGCTGTCTTAGGATTTAAAATTTTTCCAGCATCAATAATGAAAGAAATTCCTCTCAAGAGAGGAGTGTATGTTGCCAAATCGAGTTCCAGTTCAATTACCATTGCTGCGAAACTTGTGCTTGAATAAGGATAGCCTGTAAAGTTTTCATTATCCCAGTTTTTTCTTGGATTTGGTGAAAATGATTTTTTTACCGATATTGGAAGTTTTGAATTTTCGTTTAGTTTTTTTGCGATGGCTTCTGAGCATTTTTTTATAAGGTTTGTGTTTATTGAAATAGAAGCATCTGTCGTCTCTGGATTTTCAGGTTCATTATCGCTGGAAAAATTTATATCAGGTAAGACATCATCTTCCGGAATATTTAGAATTGAAGCTGCCAGTTTTTGCCAGATTTTCCAAATATTTTTAGAAGATGGAAGTCCTTTTATATAAAGTTTTTTATCTTGTGAAAAGGTTGTTTCGATACTTATGTTTTTCTTTACGAAATTTGACCCTAAAAAGCAGCTTCCTTCGTAGGCACATGCCAAGCCGATTCCTCTTCGTGGCGGTGCATATGCTGTGGCATTATCCTGATCAAATCTGTGGGAATCTTCAAGTTTGTAAACTGCATTTTTTCTTAAGAAAACACTTTTTTTTGCAATTGCGTCAAGTGCATCTTTTGAGCGTCCTGTTTCAAGAATTATTTGTGACTTATTGTGCTTATCTTCGATTTTTAAGTTCAGAAGACGAAGTTCAAGAGGATCGATTCCTGTTTTCCTAGAAATTAAATTCATCTGGTTTTCAATTGCATAAAACGCTTTTGAATTAATGATTGAAAAATCAATTGAAGAGGGTATTGAATGACTTTTATATATGTTTGAAGATATTTTTATTGATGGACAGTTATATACACCCGTGCTTGATATGGCAAGGCGGTCTGCGATTTCTAAAGCAAAAGGATTGTAAGCTCCAGCGTTTACATGAATTAATATATCCATGGCTTTTATTATTCCGTCTTTAGAAACTGTTGTTTTATGAGAAATTTTAACGGAAGAAGTATTTTCAGCGTATAGTTGCTGTTCTTTTCTTGTTAGTTCAAGTTTTACAGGTTTTTTAAGGTTTATGCACGCAACTGCACACTGACAGCATAAAATCGTGTTTAACCAGAGAATGTTTGTATTTTTAGATAAAAGTTTTGTTCTTGTAATATAAATGTCTTTTGGTGCAATTCCTGTTACTTCTGAAAGGTTTTTGCGGAGATTTGAAATCCAGAGATTTGGAGCCTTAACGTAAAGTTTTCCATTTTTTAAAAAGCATAGAGTTCCATTTGTTTCTGAATAATTCTGGACATTTATGTCGGATTCCCATTCTTCTTCAACTATAATATCTTCTTCGTCTGGCTCATATTCTTTGCCATACTGAACGTTACGGCTGGCCAAAATATTTGATTCTTCTTCTTTTTCATCGTAGTAATAGTGTTCATCAAAATTAATCTGAAAATTCTTGCACAACTTTCGTACTTCTTTTCTGTTATTACCTGTAATGATTCCAACTGGCTGCCCAGAATAAGAAATATCTTCTTCACAGAATAAAGGAATTTGAGTGTTCAGGATTTTGATATTTTTTTTGCCGGGAATATCCTTGTAATTAAAGAAATTAAACCCCTCAGGAAATGAATCAAGATTTAATGATAGAATTTTGCCTTTTGGAACTGGACTTCTGACAATTGAAGCATAAACCATGCCTTCTTCGTATAAATCAGAATAGAATTCATCACTAAAGAAAAGATTATTTTTTTTTGTTTCATTTTTTTTAGTTTGCACTGTATTTTTTCCCTATTTCGATGACAGTATCAATGACTTTTTGAACCATTGGTTGTGTCATTTCTGGCCATAACGGCAGGCTTATTGTTGAAATGTAATGCTTTTGAGCATTAGGAAAGTTTTCAGAAGTAAAACCAGAGTATTTGTTTTTCCACCAAGTAAAATGAAACAAAGGAATAAAGTGCATTGATATACCTATTCCCCGTTCTTGAAGTTCTCTTGCGAATGTGTTTCTGTCACAGTTTAGTTCTTCAAGTTTTAATTGTAAAAGATAAAGATGCCAGGCATTACCTTCGCCGTCCGGCGGTAATGTAAAAAAATCATAGTTTTTAAACGCGTGATTATATTTTTTTACAATTTCCTTTCTCTTTCTGTCAAAATCTAGAGCTTTTTTTAGTTGAACTCTTCCTATTGCACTTAAAATATCAGGAAGATTTGATTTAAAGCCTGGGGCAATTATATCATATTCCCAGCTTGCTTTCGGACTTGTGTATCGGTCCCATGCATCTCTGTTCATTCCGTGCAGGCGCATTACGCTTATTCGTTTTGCAATTTCATCGCTGTTTGTTGTTACCATTCCACCTTCACCTGTGGTCATTGTTTTTGTGGCGTAAAAAGAAAAAACTCCAGCATCGCCTAACGTTCCTGCAAAACCGCTTTTTGTCTGGCTTGGAAATGAATGGGCGCAATCTTCTATTATATAAATTTTATTTTGTGGTGTTGAATATTCTTCTGAAAGAGATCGTATCGCTTCCATGTTGCAGATATTTCCTGCAATATGAACAGGTACAATTGCAGCAACTTTATCCAATTCGTTTTGTTCTTTTAATTTTTCAAGAATATTTCTTATAGAATCAGGGGATATTGAATAGGAATCTTTTTCTGTATCAGCAAAATATACATCTGCATTTAAGTGAATTGCACATGAAGCTGTAGATACAAAGGTGTATGGAGTTGTAATTATATATTTTCCCTTTTGCACGCCGCATGCTTCCATTGCAAGAATCATTCCGCTGGTGTTTGAAGTTACTGCAAGAGCATGTTTTGAATTAACATATTCTGCGAATTCCTGCTCAAAAAGGTGAGTTATATTTCCTGTTGTAAGCCAACCCGAATCTATTACAGCACATACAGCATCTTTTTCTTCTTGAGAAAATGAAGGCTTAAAAAAAGGAACTTTTATTTCACTCATTTTATTTATTTACCTCTAGAGATTTTTTGAATTGTTCTTTGTGTTTTTATAATATTCATCAAGGGATGGAATTTTATCACATAAAGTTTTTATTAGAAGTTCTTTGTTGCGGAAAAATTGTTTTTTATTTTCATCGTAGTAGCAAATCGGATAAATTATTTGTAAGAGTTGAGAAAGATCTGATTCATTAAAATATATATTCTTTAGTTCGAGTAGTTTTTCATATTTTGTCTTTTTAGGCTGTTCTTCTTTTAACCAAAGAGGTTCAAAATTTCTTTCACCTTCCCGAGCCCCGATTATTTTTATTTCAATATCTTTTTGAGGTTCAAGCCCTGAAAATCTTATAATTTGTTCTGCAAGATCATAAATTTTTACCGGTTCACCCATGTCCAGAAGATACGACTTACCATTTTGACCAATTCCGCCTGTTTCAAGCACAAGTGAACATGCCTCAGGAATTGTCATGAAAAATCTTTCCATTTTTTTATCTGTAACAGTTACAGGTCCGCCGGCTTTTATCTGCTCCTGAAATAATGGCAGAATTGACCCTCTGGATCCCAGAACATTTCCAAAACGGACAAACATAAAGTTCTGTCCTTTTTTTGTTTTTTTTGAGTAGTTAAGAACAAGTTTTTCGGAAAGCATTTTACTTGCCCCATATACACTTACCGGGGCTACTGCTTTATCAGTTGAAATAAGGACAAATCGGTTTACGTTGTTTTCTAAGGCAGCATCTAAAAGATTTTTTGTACCAAATACATTGTTTTGAATTGCTGCAACAGGATTTTCTTCCATCATAGGAACATGTTTATACGCTGCACAGTGAAAAATTACATCGGCCCTTGTCTTTTTTATGATGTAATTTACATATTCCTTATCTTTCATATCTCCGATTATCGGCACAACAGATGCTTTTTCTCCCACGCCTTCTTGCTGTAATACATGAAGTTCTCTGTATATTTGTACAATCGAATTTTCTCCGTGACCAAAAAGATAAAGACGTTCTGCTCCTCCCGATAAAAGCTGTCTTGAAAGCTCTGAGCCGATTGAGCCTCCAGCCCCTGTAATAAGAACGCGTTTTCCACGAAGATATTTCAAACTTTGATGCAGTGGTATTATTACAGGTGTTCGTCCAAGAATATCTAGAGGATCGATTTCCCTTGTCTGCACCAAATGAGCCTTTCCATCAACAATCTGACTAATGCCCGGCAAGATTTTTATATGTGAAAAGCCACTTTTTTTTAGTATTTCGTGAATTTGCCTGATTTTTTCAACAGGTGCACTTGGAATCGCAATTATCGCTTCATCTAAAGGTCCGCATTTTACAAGACTTGCGACCTCTGCTATTGGTCCTAAAACAGGAATACCTTCTATGTATTTTCCAATTAATTTTTTATCATCATCTAAAAAGGCTGCAACGGTACCGAATATTTTTTTACGGAGAAGATCCTGTGCAATCATCTGCCCTGCAAAGCCTGCACCTATAATATAAATCTTTGAATCTATTTTTTGCAGCATATTTATTTTCCCACTTGATATGATTTTATCATTACAAAGTATAATTTACAATAATATAAAAAATTTGTATTATCGTTGATTTTTTTTATTGAAAAAAACATACTCTCTTGATAAAAATTAAGAAAACTGATAATTTATTTAGACTGATTAGCTTCCCTCTAAGCAGTACATAACTTTGAAAATCAAGTAACAGTAACTGCGCGGCTTGTGGTTATTACAAACTTGATGAAGATTTTAGGAGCATTTAAATGGCTACAAAACATGGTCCTCGTTTTAAGGAATGTAGAAGACTTGGTGTAAACGTATGTGGACACCCAAAGGCTATGGAAAGAGCAGGAGCACCAGCTTTCAAGAAAACTAAGAAGACATCTGATTATGGTCTTCACTTAATCGAAAAACAGAAGGTTAAGGCTTATTATGGTATTCTTGAACGCCAGCTTCGTCGTTACTTTGAATTAGCTTCAAAGTCATCAGAAATGACTGGTGTTGCTTTACTTATTGAACTTGAATCACGTCTCGATAACCTTGTTTATCGTCTTGGATTTGCAAATTCAATTCGTATGGCTCGTCAGATGGTTTCTCACTGTCATATCGAAGTTGACGGAGTAAAAATCAACGTTCCATCATACGCAGTAAAAGTTGGACAGGTTATCTCTTTGACAGAAAAATCACAGAAGAGTGAACAGTTCAAAAAAACATGGCTTTCAGATAACAAGGCAAAACTTGACTATCTTGACCGTGATGAAGAAAAGTTCTGTGGAAAACTTACACGTCTTCCACTCCGTGCAGAAATCCCTGTACAGATTAATGAACAGATGGTAGTTGAATACTACTCAAAATAAGCATAAATCGTGCTTTTTTTACAACCGCTGGAAAAACCCAGCGGTTTTTTTTATTTTTTTATATAAACATTATTTTTTTAAAACCGATATTTATAAAGATGAAGAAGATTTATGTTTTTCTGACATTTTTTTTATTTACTCTTTGTTTTGCAAATGCAAAAAATTTGAATTTTCAGATTGTTCAGAATAATCCTGGACAGGAAGATGTGTTTGCAATGTCCTATCTTTTTGAACAGGCTCTTGTAGATTTTTTCTTTGAAAGTGGTCATATTGTTTCCAATTCTCCTGTTTTTATAAAAAAAGATGATAATGCAGATAAAGCAGAATTAAAGCGTGCTCTAGTCGAAACTATAATCGGGAGCATGGATATCCTTGTAAGGTTGGAAGTTGTCTTTATTCCAGAAAAAGCTAACAGCAGTGAAGTTTTTGTTTTAGATTCAATCAAAACCGTAAAATGGAATAATTATAATGCTAAAACTGGAAAACTAATTTCAACAGGATCTGAAAATCCGGGTCCTGTTGACGCTACAAATAATAATGAAACCGGCGTATATAATTTTGCAAGTTATGTTGCTTCGCAAATCAGTTCGACATTAAAGAATGCAAAGTAAGAGGGGATAAACATGAAAAAAATTATTTCTTTAATTTTTACAGTTTTTACAGTAGCAATTTTGTTTGCTGCAGCCAGACCATCACTGGATGGACGTGCTGTTGTTGCAGATGATGGTGAGATGCCAAGAGGCTTGTTCGCAAGAACAATTGGCTATTTACCTGGGGACAGTGTAACTGTAACAAATCCTGCAACGGGAAGTACTGTAGATGTTTTAATCTTAGGCTCAATTGATGCCAGTGAAGGTGTTGCTATTATGCTTTCACCAGAAGCGGCTGATAAACTTGCAATAAAAAAAGATTCTAATGTTCAGGTTAAAATAACAAAAAGAACAGGTAGCCTGGATGAAACAGTTTCTGGAACAGCGGTTCTTTCTGATGAAGAGGATGAAACTGATTATTCAAATTTAAGCGTGTTGCCTGAAAAAAATGAACAAACTCCAACTGAGGAAGAGGAGCAGACTGTTGATTCTGTTATAGAAAATGTTGAAACTGTTGAAAATGCTGAAACAGATGAAACAGATAGTGATAAAAGAGCTGATGAAGGTGATGAAGCTACAACCGAAACAGAAAATGAAAGCATTGTACCAGTTGAAAATGTAGAATCAGTTGATACGATAGAAGAAAATGTAACGGAAAATCAGGAAGAACTTTTACAGGAAGAAGAAGCTCCTGTTGAAATACCTGAAGAGGAGCAAAAAGAAGAATCAGAAGTTGAAGAAAT
>JAZSJM010000073.1:0-5422 GCA_045534325.1 Treponema sp. | reverse complement strand
AAAGAAATGGAAGTGCATCGATAGAAAGCGTAGCCACCAATAGAAGTAACGGAGTTAGGAATAGTGTATGTGGCAGATTGTTTACCTGCCGGGTATGTAATTAGAGCAGTTGCATCCTTGTTAAACAGGACCCCGTCTATACTGGAATAGTTTGCATTATTTGAATCCACAGAAATATCTGTTAAACTTTCAAAGACATGGAAAGCATCGCAGTCAATAGAAGTAACAGAGTCGCCGATATTGACAGAATAAATAGAACAATCAAAACCCTGAGTAATATTAAGAGTAATGTGACAATTAAAAGTCACTGAAGAAAGGGAAGTACAGTATCCAAAAGCGCCGACTTCAATACAAGTAACGGAGTCAGGAATTGTGACAGAAGAAAGGGATGTGCAGCCATAGAAAGCGCAGGTGTCAATAAAAGTAACAGAGTCGCCTATATTGACAGAAGAAAGCGAAGAGCAGTTTATGAAAGCCCACATGCCAATAGAAGTAACTGAGTCAGGAATATTGACAGAAGAAAGGGACGTACAGTAACAGAAAGCGTAGTCACCAATAGAAGTAACGGAGTCAGGAATAGTGATTCCTGAAAGCTTTGAACAACCCCAAAATGTATCACCAGGAATCGATGTAAGTCCTGTTGTCTGTGACAAATCAAGATTTACTTTGTAGGTAGAATTATTAATCGCAGTTGCTATTGCTGCTAAATCACTGTCTGACAGTTCCCCGGTTATTACGATTGTTGAGTCTTCTGTCAATGCTGCTATAACAGCGCTGAAGTTTTCCTTTGTAGCTGAAGAAAGAGCCTGCCACTGGGCTGTAAGAGTTATATCCGTTTTAATTGTGTATCCTTCTTCAATTGAAGCCCCGTCGAGGCGCCAGCCGTTAAAACTTAAAACTGTATCGGGCAGAATCGGTAAGTCGGATGCGGTGAGTAAATATCCGTATTTTACGGGCTTGCTTGCAGGAGGTTCCCCGTATGTTGAACTGTAAGAAAGAGTATAAGTGTTTCTGTCGTAGTAGATTTCTACAACTGTTGAGCCGTCGGCTTGGATTGTTTCCTGTTCAAAGGTTTTTGCTGTAAAACCTTCGTAGGATTTGGCTGAAGCAACAGTCTGAGTGCCGGATTTGCCCGATTTTGGCTCTGCGGCTTTCTCGGTGTAGCTGTCATCTTGAAGGTTTTGCAGAAGGTGTCTTACTGTGTATGTTGTATTTACAGCTTCCCACTGGGCATAGAGTGTTAAATCTGTAGCGGATGTAATGCTGTCTCCATCGTTGTATTCAGCCGTGCCCTGCTGACTTTTTGCCCAGCCTGTAAAGTTGTGATTTAAGCAGGAAAGACCGAGTTCATCTGCTGTCGGTAGGGAAGTTGCCTGGTTCTTTTTGATTAAAAGCGTTTGTGTCGTTTCAGTTGTTTCTGAGAAAGAACCGCCGTTGGCATCAAGGATGATTTTTACCTTCGGCTCCTGGCTGGTCGATGAAACGCTGCAGGAAACAAAACTCAATAAGAGCCCTGTGCAGAGTGACAGTGCAACGGCACATGTTAAATAAGAAAACCAACTTTTTGAAATAGTCATAGGAGACTCCAGATTAATAATATAATATTATTTTATCATGACTTTAAGAATAAGGCTAGTTTTTCTTTTTTAGTTTGTAAAGGATGGGGAAAAAAAAGATTCCCGCGTCTAAGCGCGGGAATGACAGTGGGGGGCATAGCCAGGCAATGACAGTAAAAACTTACGCGGTTTTCTGGTCAATCAAAAGTGTCTGAGGGTCAGGCAGTTTGTTTGACTGAACGATTTCTTTTGTAATCGTAAGCTTTTTCTTTCCCTTGATGCTTGGCACTTCGTACATTAAATCCATTAAAAGTTTTTCGCAGATTGAACGAAGACCTCTGGCACCTGTTTTCTGCTTAATGGCAATATCTGCAATTGCATCTAGTGCATCATCTGTAAAATCAAGTTCAAGGTCATCTATTGCAAAATTTGCCTTTAGTTGATTTACAATTGAATTTTTAGGTTCTGTAAGAATGCGTGTAAGGTCGTCTTTTGTCAGTTCTTTTAATGCGACCGTTATAGGCATACGACCGATGATTTCTGGTATTAGACCAAATTTTACAAGGTCATCTGGCGTACACTGGTTTAAAAGCTCCATTTTCTGCTTTTCATCCATTGTGCCGATGTTTCCGCCAAATCCTATTGACTTACCTGCAACACGCTGCTCAATGATTTTATCGATTCCTACAAAAGCTCCTCCGAGAATGAAGAGTATATTTGTTGTGTCAATTTCAATCATTTCCTGATTTGGATGTTTACGTCCACCCTGTGGTGGAACTGAAGCAACCGTTCCTTCAATTATTTTAAGAAGAGCCTGCTGTACGCCTTCGCCGCTTACATCTCTTGTAATAGATGTGTTTTCGCTTTTTCTTCCAATTTTATCAATTATGTCAATAAAAATTATTCCTCTCTCTGCAGCAGGAATATTTCCATCGGCAGCGTTAATGAGCTTTAATAATACATTTTCTACATCTTCTCCGACATATCCTGCTTCGGTAAGTGTAGTTGCGTCTGCAATTGCAAACGGTACATTTAGTTTTTGTGCAAGAGTTTTTGCAAGCAATGTTTTACCACTTCCAGTAGGGCCAATTAAAAGAACATTAGATTTTTCAATTTTTACATCGTTAAATTTTGATTTATCTCCGTCGGCAGTTGCGATAGTGTTCTTTTTAAGAGATGACATTCTCTTGTAATGATTATAAACAGCAACGGAAAGTGCTTTTTTTGCGTAATCCTGTCCGATAACATATTGATCAAGATATTCTTTGAACTCTTTTGGAGAAGAAATATCATTCATATCAATCGGCGACAAATCCTTCTTCTGATCCTCGATAATACTCTGACAGACTGCAATACATTTATCACAGATGTAAATATTATTTGAAGGACCTGCTACAAGAGGTCTTGTTTCGCTTGCAGGTTTTCCGCAGAATGAACAATACTGCGTATCACTTCTGAAACCTCTCATTATTTTGACTCCTTAGCTGTAGCTTCTCTTTTTGGCATTACAGTATCAACAATTCCGTATTCTTTTGCTTCCTGAGCAGTCATATAAAAATCACGTTCAATGTCTTGTGCAACCTGTTCGTATGATTTTCCTGTTTTTTCTGCAAGAAATTCGATTGATAATTTTTTTATTCTTAAAAGTTCTTTAGCCTGTACGGTAATGTCACTTTGTTGACCGCGTACACCACCTGACGGCTGATGAATCATTATGCGGCTAGAAGGAAGGGTAAATCTTTTACCGATTGTTCCTCCAGCTAAAAGCAGGGCACCCATTGAACAGGCCTGTCCAATACATATTGTCTGGATATCACACTTTACGTATTGCATCGTATCATAAATTGCAAGCCCGGCTGTAACACTTCCGCCAGGCGAGTTTATGTACATGCTTATGTCTTTGTCTGGATTTTCAGATTCGAGATATAAAATTTGTGCAACAATAAGATCTGCGGTTGCATCATCGATTTCGCCATCTATAAAAATAATTCTTTCTTCCAAAAGTCTGGAAAAAATATCATATACTCTTTCGCCGTTTCCAGTTCTTTTTATTACATGTGGTACTACTGTATTCATTGTTTCATTCATTTTTAACTCCAATATAAATATAGTAATAATTTGCAGAAAAATCAAAAAAAAACGGAATGTAAACAATTATTTGTACTACATTCCGTCCTTAATTTGCCTTATTAAAATTAGTTGGCGTTAAAAAGGTCTGCAAATGCTATTTTGTCACCTTTTACGACTTTTACCTGTTTGAAAATGTCGTCGTATAACTTCTGTTCTTTTACATCATCAATAAACCACTCTTTTGAGCGTGGATCTGCGTAGTGTTTTTTTACATCTTCTACAGATACACCGTTTGAATCAGCAAGTTTTTTGTATGCTTCTTCAACTTCTTCTGGAGTTACAGAAACATTTTTTGCTTTGATAAGTGAATCTACAATGATTCTGCTTTTTAGCATTTTTTCAGCATCTCCAGTCCACTGAGATAGCATGTCTTCCTTTTTCTGGCCTGAAGCAACAATCATTTTTTCAAGATCTTCAGGTGTTGTTTGGAATTGCTGTGCCATCTGATACCAGCGACCGTCTAATTCTGCTTTTAACATACTTTCTGGAATTTCGATTGGATTTTTTTCAATAAGCTGTTCAAGAAGAGAATTTATTTTCATTTCCTTAACACGTCTATCTTTTGCTGTGTTAAGATTTTTGAGAAGATCCTCTTTTAAGTCAGCAAGTGTTTTGTATTTATCGCTTACATCCTGAGCAAGATCATCATCCAATGCTGGAAGATTTCGAACTTTTAACTGTTTAACAGTAACACTGTATTTTTTTGTTGTTCCAGCAAGAGACTTATCTTCCTCTGTTTTTGAATATTTCTTTGTAATTTCTTTTGTTTCGTCTTTTTTCATACCGATGATTTCATCATCGATTTTATAAACGTTTTCCTTTGTTCCGATTGTGAATGTAAATCCTGAACGTTTTGTATCAGCAATTTCTTTTCCGTCTTCGCCGATTTCAACAATATCAATTGTTACGATATTATCTTTTTCGCATTTTTCACCGTCTTTTTTATCCATTACGGCAGCATTGCGCTCTTGAATGGCTTTTAATTCTTCTGCTACTTCTGTATCTCCAACAGTTACCTGAGGTTCTTTAATTGTGATTCCGTTAAAATCCTTTACTTCTACAGAAGGGAATACATCGTATGTAACTGTAAACACAAAATCCTTTGTTGTGTCAAATGGAGGCATTTCGTCCATGCGTGGCTGTGCGTATGGAAGAGGGCGGTTTTCTTTTTCGTTTTCGTCCTGGAATATTTCGTTTAATACTCCGTCAATAAGTTCGCTTGCAGCTTCAATTTTAATTTGCTCACCATATTTGCGCTCTAAAACATTTGCCGGTACGTGACCTTTTCTAAAACCAGGAATTTGAACCTGTTTAACATACTTGCCAAGTGTTGATTTGTAACTTTCTTCTACATCTTTTTTTGCAACTGTAACTGTTAATTTTGCAGCTGATTTTTCAAGTTTTGTGATTTCTTTTGTGAATTTCACTTTGATGGCCCCTTAAAAATATTTATAAAAAAAGCGATTTGAGATGAAATCAAATCCCTTTTTGCAATAGAGCGGGAAATGGGGATCGAACCCACGACATCCACCTTGGCAAGGTGGCGCACTACCACTGTGCTATTCCCGCAAAATTAATTTGCATCTGTTTACAATTTTTATAACAGTTGTGCAATAGAGCGGGAAATGGGGATCGAACCCACGACATCCACCTTGGCAAGGCGGCGCACTACCACTGTGCTATTCCCGCAAAATTAATTTGCTTTTTTTTAGTGCGAGAGAAGGGACTTGAACCCT